>NZ_CAWOJA010000033.1:0-465055 GCF_963881615.1 Rahnella sp. CJA17(1/100) | reverse complement strand
AGCCCAATGGAACGATTTTTTCGCAGCCTGAAATCAGAATGGGTACCGAACTGTGGATACGCTAATTTTAGCGAAGCAAATAGATCAATAACAAATTACATCATTGGTTATTACAGCCAGCTCAGACGCCACCAATATAACGGTGGCTTAACACCCAATGAGTCAGAGCGATTGTTCTGGAAAAACTCTAAAACTGTGGCCAGTTTTTGTTGACCACTTCATTTGCAGGCATGCCGGTGAGAAGTCCATAGTAACTTTATTTTCGCATGCCCATCACTTTTGAAATGATTTGCCAATAAATACGTTCATAAATGGTGATATTTACTTTTTTCATCAATAAATTATTTTACTCACTCTGCTGTTGCGTCATATGAAACGGTATGATGTGGACGACTGGAAAGAGAATCTTCACCAAAACAAAGAGTAAGTTGTTGATCTCATTGAAAGGGGATATGTACTCAAAAGTGAAGGGAAACAGCCAGTAAAAGTAACTTAACCGGCTGTTTTTAAAGGCTAAACATTAATGATCCTGAACCTGCTTATGAAACAGCTCCCTGAATACCGGATAAATATCTTCCTGTTCACGGATATGCTGCATGGCGAAATTATCGAATTTCTCCTGTAGCACTTCGTATTCACGCCACAGCGTCTGGTGGGCGCGGCGGGTGATTTCGATATAGCTGTAATAACGCACCATCGGCAGGATCTTCTGTGCCAGAAGCTGATGGCAGAGCGGGGAGTCGTCAGCCCAGTTATCGCCATCGGAGGCCTGCGCAGCATAAATATTCCACTGCGCCGGGTCGTAGCGTTCCTGAATGACTTCATCCATCAGTTTCAGTGCACTCGAAACGATGGTCCCGCCGGTTTCCTGCGAGTAGAAGAACTCCTGTTCATCCACTTCTTTAGCCTGTGTATGGTGACGGATATAGACCACGTCGACGTTCTTATACGTCCGGCTCAGGAACAGATAGAGCAGGATATAGAAACGTTTGGCCATGTCTTTGGTTGCCTGATCCATCGAACCGGAGACATCCATCAGACAGAACATCACCGCCTGGCTCGAAGGCTCGGGGCGACGTTCATAGTTACGGTAGCGCAAATCAAAGGTATCGATGAAAGGCGTTTTGGCAATTTTTGCCCTCAGCTCAGCAATCTCTTTACGCAGCCGTTCTTCTTCCAGTAATTGTGCCGGTTCGCTGTGCTCGACCTCGGTCAGCGTCGATTCCAGCTCACGCAGCTCGCGTTTTTTACCCGCTGTCATCGCCGTGCGGCGGGCCAGCGAGTTTTGCAAAGAGCGCACCACACTGATATTGGCCGGTACGCCATTAGACGTGTAACCGGAGCGGTGGGTTTTAAATTCATTCAGCTGTTTATGCTGGTTTTTTCTCAGGTTTGGCAGCGCCAGATCTTCAAACAGCAGATCGAGATATTCGTCCTTTGAAATCTGGAATGAAAACTCATCTTCGCCTTCACCATCCTTGCTGGCATCGCCCTGACCACTGCCGCCACCACCGCCCCCCTGCGGTCGTTCGATGCGGTCATTCTGCACAAAGTGGTCGTTGCCGGGATGAACACGGTGGCGCAAGCCACCGCGACCCTGATGAAACATGGGCTCGTTGATATCGGAATTGGGGATCGAAACGGATTCCCCGCTATCCACGTCGGTAACCGAACGCTTGTTGATGGCCTCGGCAATCGACTGTTTGATTTGCGACTTATAGCGGCGCAAAAAGCGCTGGCGGTTCACCGCGCTTTTATTCTTGCCATTCAGCCGACGGTCAATAAAATACGTCATATTTCCCCCAAACGACGTTGCCAACGATCTTCTGTTACGAGGATTTTCTTACGCGCAGGTACCATTCACACAGCAGGCGTACCTGTTTGCGTGTGTATCCTTTCTCCATCATTCTGTCGACAAAATCATCATGTTTTTTCTGTTCATCTGTCGACGTCTTGGCGTTAAACGAGATAACTGGCAGTAATTCCTCGGTATTTGAGAACATTTTTTTCTCAATGACCGTACGCAGTTTTTCGTAACTGGTCCAGTTTGGATTGCGGCCGCTGTTATTGGCGCGGGCACGCAGCACGAAGTTGACGATTTCGTTACGGAAATCTTTTGGGTTGCTGATCCCGGCCGGTTTTTCGATTTTTTCCAGCTCGGCATTCAGCGATTCACGGTCAAACAGTTGGCCGGTATCCGGATCGCGGTATTCCTGATCCTGGATCCAGAAGTCAGCGTAGGTAACATAACGGTCGAAAATGTTTTGTCCGTATTCTGAATAGGATTCCAGATAAGCAGTCTGGATCTCTTTACCGATAAACTCAGCGTATTTCGGGATCAGATAGCCTTTCAAGTGCTCCAGATATTTTTCAGCGATGTCCTGCGGGAACTGTTCGCGCTCGATTTGCTGTTCCAGCACGTAGAACAAATGCACCGGGTTGGCAGCCACTTCTACATGGTCAAAGTTGAAAACACGGGAGAGAATTTTAAACGCAAAGCGCGTCGACAGCCCGTTCATGCCTTCATCTACGCCCGCATAATCGCGGTATTCCTGATAGGACTTGGCTTTCGGGTCGGTATCTTTCAGGCTTTCACCGTCATACACCCGCATTTTGGAATAACTGCTGGAGTTTTCAGGCGTTTTCAGGCGCGAGAGAATCGAGAAACGCGCGAGCGTTTCCAGAGTTCCCGGTGCACAAGGAGCATGCGAGAGTTCACTGTTGCTGAGCAGCTTGTCGTAGATTTTCATCTCTTCAGACACGCGCAGGCAATAAGGCACTTTCACGATGTACACACGGTCAAGGAAAGCTTCATTATTCTTGTTGTTACGGAACGTCACCCATTCAGATTCGTTGGAGTGCGCCAGAATAATGCCGTTGAACGGCAGGGCGGAGATCCCTTCGGTACCGTTATAGTTACCTTCCTGTGTCGCCGTCAGTAACGGGTGCAGCACCTTAATCGGTGCCTTAAACATCTCAACGAATTCCATCACACCCTGGTTAGCGCGGCATAAAGCACCGGAATAACCGTAAGCATCAGGATCATTTTGCGCGTGGTTTTCCAGTTTACGGATATCCACTTTCCCGACCAGTGCGGAGATGTCCTGGTTGTTTTCGTCGCCCGGTTCCGTTTTGGCGATGGCGATTTGTTCGAGAATCGACGGCCAGACTTTCACGACTTTAAACTTCGTGATGTCCCCCCCGAATTCATGCAGACGTTTTGCCGCCCATGGCGACATGATGGTGCCGAGATAGCGCGGAGGAATGTTGTATTCTTTTTCCAGAATATGCGCATCTTCCTGCGGATTGAACAGGCACAGCGGATGGTCGTTTACCGGGCTGCGTTCGCCGTTGGCGCTCAGCACGTAAATCGGTACACGTTGCATCAGGGATTTCAGCCGTTCGGCCAGTGACGATTTACCGCCACCCACCGGGCCCAGTAAATAAAGGATTTGTTTCTTTTCTTCCAGACCCTGCGCGGCGTGTTTCAGGTAGGAGACAATCTGTTCGATAGCCTCTTCCATGCCGTAAAATTCTTCAAATGCAGGGTAACGTGCAACAACACGGTTCGAGAATAAACGCGACAGGCGTGGTTCAAGCGCGGTATCTACCATCGCTGGTTCACCGATTGCCATCAACAGACGTTCCGCCGCATTGACATAAGCACTGCGATCTTGCCGTGCAATGGTAAGAAATTCCTGCAGTGTGAACTCTTCGTCCTTGGCAGCCTCATAGCGCTGGCGATAATGGTCAAATATGTTCATACGATGCCCGTCCTTCGTTATTTTACCCTTCGTCTTTGGAACCGCACCTTCGTTGGCTTCGCTTGTTCACCCGGGTCACTTAACTGTGTAAGCTCATCGGGAATCATTCACTTGCCGCCTTGCTGCAATTCCAATGATTCGGGTAACGCACAGGTTAATGAGAGCTTTTTTCAGCGCTCCCGGAAGAAAGATCTCCCACCTGAAATACAGCAACCCTTATGCCAACTTGCAAAACCCCTTGGAAAGCGACAATCTCGATGGTTTGAGAACTGTCTTTATTCGGTGGGACGGGCAACCGTTCAGGCTAAGTCTTTCATCTATTTATAAGCGTAGTTTGGCATTAAGAAAATTTCCTCTCTGGTTTTGGCGTTTTTTAAGTCATATCAATGACTCAGTTGTGCGGAATGCTCTGAAAAGCCTTACAGGACGTGCCCTGCAGAGCGGAAGTTGTTTCTTTAGTCATTTTTATTTCATATTTTGCAGTTAAATTGTGCGATCGCCCCGGTTTTTCTGGATATGTCTTTTTATAGACCCAGAATTGCTAAGCGTGACGTTTAAGGTTCATTTACACTAGCGACGTTTTTTTACTTAATGGAATTAAGACAATGAAAATGATCAATCTAAAAACACTGTCCATCGTTAGCGCGGCAGTGCTTTGCAGTCATGCTGCCGTGGCGGGAACCTGGCAGGCGGGTGCATCTGCGCTGGTCGCTCCGGATCCGTACCGTGGTAATAATGACCACGTATACCCGGTACCGATCATCAATTACGACAATGATGATTTCTATTTCCACACCCTGATGGCGGGCTATTACCTGTGGAATGATGACGCCAACAAACTGAGCGTCACCGCCAGCTATTTCCCGTTGAGCTTTGATCCAAGCGACAGCGACGATAAGCGCATGAAGCGCCTCGATAAACGTCACTCAACGCTGATGGCCGGTCTGGCTTATTCGCATAACGCCGAGTGGGGTACCCTCCGCGCCAGCTTCAATGCGGATACGCTGGATACCAGCAATGGCATGACTGCTGACCTGGGCTACCTGTATGCCATTAAAGGCTCTAACTGGGCTGTGGTGCCGGGCTTTGGTGTGACCTGGTTTAGCTCGAATCTCACCCAGTATTATTATGGCGTGACCAAAGACGAATCCCGTCGCAGTGGCTTCCACAGCTATTCCCCGAACGACAGCTTCAGCCCGTATGTTGAAGTCTCCGCAAAATATAACTTCACGCCTGCATGGCAAGGGTTCGTGACCGGCCGCTACCTGCGTCTGTCCAGTGAAGTGACCGACAGCCCGATCATCGAAAATAACTGGACTGGCGTGTTGTGGACGGGTGTGACTTACACCTTCTGAGGCAATGCACCATTATGGTGAACATATTGCACATTAATGGGGCGTATCGCCCCATTTGCACATTTATAGATCAGTAAATTTTCAAAGAATCGAATTAACTTTTCAGCTATGACCCAACCGGAGGAAACAGATGAAAGCGAAGACCGTGCAATTGCCTGATGGCACGACAGTACCCGCAATCGGACAAGGTACCTGGTATATGGGGGAACGGAACAGTGATCTCCGTGCCGAAGTGAAGGCCTTGCAGCAAGGGCTGGATGCCGGTATGACGCTGATCGACACCGCAGAAATGTACGCGGATGGCGGTGCGGAAAGGGTGGTCGGTGAAGCGATATCCGGGCGGCGTGATGACGTGTTTCTGGTGTCAAAAGTGTATCCGCATCATGCCGGTGGCGCGAAAGCGATCGCCGCCTGTGAGCAAAGTCTGAAGCGTTTAAAAACAGATTGTCTAGACCTGTATTTGTTGCACTGGCGTGGTTCGATTCCGCTACATGACACTGTCGCGGCGATGGAAAAATTGCAGCAATCCGGCAAAATCCGGCGCTGGGGTGTCTCTAATCTTGATACTGACGATATGCAGGCGCTGTGGAAAATCCCCGGAGGCAATGCATGCATGACCAATCAGGTGCTGTATCACGCGGCAGCCCGTGGCATTGAGTTTGACCTGCTGCCATGGTGTGAGGAGCACAGCGTTCCCGTTATGGCCTATTGCCCGCTGGCGCAGGCCGGCAAGTTACGTCACAACGTCCTGACTGCACCGGTGATGCAGGAAATCGCCAACGCTCGGGGTGTCAGCAGCGCGCAGATTGCTCTGGCCTGGGTAACGCGCACCGGTAACGTGATCGCTATTCCTAAAGCGGTACAACCGCAGCACGTGAAAGATAATGCGGCGGCGCTGACGCTCAGCCTGACGGCCGATGAAATAGCACGAATTGACACAGTATTCCCGGCACCGAATCATAAAACGCCGCTGGATATGGTTTGAAGTCAATCATTCACATCGGTCATCAGACGATAAAAAGGGGCCATCTGGCCCCTTTGTCATCTTTGCTGCAAACCTAAACCGGTTATTTACGGACAGAGAAGGTCACTGCCAGACGCGCTGGCGCGGCATGCATAGAGGTGTGTGTATGGGAAACTTGCGCCGTTTCAACGCACACCATGGTTTTATATCCGTCATCCGGCATATCAGCCATGCTCACCGACAGTGCAGAACCCGGATTCCAGGCCACCACATCGGCGTTATTTTCATGTGCGACAACCAGCGTACGTTTCAGAACCGGATCAACGATTTCGCTGGTGGCTTGCGGCTGGGTGTAGATGCGGTCAGTCTGGCCCGTGAAGGTCAGATCACCGTCTTCCTGTTTGGCTTTCGCGCCATCGACTTTATCAATAAAGTTGTTGCCCAGGCCTTTAATAGTGACATCGGCGATGTCGCCAATGTTGAAATAGGTGTGCAGGGCGCTGTTGGCTTCGAAATCACCGGTTGATTCCAGCTCGATGTGGCAGGTTGCGCCGAGCGTGAAGCGTGCCGTCAGCGTGAATGCATGCGGCCATAATTCCAGTGTTTCAGGGGAGCTTTTCAGCGTTAAGGTCAGTACCACATTTTCGTCAGTTTCTTTGTGGTCAGTCAGTTCCCACGCAACGTTACGTGCAAAACCGTGTGAGGGTTTGCCCGCCGGACCAAACCACGGCCAGCAGATAGGGATACCGCCACGAATCGCAACGCCTTCTTTGAACGCGCTGGCGCTGCTCATCCATAGCACCGGCTCTTCGCCTTCAGGCTGCCATGCCAACAGATGTGCACCTTGCAGGGCAATGGCAGCACGGACTTTCGGATGAGTCACCACGAGTACCGGCAGTTCGTCGACAAGACGCTGGCTAACGGAGGTAGAGATTTGGTTTACGATCGGAAGAGAAAAGAGTTGTTCTGTCATTATCTAAAATCCTGTCAGGGTTAAACAATTACGATTTAGAACCAAGACTACACATGAACCAAACCCGTCTGTTTGATCGCACTCATGTGCTGATAAAAAAGTGCATCCGACAGAAAGCAAAAGGGCGACTTGCGTCGCCCTTCAATCAGTTCATTCACATAACCAATTATTTGGAAACGTGAGCGATCAGATCCAATACTTTGTTTGAATAGCCAGTTTCGTTGTCGTACCAGGAAACCAGTTTCACAAAGTTGTCGTTCAGCGCGATACCTGCTTTCGCATCGAATACGGAAGTCAGTTTTTCGCCGTTGAAGTCGGTAGATACTACGTCGTCTTCGGTGTAGCCCAGAACGCCTTTCAGATCGCCTGCTTCAGAAGCTGCTTTGATTACTGCGCAGATTTCTTTGTAAGACGCTGGTTTTTCCAGACGTGCAGTCAGGTCAACAACAGAAACGTTAGGAGTAGGAACGCGGAACGCCATACCCGTCAGTTTACCGTTCAGAGCTGGGATAACTTTACCTACTGCTTTAGCAGCACCGGTAGAAGAAGGGATGATGTTCTGGGATGCGCCGCGGCCGCCGCGCCAGTCTTTGTGAGACGGGCCATCAACGGTTTTCTGAGTTGCGGTAGTTGCATGAACAGTGGTCATCAGTGCTTCAACGATACCGAAGTTGTCGTTGATAACTTTAGCCAGTGGTGCCAGGCAGTTAGTGGTGCAAGATGCGTTAGAAACGATTTCCTGACCTGCGTATTCTTTATGGTTAACACCCATAACGAACATTGGGGTGTTGTCTTTAGAAGGACCAGTCAGAACAACTTTCTTAGCGCCTGCAGTGATGTGCTTACGAGCAGTCGCATCATCCAGGAACAGACCAGTAGCTTCAGCTACAACGTCAACGTTAACTTCATTCCATTTCAGGTTAGCTGGGTCACGCTCAGCGGTAACACGGATGGTTTTGCCGTTAACAACCAGGTGACCGTCTTTAACTTCAACAGTACCGTTGAAACGACCATGAGTTGAGTCGTACTTCAGCATGTATGCCATGTAGTCCGCGTCTAACAGATCGTTGATTGCTACGATCTCGATGTCAGAACGTTCTTGAGCAGCACGGAAAACAATGCGACCGATACGGCCAAAACCGTTGATACCTACTTTGATAGTCATATATTCCACCAGCTATTTTTTTAGTGAATAAAAGGTTGGTTGTAAAATTACAAAAACCTTGCTGAGCGTCAAGCGGAATCGTGTCAATTATTGCTGTAAGTCAAAGCGACGACCTACTCTTGCTCGCTTATTGCACGTTCCGTTTTTAAATCGGCTCACAACCACATGGGGGCGAAAAACAGAATATAAAGAGCCGGAAGATCAGGAGTGTGATCGCCATCACAAGTTGCAAGCGGGCTAACGCTGATGCCATACAGTTTAGGACAAAACGGGCAGACTCGTTGTTAATTTTTTGTTATTATAAACTGTTATTTAAGTTGATTTTTATATTCGTCAGAGAACGAGAATCATGAGCATTGAAGCCAAATCTTCCCCTACACTTGAGCAACTCACTGAAATTCAACGTTATGTCACGCAGGAACACGGAACAGAACCTCCGTTCTCCGGAAAGTTGCTGCACAACCGCCGCGAAGGGATTTATCATTGCGTGGTCTGTGAGTCAGCGTTGTTCTACTCCGATACCAAATACGATTCCGGCTGTGGCTGGCCAAGTTTTTATCAGCCAGTTAACCCTGATGCGATCAAATATCTCACTGATAATTCGCATAAAATGGCGCGTGTCGAAATCCGCTGCTCCCGCTGTGAAGCTCATCTGGGGCATGTTTTCCCGGATGGCCCGAAACCGACAGGTGAACGTTACTGCATAAACTCTGCCTCAATGAGCTTTACGGATGGCAAAAGTGGCAATAAAACCCGCGGTTAGTTCGCAAGAAAATGGTGATGTAATTTTACCGACAAAATCGATTCAGCTATTATTCAAAACCGTTTGAATAATACAGATGAACACAAGGTGCTCAGATGGAAATTAATCAACTTATTGATGTAATGACGCCGGAAATTTACGCACGTCTCGCGCAGGCAGTTGAACTCGGAAAGTGGCCGGACGGTGTCGCGCTGACGCCGGAACAGAAAGAGCACAGCCTGCAGGCCGTGATGCTGTATCAGTCGCGTCACAATGTTGATGCCCAGCACATGAGCATTGGCACGGACGGGCAGATTGTCACCAAAAGCAAGCAGGAACTGAAACAGCAATTTACGCAGGATACGCTGATTAAACTGAAGCCGGAGTAAGTGGGCGGGTTGCGAAAGTGCTGTTTGCTGATAAAGGCGCTGAAGCGCCTTTATCAAGTCAGACGGGAAGACAAATTCAGCCTGTTACTGCCTCAGAGGTACTGATTTTTGCCCCCGCTTTACGCATCGCTTCAACCGCTTCAGCACTGTCTTCGGGTTGCAGATTGACGCCACGGCAACCGTCGGTCAGCAGTGTCACCTGATAGCCTTGCTCCAGCGCATCCAGCACCGTGAATTTCACACAGTAATCCGTCGCCAGCCCCATTACATACAAATGTGTAATCTGCGCCGCTTGCAGCCAGTCATTGAGCATCGTAGCAGCACGATGTCCGTTATCGAAAAACGCACTGTAACTGTCGATGTCAGGATTGGTGCCTTTCTGCACCACAAAATCCACCTGCGGCAGGTTCAGCCCCGGGTGAAATTCAGCGCCCGGTTCGCGCTGAACGCAGTGAACCGGCCACCAGACCTGCGGCAGACCGTTCAGTTCGCCCGACGTCCAGGGCTCCGCGTGGGAATTCACCGCAAAGCTGCGATGTCCGGCCGGATGCCAGTCCTGCGATGCCACCACGGCGATGTCATGGCTTTTACACCATGTCATCATCTTATTGGCAACCGCAATCGTGGCGTCGCCGTCAGTCACGGCCAGCGCGCCGCTGCGACAAAAATCATTTTGCAGATCGACCAGCAACAAAGCAGATTTCATATCGCCCTCTTATTTATTCGGTGAGTTCGCCGCGCAGGTTTTGCTGCATCAGTTCGCGGATTTCCTCGGGAGTGTGTGACTGGCTGAGCAGATAATGCAACTTGGTCAGTGCCGCTTCCACGGTCATATCAAACCCGCTGATCACGCCGGAATGGGCGAGGGCGTTGCCGGTAGCATAGCCGCCCATATTGACGCGCCCTGAAATACATTGCGTCAGATTAACCACCACAATGCCGCGCTCAGATGCGTCTTTCAGCACTTTCAGCAGGTCACCTTTTTGCGGGGCATTACCGACGCCGTAGGAGCGCAGGATCAGCGCTTTTACCGGTTGCATCAGGAAGTTTTGTACCACTTCGGCGGAAATGCCCGGGTAGATCGTTACCACGCCGATCGGTTGTGGCGTGATGTGATGCACTTTCAGCTTCGCCGCAGGCACTTCAGGCAGTGACGGCGTGGAAAGTCGGCGGATGTGGATCCCGGCTTCCAGCAGCGGCGAAAGGTTCGGTGAGGCAAATGCATCGAAACCATCTGCGTGCGCTTTGGTGCTGCGGTTGCCGCGATACAGACGGTTGTTGAAGAACAGGGTGACTTCGTTGACCGGATGATTCGCGGCGATATACAGCGAGTTCAGTAGATTGATCTGACCATCAGAACGCAACGCTTCAAGCGGAATCTGTGACCCTGTCACAATCACCGGTTTGCTCAGATTTTCCAGCATGAACGACAGCGCAGAAGCGGTGAATGCCATGGTGTCGGTGCCGTGCAGGATAACAAAACCGTCGTAGTCGTCGTAATGCGCCTGAATATCATCGGCGATGTGCTGCCAGTCTTCCGGTGTCATGTCGGAGGAATCCATCAGAGGCGCGTATTCCTGAATGGTAAATTCAGGCATCTCAGGGCGATGGAATTCAGGCATCAGCGCCAGCTGACGTTGTAAATGGCCGGACACCGGAATGTAACCCTGTTCAGAACGCTGCATACCGATTGTGCCGCCGGTATAGGCAACGTAAATAGATTTTTTAGTCATCGAAGATGTTCTTTTTTAGAAAGGTGAAAGCAACTGCGCTAAGTATAAAGGCTTCGTGGCTGACGTCCCACCCTAAAAAAGCCCGGAGTTCTCAGCAAGAAGCTCCGGGCTGTGCATTAAGGCGATTCTTTATCCCACATTATCCCAAAACGGAACGTTACTTCACATCACCACAGGTCAGGCAGAGTGCGTAACGGTTCTGCGGATCGTTCATGTTGCTGAACAGGTCAGCCTGTGATTTCAGCGCCATGGCCATTTTGCTCACCGGCGCAGGCAGATACGCCTGGATTGCCGCCGGTAACATAGCGTGAACCGATGCGCTGACCTGCGAGAATACCAGGTCGCTCAGGCTTGGCTCGCTGACATACCAGTTCAGTTGCCATTTTGGCAGTTTGGCCAGTTCAGCGGCTTTCTTCACGGCGTCATCGAAATCACCCAGCTCATCAACCAGGCCATTGGCTTTGGCATCTGAACCGATCCACACGTGGCCCTGGGCGATCTGGTCGATCTGCTCAGGCGTTTTGTGGCGTGAATCGGCAACCAGACCGAGGAAGGTTTTATAACCGTTCTCGATATTGAGTTGCATCATCTGCGAGAACTCCGGCGGCAGCGCTTTGGTGGAAGCGATATCCGCCAGCGGTGACGTTGCCACGCCGTCGGTATGCACACCCGCGTAATCGAGCGTGTTCTGGTACGTGTTGATTACACCAAAGATACCGATGGAGCCGGTGAGGGTGCTCGGGCTGGCGATGATGTAGTTGGCTGGTGTGGAAATCCAGTAACCGCCGGATGCCGCCATACCGCCCATTGAAACCACAACCGGTTTGCCTGCGGCTTTTGCAGCCGCGAGTTCGGAACGGATCACTTCAGAAGCGCTGACGCTGCCGCCCGGGCTGTTAACGCGCAAGACAATCGCTTTCACTTTCGGATCCAGACGGGCATCACGAATTTGCTGTGCCGTGGTGTCGCCACCGACTGCGCCCGGTTGTTCTTCACCGTCGTTAATTGCACCGGTGGCAAAGATAACCGCGATTTGCGGATCGTTGTTGTCCGGTTTTGGCTTCGGTGAATAATCGTAAATGCTGGTGTAATTAAAGTCTTTGGTGTCTTTGTTCCAGCCAAAGGCTTTCACCATCTCGTTGTCGGCTTCGGTGCGTGACGCCAGTGCATCAACCAGCTTGGCTTTCAGCGCATATTGCGCCATATCACCGCCGGTTGCCTGCATACCCGCCAGCACGCCCGCCGCACCCGGGAACAGTTGTTCGGGCGTGATCTGACGGTTGGCTGACACGGTATTGAGATAGTTGGTCCACAATCCGCCAATCCAGCGGCTGTCTGCCTCACGGGCGTCAGGAGACATATCATCACGGATCAATGGCTCAACGGCAGATTTATAGGTTCCGACGCGGAAGATATTGGTGGTGACTTTCAGCTTATCCAGCAGGGATTTGTAATACAGATTGTTAGTGGCAAAACCGTGAAGATCGACCGCGCCCTGTGGCGACAGATAGATTTTGTTGGCATAACTGGCCAGATAATATTGTGACTGGTTATAGCTGTCGCCGATGGCGTAAACTGGTTTGCCTGCATCGCGGAATTCACGCAGCGCTTTACCGATGTACTGCAGTGAAGACTGGTCGGTGCCGGTGAAATCGGTCAGCTGTAACACAATCCCGGTAACGTTTTTGTCGTCTTTAGCGGAGCGGATGGTCTCGACGAGATCAAACAGCGAGTTCTCCTGCAAGCGGCTGCTCGACGTGCCCAGCAATTCGCGGCCCCACTGACGGACTTTATTATTGACGGAAGGCTTGTCGACCACTGAGCCGCTGAGATCAACCAGCAGTGCACCTTGGGTCGTTTCGACAGGCTTGTCCTGCACGGCATACCAGATGCCAACACCAGCCAGAATAATGAGAATAAGGAATACGTTGAGAATAAATTCTCTGACGAAATTAAGAAGACGCCAGGTCCACTTAAAAAAACCGGCGATAATTCGCCACAATGTGCGCATGGTCTCTCCAACAAGACAGATAAGTCCCGCTATCCTAATGACCCGCCAGAAAAATGTCAGCTTTAAATCATGTCAGAGTTTGGCAGTGATGCATTATCTGAAAGCCAGTTGACCGTTGGAAAAAGGCGTTACGATTATGTTAACGTAATTCAAATAGCAATTATTCTCAGGAGAACATCATGGACGCTTTGGACTTATTACTCAACCGCCGTTCTGCTTCCCGCCTGGCTGCTCCGGCACCGGCCGGTGAAGCGCTGCAAAACATCATCCATGCGGGTATGCGCGCCCCGGATCACGGTGCCCTGCAACCCTGGCGTTTTGTCATTGCTGAAAACGACGGCCTGACCCGTTTCAGTGAGGTACTGCGCGCGGCCGCCATAAAAGACGGCGCGGATGAAAAAGCCATTGAGAAAGCCACGCAGGCGCCCTTGCGCGCACCGCAAATTATTACCGTGATTGCCGTGTGCAAAGAAAGTCCTAAAGTACCGCAATGGGAACAGTTGCTTTCCGCCGGTTGTGCGGTTCACGCCATGCAGATGGCTGCACTGGCGCAGGGTTTTAACGGCATCTGGCGTACCGGCGCGTGGACTGATCATCCGGACGTGCGCAAGACATTCAAATGTGGTGAAAACGATAAAATCGTCGGTTTCCTGTATCTCGGTACACCGCAACTGAAAGCCAGTTTGCAGGTGATCCCGGCCGACAGCACGCCATTCGTCACGCATTTGTAAAATCAGACCGCTCGCTTATTAACCGGTTTTGATCGGCCTTTTCCGATTAAACCGGTTTTTTGCTGCCTAAATGAGCGACCGCCGTCGCGGATCCTTGTAACCATCTTACTAATTACGCCGTCAGCGGCTAACATAGCCACTCTGCATGATGAGGACGTAGTGAAATGAAGGGTGGGATAATGGAAATCTTTGTCGCGATTACACCGCAAACAGGTGCCTGTTGATGCGTCTGTTCATTGCCGAAAAACCCAGCCTTGCCCGCGCGATTGCGGATGTCCTGCCGAAACCTCATCGCCGGGGCGATGGTTATATTGCCTGTGGCAACGATCAGGTGGTGACCTGGTGCGTCGGCCACTTACTCGAACAGGCGCAGCCCGATGCCTACGACAGCCGCTTTGCGCGCTGGTCGCTCGCCGATTTGCCGATCATTCCTGAAAAGTGGCAGCTTCAGCCGCGTTCTTCCGTCGCCAAACAACTCAACGTGATTAAACGCTTATTGCTCGAGGCCTCGCAGGTTGTCCACGCCGGTGACCCGGATCGCGAAGGGCAGTTGCTGGTGGATGAAGTGCTGGATTATCTCGAACTGACGCCGGAAAAACGTCACGCGACTCAGCGCTGCCTGATTAACGATCTCAACCCGCAGGCCGTCGAACGCGCTATTGAGCGGCTGCGCGACAACCGTGACTTTATTCCGCTGTGTGTTTCCGCGCTGGCCCGCGCCCGTGCCGACTGGCTTTACGGCATCAATATGACCCGCGCCTACACCATTCTGGGGCGCAACGCCGGTTACAACGGCGTGCTCTCCGTCGGACGCGTACAGACACCGGTTCTCGGACTGGTGGTCCGTCGCGATGAAGATATCGAAAACTTCGTGCCGAAAGATTTCTTTGAAGTAAAAGCGCATATCGTCACGCCTGCCGAAGAGCGCTTTGTCGCGCTGTGGCAGCCGAGTGATTCCTGCGAGCCGTATCAGGATGAAGAAGGGCGATTGCTGCACCGTCCGCTGGCCGATCACGTTGTGGCGCGCATTGCCGGACAACCGGCGATGGTCACCGGCTATAATGACAAGCGTGAGAATGATATTGCGCCGTTGCCGTTTTCGCTTTCTACATTGCAGATTGAAGGCTCTAAAGCCTTTGGGCTGAGCGCCCAGCAGATCCTTGATATCTGCCAGAAATTGTACGAAACGCACAAATTGATTACGTATCCGCGTTCGGATTGCCGATACCTGCCAGAAGAGCATTTTGCCGGTCGTCATGCCGTGCTGAATGCCATTGGCGTTCACCGGCCTGACCTAATGCCACAACCGGCCGTGGATACCGATTTACGTAACCGTTGCTGGGATGACAAAAAGGTTGATGCGCACCATGCGATTATCCCGACGGCGCGCAGCAGCAACGTCAACCTGACGGATGACGAACGCAAAATTTACGGTCTGGTGGCGCGTCAGTATCTGATGCAGTTCTGCCCGGATGCGGTTTACCGCAAATGTGTTATCGACCTGGATATCGCGGGCGGTAAATTTATCGCCAAAGCGCGTTTTCTGGCCGAGGCGGGCTGGCGCACGTTGCTGGGCAGTAAAGAACGCGACGAGGAAAACGAAGGCACGCCGCTGCCGGTGGTGGCCAAAGGTGACGAACTGTTGTGCGAGCGCGGAGAAGTGGTTGAACGCCAGACCCAGCCGCCGCGGCCTTTTACCGATGCTACATTGCTTTCCGCGATGACCGGGATTGCGCGTTTTGTGCAGGATAAAGAACTGAAAAAAATCCTGCGTGCGACAGATGGATTAGGTACGGAAGCAACGCGTGCCGGGATTATCGAGCTGCTGTTCCGCCGCGAATTTTTGTACAAGAAAGGGCGCTATATTCATTCCAGCGATACCGGCCGCGCGCTGATCCACTCGCTGCCGGACATCGCCGCCCGCCCGGATATGACCGCTGACTGGGAATCCACGCTGACGCGTATCAGTGAAAAGAGCTGCCGTTATCAGGATTTCATGCAACCGCTGGTCGCGACGTTGCAGAATCTCATCATGCAGGCCAAAACGAACCGGGTGTCTTCGGCATTCCGCAGTCTGCCTTCCAAACCGGCGGGCGCTGTGGCGAAAGGCAAAAGCGCCCCTAAACGCCGCAAAGCGAGTACCAAAGGGAAGGAAGCAAACAGTGATGAATAATGTTTTTATCCGTAAAGTTCTGATGGCAGCGCTGATCAGTTCCGCGTTGCTGGCTGCACCGGCGATGGCGAACCGCAGCAATATCGGCAACGGTACGGATGTCGTTGTGCCATTGCCGCCGCAAATCTGGCAGAACAGCGGCAACAACAATAACAGCGCGCCAACCTGCCACAATTGCTGTATCTACAACAACCAGAGTTACAGCGAGGGGGCCGTTGTCACGGCAGACAGCGTGGTCCTGCAGTGTTCCCGTGATCCGAATGTGGTGGGCACCAACGAACTGAAATGGCAAGTGTTGAAGAAATAAGGCTTTCTTAAAATGTTCAGACAAAAAAGGCGCGGAACTGGCAACAGTCCGCGCCTTTTTATTTGCCATGATCGCTAACCGGCAAATTTCGCCAGATAAGCTTGTGCCAGCGGGATATCCGCCGGTGCCAGTTCAAACGACAGCACCTCATCCGGCGTTACCCAACAGATTTCAGAGTGACACTGTAACCTAATCTCGCCGGTAAACCCGCTGACCCGCCAGCCATGCAAACGAATCAACCGTTCAGACTGTTGCATAACGCTGGTAGCGATGAAATCTTCCACCGTGGCAGTGATGTCCATTTCTTCCTGCAACTCGCGCACTAATGCAGCAGGCTGGCTTTCCCCGGCTTCGACTTTGCCGCCGGGGAATTCCCACAAACCGGCCTGATCGCCGGACGCATCCCTTCGGGCAAGCAGTAATTTGCCCTCGCGCTCAATCAGGGCGGCGACCACGTCAATCGTTTTCATGGTCATTACTTCAGGTCGAACGTCGCCCAGATTGGCGCATGGTCAGACGGCCTTTCCATCCCGCGGATATCGTAATCAATCCCGGTGGCGATACAACGCGCGGCCAGCGGCGTGCTCGCCATGATCAGATCAATACGCAGACCACGGTTTTCATCAAAGCCGCGTGAACGGTAATCAAACCACGAGAATTTATCAGCGGTGTCGGGGTTGGCGGCACGGAAGGTGTCGATCAGACCCCAACCTTTCAGGCGATCCATCCACTCACGTTCTTCCGGCAGAAACGAACATTTACCGGTGCGCAGCCAGCGTTTGCGACTGTCTTCGCCGATACCAATGTCCAGATCGGTCGGGCTGATATTCACATCGCCCATCACCACGACCGGATTGTTCACCGACAAACTGGTGGTCAGGTAATCCTGCAAATCACGGTAAAACTTCTCTTTTGCCGGGAATTTAGTCGGGTGGTCGCGGCTTTCACCCTGCGGGAAGTAACCGTTGATGACCGTCAGAATGCCTTGTGGCGTTTCGATATCGGTCATGATGATGCGGCGCTGAGATTCTTCATCATCACCGGGGAAACCACGGCGTACAGCGACGGGTTCTTGCTTGGTCAGCATGGCAACGCCGTAATGGCCTTTTTGCCCGTGATAAAACACGTGATACCCGTGCTGGCTGACTTCTTCCAGCGGGAACATATCGTCATGCACCTTGGTTTCTTGTAAACCAATAACGTCAGGCTGGTGCTGTTCGATTATTGCCGCAAGCTGATGTGGACGTGCGCGCAATCCATTGATATTAAAGGAGACGAACTTCATAGTCGGGAACCATTTGGCGATGAAATCAGAAGGGCGATAGTAGCAGAAAAAGGCGGGATGGCGAAACCAACATGTGCCGGATGCTGTCAGCAGAAATCACTATGAAAGCAAAATCCTTACCCGATCATCATGGCAGTCAGATGTCATTCAGCGAATTATTTTGTCAACTTTTCGTGACAGTCTCTTCTTCCGGTGTACATGAAAGAGTATTATGCCTGCAGCGATTTCCGCACCGGCAGAAAAAGGTCAACACTGATGCGTCTGGAAGTTTTTTGCGAAGACCGCCTGGGTCTCACCCGTGAACTCCTCGATTTACTGGTTTTACGCAGTATTGATTTACGCGGTATCGAGATTGCCTCGATTGGCCGTATTTACCTGAATTTTTCCCAACTGGATTTTGATACTTTTCGCGCCCTGATGGCTGAAATCCGCCGCATTGACGGCGTGACGGACGTCCGTACCGTGTCGTTCATGCCTTCCGAACGGGAGCATCGTGCGTTACGCGCTTTACTGGTTTCCATGCCGGAACCGGTTTTTTCCATTGATATGAAAGGCAAGGTCGAGCAGGCCAATCCGTCGGCGATGGCATTGTTTGAACTTGATGAAGACAAAATCCGCAATGTGACAGCAGCGAATCTGATCACCGGTTACAACGTCACGCGCTGGCTGGAAAGCGAAAATGCCCAGCCACACACCGAACGTATTGTGATCCGCAGCCAGGATTTCCTGATGGATCTCACGCCAATACATGTGGATGACGAAGATGAAAAAGGCGGAATTGCCGGCGCTGTCGTCATGCTCAAATCGGCTGCCCGCATGGGACGTCAGTTGCAGGATCTGACTGTTAACGATGACAGTGAGTTTGACCACATCGTCGCAGTCAGCACCAAAATGCGTCACGTTTTGGATCAGGCGCGTAAACTTGCCATGCTGGATGCGCCGCTGCTGATTGTCGGTGATACCGGCACCGGTAAAGATTTACTGGCGCACGCCTGCCATCTGCGCAGCGCACGCGGCAAAAAACCTTTCCTCGGTCTGAACTGTGCGTCGCTGCCGGATGACGTCGTAGAAAGTGAGCTGTTTGGCTACGCGGCAGGCGCTTATCCGAATGCGCTGGAAGGCAAAAAAGGCTTCTTTGAACAGGCTAACGGCGGCTCCGTGCTGCTCGATGAGATCGGTGAAATGTCGCCGAGAATGCAGATCAAACTGCTGCGCTTCCTCAATGACGGTACGTTCCGTCGCGTGGGTGAAGAGCACGAAGTGAAAGTGGATGTCCGCGTGATGTGCGCCACTCAGAAAAACCTGGTGGAACTGGTGCAGCGCGGCGAGTTCCGTGAGGATCTGTATTACCGCCTGAACGTGCTGAGCCTGACACTGCCACCGCTGCGCGACCGTCCTGCGGATGTGATGCCGCTGACGGAACTGTTCGTGGCGCGTTTCTCGGATGAACAGGGGATGCCGCGTCCGAAACTGTCTTCACAACTGGCGAATTACCTGACGCACTACGGCTGGCCGGGCAACGTCCGCCAGTTGAAAAATGCCATTTATCGTGCGCTGACGCAACTGGAAGGCGGAGAGCTACGCCCGCAGGACATCGTTCTGCCGGACTTTGACGCTGAAGTGACGATAGGTGAGGAAGCACTGAACGGTTCGCTTGACGACATCAGCAAACGTTTCGAACGCTCCGTGCTGACCCGGCTTTACCGCACTTATCCGAGCACGCGTAAACTGGCGAAACGTCTGGGCGTCTCACACACGGCTATTGCTAACAAACTGCGCGAATACGGCCTCAGCAGTCGTCGTGGCGAAACGGGCGACAGCGACGAGTAATTCCCGGTTCAGAAATTATGCACAATAAAAAAGCAACGGATTACGCCGTTGCTTTTTTTTATCTGCTAAAAAGTGATTATTTCAGCACAGCCAGCGCAGATTCATAGTCAGGCTCAGTGGTGATTTCATTCACCAGCTCGCTGTACAACACGTTATCCTGACCATCCAGCACCACAACTGCACGGGCAGTCAGACCGGACAACGCGCCATCGGTAATGCCCACGCCGTATTCGGATTTGAAATCACCGCCACGCAGGGTGGACAGGGTAATCACATTGGACAGGCCTTCCGCGCCGCAGAAACGGGACTGTGCGAAGGGCAGATCAGCAGAAATGCACAGCACCACAGTGTTGTCGATGTCAGCCGCCAGTTGGTTGAATTTGCGGACGGACGTGGCGCAAACGCCGGTATCGATGCTTGGGAAAATGTTCAGGACTTTACGTTTGCCCGCGAAGCTGCTCAGGCTGACATCAGAAAGATCTTTAGCGACCAGGGTGAAAGGCTTAGCAACATCGCCTTTCTGAGGGATTTTGCCTGCAACGCTAACCGGGTTGCTTTGAAAGTGTACTGTCTGGGTCATGATTATTTCCTATTTCCATTTGAGTCAAACGGCTTTCAGTTTAGGGGAACAATGCTATGTTGGATATAGATTATTTGTTAATAAGTTGTATGTATTGATTGTATCCCGCAGGGCGCATTTCACTATTGGAGACGCTATGAGAAGTGTTCGCTTTTATCCTGAAGCCTGGCCGTTACATACGCCGTTTGTGATCTCCCGTGGCAGCCGCACTGAAGCGCGGGTGGTGGTGGTCGAAATAGAAGAAAACGGCATTCGCGGCGTCGGGGAATGCACGCCGTATCCGCGTTATGACGAGAGCGAAACCTCGGTAATGGCACAAATCGCCAGCGTCGTTACCGCTATAGAACAGGGTGCCAGCCGCGAAAAATTGCAACAGATACTTCCGGCAGGCGCCGCCCGCAATGCGCTGGACTGTGCGCTGTGGAACCTTGAATCCCAGACCAGTGGCCTGAATTTATGGCAACTGACCGGCACTGAACCGCTGCCTTCCATCAGCATGGCGCAGACAGTAAGTATCGGTTCGCCGGAAGCGATGGCGGAAGCGGCGCTGGCCTTACAACAAAAGGGGGCGACTCTGCTGAAAATCAAACTTGATGACCGCCTGATTGCCGAACGGCTGGTGGCGGTGCGTGCCGCCGTGCCGAACGCCTCGCTGATTATCGATGCCAATGAAGCCTGGCAAAGCGACGGGCTGGCGGCTCGCTGTCAGTTGCTGGCTGACCTCGGCATTCTGATGCTTGAACAGCCGCTGCCTGCCGGTGAGGATTCGGTACTGGAAAACTTTATCCACCCGCTGCCGATTTGCGCTGACGAAAGCTGTCATACGGTTGAAGGCTTACCGGCGCTGAAAAACCGCTATGACATGGTGAACATTAAACTGGATAAAACCGGTGGACTCACCGGTGCACTGGTGCTGGCAGAAGCCGCACGTGAACAGGGTTTTGAGATTATGCTCGGCTGCATGTTGTGCACGTCACGGGCGGTTCGCGCAGCATTACCGCTGACGGCAGGGGCTAAGTTTATTGACCTTGATGGCCCGACCTGGCTGGCTCAGGACGTCGAACCGGCCATGAAATTTCACTGCGGTGGCATTGACGTTGCCGGTTCGGACTGACTTCGCCCGGCTTTTTATTCACCAAACCCGGCGGTTTTGTGCGCGAAGGCAAATCTGTAATGATTTCTTATAGGGAATTATTACCGGTAATGATAAAACTCGTGAATGTTTCAGGGCGTAGCCCTTTGTCAGTTCAGGAGAATTTATGCTGCAGGGAAATCCATTTCCGCTTTTATCGTATTCCGCATGCGCCGCGCTGGTGGCGCTGACTGCCAGTCAGGCTATCGCCGCTCAGGTTCCTGCCGGTTCCCAGCTCGCTACCAAACAGGAAATTGTCCGTCACATTAAAGACGAACCCGCCTCACTGGATCCGGCTAAAGTTGTCGGCCTGCCGGAAGCGCAGGTGGCGCGTGATTTATTCGAAGGGCTGGTGAATCAGGACGCCACCGGGAAAAATATTCCGGGCGTGGCGGAAAGCTGGCAAAACCAGAACAATCAGGTGTTCCTGTTCACTTTACGCAAAGACGCCAAATGGTCGAACGGCGATCCGGTGACCGCACAGGATTTTGTCTATAGCTGGCAGCGTCTGGTGGATCCGAAAGGGTCATCATCCGGCGCGTGGTTTGCCGGGCTGGCCGGCATTGCTAATGCGGATGCGATTATCGCCGGGAAAATGCCGGTGGATAAACTGGGTGTGACCGCCGTCAGCCCTACGCTTTTACGCGTTACTCTGGATAAACCGGTGCCTTATTTCGTCAGTCTGCTGGCGAATTTCAGCCTGTTCCCGGTGCATAAAGCCACTGTTGAAAAATACGGTGATGAATGGACCAAACCGGGCAATCTGGTGGGCAACGGCGCGTATGTGCTGAAAGACCGCGTGGTCAATGAAAAGCTGGTGCTGGAACCGAACCCGTATTACTGGGATCATGCCCGCACGGTGCTGACGAAAGTCACCTTCGTGCCGATCAACAAAGAATCCAACGCCACGAAACGTTATCTGGCCAATGATATCGACATCACCGAGTCCTTCCCGAAAGACCAGTACAAAAAATTGCTGCACGATTTGCCGGGGCAGGTTTACACGCCGTATCAGCTCGGCACTTATTATTACGCCTTCAATACCCGCCGTGCGCCGACTGACGACGTCCGTGTGCGTCAGGCGCTTTCACTGAGTATTGACCGTAAAATTATTGCTGAAAAAGTGCTGGGCACGGGCGAAAAACCGGCGTGGCGCTTTACGCCGGATGTGACCAACGGCTTTAAACCGGCTGAAAGTGAGCTGCAGCAATATTCACAGGAAGAACTGAACGCACAGGCGAAAAGCCTGCTGGCGGCGGCCGGTTACGGCCCGTCAAAACCGCTGCATCTGACGCTGCTGTATAACACCTCGGAAAGCCATCAGAAGATTGCCATCGCAGTGGCATCGATGTGGAAAAAGACGCTGGGTGCCGATGTGAAACTGGTGAATCAGGAATGGAAAACGTACATCGACAGCCGCAACACCGGTAATTTCGATGTGATCCGCGCGTCCTGGGTCGGCGATTACAACGAAGCCTCGACGTTTCTGTCGCTGCTGACGTCCACACATAACGGCAACATCAGCAAATTCAGCAATGCGGAATACGATAAAGTCATCAGTGACGCCAGCCGTGAAACCAGCGAAGCGCGCCGCAATAATGACTACAACAAAGCCGAGCAGATTATTACCGGGCAGGCCCCCATTGCGCCGATTTATCAGTACACCAATGGCCGACTGATCAAACCCTGGGTGAAAGGCTATCCGATTAATAACCCGGAGGATGTGGCTTACAGTCAGGAAATGTACATCCTCAGGCATTGATATTTCTGACGTAAAAAAGCGCCCGCAGTGAATAGCTGCGGGCGCTTTTCTTTTATCTCATCTTTCAGTTTTTACGGCTGAACAGACGTAGCAAGAGTGCCGCACCGGCCGCAATCGTTGCCAGCGCCACCACACCCGTCCAGCCACCGGTTGCCAGCGCTTTACTGCCCAGCGCCGCACCGGCTGACATGCCGATAAACACCACGGTGAACAGCAGGGCATTCAGTCTGCCGCGTGCCGCTGGTTCAAGGCCATACACCAGCGTCTGATGTGCCACCAGCGTGGCCTGAATACCTAAGTCAAAACCGATGGCGCTCAGCACAATCAGCGCCAGCTGAGCGTGCGGTGACAACAGCGGTAACAGGAACATCGCCGCAAAAGAAATCATCACCAGTGCAGAACCCATTTGCGTGACCCGCGCCGGGCCTTTCTTATCGGCTAACGCCCCGGCCAGTGGCGCAGCTAATGCCCCTGCTGCACCCGCCAGACCAAATGCCCCGGCCACTGCACTGCCCAGATGGAACTGTTCGTTAAGCATAATCGCCAGCGTTGACCAGAAGGCACTGAACGCGACGGACAGCAAACCCTGAGCCAGTGCGGCATGACGCAGTGTTTTATAGTTTTTCCACAAGCCAAACATCGAGTGCAGCAGACCGGCATAACTGATACGCGTATCCGGTTTGAAACGCGGCAATACCCGCCAGAGCGCAACGCCAATCAGCGCGACGCTCAGCGCCGCCAGCTGATACATCACCCGCCAGCCAAAATATTCGGCCACAAAACCACTGAGTACGCGGGAAAGCAAAATCCCGACCAGAAGACCGGTCATCACCGTGCCGACCGTTTTCCCCCGTTGTGCGGCTGGCGCCAGATGCGCCGAGGCGGGCACGATATCCTGCGCCATGGTGGCACCGATACCGGTGATCAGGCTGGCGACCAGCAAACCGTGAATGCCTGGCACAAAACCACACAGCAACAACGCAGCGGCCAGTAAAATGCTTTTCAGCAGAATAATGGTGCGGCGGTCATGGCGGTCACCCAGCGGAATGAGAAACAGAATCCCCAATGCGTAACCGGCCTGTGTGAGCGTTGGAATCAGACCGACGGACGTGGTGCTGGCTTGCAGATTACCGCCCATAATGCCGAGCATCGGCTGGCTGTAGTAAATCGAGGCGACGCTTAACCCCGCACCGGCGGCCAGTGTAAAAATGATTTTGCCCGACAGGGCGGATCCCTCAACATGGGATGTGCTGGTAAGTTCTGACATAACGTGACCCCTGAATAATAAGTTTGTAGCCGTAAGTGCGTGGAATGCATTCTTCACCCGAATGGTTATAAGTGGTAGCCTGCAGAAAGGTAAAACTGTTATACGTGAGGCGTATGAATACACCCGTCACCAGCGGTATTGACCGTATCGACCTGATGCAAACTTTTGTGCGTATTGTGGAAAGCGGCAGTTTGTCTGCGGCTGCGGCGCAACTGAGCACCAGCCAGCCGACCGTCAGTCGCCGTTTGCAGTCACTCGAGCGCCTGCTGGGCGCGAAACTTATCCTGCGCACCACCCACGCGATGAAGCTCACCGACGACGGCCAGCGGTGTTATGAGCAGGCAAAATTATTACTCGAACGCTGGGTCTCGCTGGAAGATCAACTAAGCGGGGCGGGTGATGAACCGGTGGGGACCCTGCGGGTGCGTGCGCCGCATGCGTTCGGGCAGGACCAGCTGATCGCGCCGCTGACCCGTTATTTACAGCGATACCCGAATCTTTCCGTCGACTGGATGCTGAATGACCGCACGCCGGACTTCATTTCTGAAGATATTGACTGCGCCATTCAGGTGGGGAATGTTGCCGATCCGTCGATGGTGGCCATTTTGCTGGCCGAGGTGCCACGTATTGTGGTGGCGACGCCGGAACTGCTGCGGCAGCATCCGGTTACCCGGGTCAGCGAACTGGCAAAATTACCCTGGATTTCTTTCAGCACGTATTACCGCAACGAATTTACGCTAAAACATGACAATGACGGCAGAATGGAAAGTTGCAACATTGCGCCGCGTATGGCGACTGACAGTTTATACGCCATGCGTAAGGCCGCGTTGTCGGGATTAGGGGCGGGCATTGTGTCTGCGTGGATCGTCAAAGAAGACATCGCCGAAGGACGTTTACAGCGCGTATTACCCGGCTGGAACGCCTTGCCGCTGCCGGTTTATCTGGTCTATCCGTATTCCAGTTATTATCCGGCGCGCTTGCGCAAATTCCTCGAAATGATGCGCGGCGTGATGCCTGAACTGGCCGAAATGCAGACACCCGGCGGGTAGAAACACTCGGTTATGTCGCGAAACTGAGGGACTTAGCGCTAAACTTAAAACAGATAACGAAGAAAAGCGAGGAATGTCGTGGAAGTCATTAAGGGAAAAGAACTACAGGTTTCGGATGCCGTTTATGCTTTCCAGATGGACGGACAGGGCGGCGTGAACGATATCAGTCCGCTATGTGTCGCCAGTGAAGATAAACCCTGCTGGTTGCATCTTGATTACACGCTTCCTGCCAGCGAACAGTGGATCAACAGTACGCCGGTGTTACCGGATACCGTGCGCGAGGCACTGGCCGGTGACAGCGTCCGCCCGAAAGTTATGCGCGTAGGCGAGGGCACGCTGATCACCTTGCGCAGTATCAATCTTAATGCGGATGCGCGGCCCGATCAGCTGGTCACCATCCGCGTCTACCTCACCGATAAAATGATTGTCTCCACGCGGCACCGGAAAGTGTTTTCCATGGAAGAAATGATCGGGGATATGAAGCAAGGCAGCGGGCCGAGGAATACCGGACGCTGGCTGGTGGAAATTTGTGATGCGCTGACCGATCACACCAGTAATTTCATTGAAGATCTGCACGATAAAATTATCGATATTGAAGATGATTTGATGGAGCAGCAGGTGCCGGAGCGGGGTGCGATGGCGTTGCTGCGCAAACAGCTTATCGTTTTACGTCGCTATATGGCGCCGCAGCGCGATGTGTTCTCCCGCCTTGCCAGTGAACGCCTGCCGTGGATGAATGACGATGACCGCCGTCTGATGCAGGAAATTTCCGATCGGCTGGGGCGCGGACTGGATGATCTGGATGCCAGCATTGCGCGTACTGCCGTACTCTCGGATGAAATCAGCTCACTGTTGGCCGATTCACTGAACCGCCGTACTTACACCATGTCGCTGCTGGCGATGGTCTTCCTGCCTGCGACGTTCCTGACCGGTCTGTTCGGTGTCAATCTGGGCGGTATTCCCGGCAATACCTCGCCGTTTGGTTTCGGGATTTTCTGTGCCTGTCTGCTGGCGCTGGGCGGTGGTGTCGCACTGTGGATGAAAAAAAGCCGGTGGCTGTAGAGCATTAACTGGCTGAAAAAAAGCCAAAAAAAAGCCGGTCATAAGACCGGCGTCGTTCGAATTAAATTGTGCTATGCATTAATTCTAAAAATTTGGAAATAAGACAATATGGAGCACAACGCCCATCGCTTGACGTTGCATTCACCTGCGGAATAGATACTGCACCGATTCAGCCATTCTAATGTTGATTTCGCTCAATCTTTTTTAAGGTTTCTCCCCTGCGGAAGGCCTGTACAGGCATTTTTGCTTGCCTGCCTTATTTTCGACATAACAGGAGATTGCTGTGCATACCCGGGAAATGATTCATCAGGCGTATGAAAATACGACCACTAAAACATCCGGCATCTGGAAAAACCACCGCGACACGGGCGAAATCCGCACTGAGCCTTTTTATCACCCGACGCGGCTTGCCATCACCAGCGGTCATCGCGCAGGTCCCCGGATGGCGGGGTTACTGGAAGACTTAGCCACCGCTGCGCAAGGGGATCCGCTGGCCGATGTGGCGCGGGTTAACGGCATGCATTTCACTTTTTTCGCCATCACGCAGGCGCTGTATGACCGCCCTGAAGACGCGGAAGGCCTCGCGGATCTGATCAGCATTTTTGAACAGTATTGCCGTGGCCATGTTATGCAGATCAGCGATTTGCGGCTGGTGGCTTTACCGGATCAGCTTCTGCTGGCGGGATTTCCGGACGCGGAAAGTTTGCGGGTGAGACAGGCGCTGGTTGAGCATCTGCTGAATACGCCGTGGGCAGCCAGGATCAGAGAGCGATTCCCCAACACGGAAATCCCGCAAGTCTTCTGGCACAGCACCTTGCTGCGTTACAGCGCGCAATATCTGCCTGAATCGCTGCGTGTCTGGTTCCATGAAAACCGGCAGAAAGACTTTGGCTCGCTGAGTTTGCCGGTGAACCTTGTCATGACTAATTACAACTGGACGGAGACGTTCACACTAGCCTGATAAACAAAAAGCCCGCATTGCGCGGGCTATAAGATTCACAGTGAACGCTGCGCGGGAGATTATTTAATTTCCAGCACGTTCAGACGCTCAACCGGCACCGCCGCTTCATCTTCATCCGGCTGCCAGCCAACCGGCTGCATCGGAATATCTTCACGGTCAAACGCCAGATCTCCACCGTCGACTACGGCATCGCCATGACGGATCCCTTTAAAATCGAACAGATTCATGTCATTGAGATGCGAAGGCACCACATTTTGCATCGCGCTGAACATGGTCTCAATGCGGCCAGGATATTTTTTATCCCAGTCTTTCAGCATGTCGCCGATAACCTGACGTTGCAGGTTTGGCTGCGAGCCGCACAGGTTACAAGGGATAATCGGGTATTCGCGCGCAATCGCAAAACGTTCGATATCTTTCTCGCGGCAGTACGCCAGCGGACGGATCACGATGTGTTTACCGTCGTCGCTCATCAGTTTTGGTGGCATTCCTTTCAGCTTGCCGCCGTAGAACATGTTGAGGAACAAGGTTTGCAGAATGTCATCGCGGTGATGGCCGAGAGCAATCTTGGTACAACCCAGTTCCGTCGCGGTGCGGTACAAAATCCCGCGGCGCAGACGTGAACACAGGGAACAGGTCGTTTTGCCTTCCGGGATTTTATCTTTGACGATGGAATAGGTGTCTTCGGTGACAATCTTATATTCCACACCCAGCGCGTCTAAATACTCAGGCAGGATGTGTGCCGGAAACCCCGGTTGTTTCTGGTCAAGATTGACCGCCACCAGTGAAAAATTCACCGGCGCGCTTTGTTGCAGGTTGCGCAAAATTTCGAGCATGGTGTAGCTGTCTTTTCCGCCGGAAAGACAAACCATAATGCGATCACCTTCTTCGATCATACCGAAGTCAGCAATTGCTTTCCCAACGTCACGGCGCAGGCGCTTTTGTAACTTGTTGAGGTTGTACT
Source organism: Rahnella sp. CJA17(1/100) (assembly GCF_963881615.1). Taxonomy (NCBI): domain Bacteria; kingdom Pseudomonadati; phylum Pseudomonadota; class Gammaproteobacteria; order Enterobacterales; family Yersiniaceae; genus Rahnella; species Rahnella sp. CJA17(1/100). The sequence continues at coordinate 436,859 of NZ_CAWOJA010000033.1, read as the reverse complement.
GATCTTTTTTATTAACTAATTGATTATCTGACATTTTTTGATGTTCGATTCGTCTGGTGGCGCAGCAGGGAAAACCTGCAACGCGAGTTTCTTGTTCAGCATACCGGTCGGGTCGCTTTCATGCTCCAACTGCCGATGATAAAAGGCGGGTTTGTTCCCGCAGTCAGCATCCGGCATGCGTTCGTGTGGCGCGTATGATACGGATTACGCCGTGAAATGTCAGCGCGTTTTATAGCAGCATTCCGGCATGCTCCGATTGGGGAAAGGGAGTTGCAGGTCTGGAAGAAGAGGCGACCCTTATTTTCGGTGTCATAACGACAAATAAACTTTCAGATGTTCATGAGTATTTTCGGTCATCTCCGGCCAAGAATCGGCAAATTTTTCAGGCAACAGTTTAGGTTATTTTACCTGTCCGCAGAGGGGAAGCGGGGTTGTTTAAGGAATTTTGTGCCTTGAATGACACACCTGTGATGAACGTACGGGGCAAATACAGATGTTTCTCAATGAACAAGCTGAAATGCTAACTATGCTTACTAAACGCATTGTTAAATCAGAATCACTTTCAGGAGAGAAGTATGAACAGGAAAAACCTTATTGCCGCGTCACTTGCCGCTGTATCCGTTCTTTTTGTCGCAGGTTGCGCGTCTAATCAGGCGATTAAAACTACGGACGGGAAAACCATCGTCACAGACGGTAAACCTCAGGTAGATGACGATACCGGTCTGGTGTCTTATAAAAATGCCGAGACGGGTAAAACCGAGCAGATCAATCGTGACCAGGTCAAAAATATGAGTGAACTGGATAACTGATTTATCCGGAAATTCTGACAAAGGAGAGAATGATGAACAGGAATTTATTGCCTCAAAAAATGCTTTTACCTTTAGCCGCTATCCTGTGTGTCGCAGCGCTGTCTGGCTGTACCCGCACGAGTTATGCGATTCAGACCAATGATGCGCGAACCATCATCAGCGACGGTAAACCGAAAGAAGCAGATTCCGGTCTGCTGGAATATACCGACGCCAATGGTGTGAAACAGCAAATCAGCAAAACTGAAGTGAAACAGGTAACAGAACTTCCGAAGTAAATCCGGTGCGTAATCTTTTTTTGTCTGATATTAAAACCCGCTGCTAAAGCGGGTTTTTTATGAGCGGAATACAGCAAACCGTTGCCCAAAATCTCTGCATTGGTTCTCTCATTGCCCCTATCTTTGCGACGTCACCACATTGCGTTTTAATGCTTTTTTGGCCAGTGCGGCTTTCATGCCTTTTTCTGCGCTGCGGTGCAATATCCAGCCGAACAGCAGAACTGCCAGGGCGCACAGCAGGAACATGAGCCGTCCCCACAACGGATTCGGCACCAGCACCATCAGCAGCAACCCCGCGCCCATGTACATCGAAATACGGCCGATTTTATCGCGCTGCAGGCGGTCAAACTCATCTTGTTCATGGTCGGCATAGACGGGTGTCTCCATGTCAGAAAAGAACTGCTGGCGCTGAGTTTCCCGCACCGTATCGGACTCGCGATAGAACAGGGTGGTCAGACAGAAGAACCCGCCGGTAAACACCATGTGCGCAAAGATATTCCACATGATCGCTACATCCAGCAGCTCACGTGCCGTCAGGGTGATCCCCAGCAGACGGGCGACATCCGGCGCGGTGAACAGGTTCGCCACCACATAAGACACGCATAATCCGAATAATACGGTGACCCATGCCGCCCAGTCCGGCGTTTTACGGATAAACACACCGAGGAACAGCGGCACCACAATCGGTGCCTGCATCAGCGTACCGACTTTCATCATCAGGTCGAACAGGCTGACTGTCTGCATAGTGTGCATGTATTGCGCCACCAGAATGACCAGTACGCCATTCACCACGCAGGCAATCTGGCCGACGCGCAACTGATATTTGTCGCTGCGTTCACTGTCGCGGTTAATGACCGGCGTCCAGAAGCTGCGTACAAAAATCCCGGAATTACGGTTCAGTGCGCAATCCATAGAAGACATGGTGGCGGCGAACAGTCCGGCCATCAGCAGGCCGACGGTACCCACCGGCATGGCGCGTTCTGCAAAAATCAGATACACCGCATCGGTCGCGTTTTTGCCCAGTTCCGGATGCGCGGTTGCCGCGTCAGGATAAAGGATCGCCACCGCCCACGGCGGAATGAACCAGATAATCGTACCGACCAGCATCAGCACTAACGCGAACAATGCCGCCTTTTTGGCATTGAAACTGTCTTTTGCATTCAGGAAGCGGTAGGAATCCTGCAGGTTATTGATGCTCTGCACATTCTTGATAAAGAAGAACAGGAAACAGGCCACCAGCAGGGAAATATAATGCGGGCCAACGTCAGGGCCGGTAATGAAGCCGGAAGGAAATTCCGTCACCAGTTTCACCGGGCCGCCGACTTTAAATAACGCCACCACTGCGCAGGCAATGGAAATAATCGCCACCACCAGCGTCTGCACAAAATCACTGGCGACCACGCCCCACGCCCCACTCAGCAGCGAAATCACCAGCACCACGATGCCCGTCACCCACAGCGTCAGAGTGATGTCATGCCGGAATACCGCGCTGGCAAACACCGCCAGGCTGTTCAGCCATACGCCGGCGCTGAGAATGCTCAGCGGAATGATCATCCAGGTGAAAAACTGTTCGTTACCTTTGCCAAAGCGATGGTTGATTGCCTCGGTTGCGGTATCAACACGCAACTGGCGGAAGCGGGCGGCAAACCACCACCAGGCGATCAGATAGCCGAACACGTTACCGGCAAACACGCTGACGACATTGAAACCGTAGCGGTAAGCCTGACCGGCCGCACCGGTAAATGTCCAGGCGCTGAACTGGATCATAAAGGCGGTCGCGCCGACCATCCACCAGAGCATTCGCCCGCCGCCGCGGAAATAGTGGCTCGAGGAGCCGGACGCCATTTTTTTGAAGGCATAACTGATGGCAATCATTAAGACGAAGTAACCGATCATGACCAGAACGTTGATATCCATTGTCGTTACTCTCTTGTTTGTAGGGTGAGATGTTTTTTGGTTATGTATTGAGCAAGCGTAGAAGAGGGAATTGAAATTAAAAGTCGGACAAATAAGAAATGCTTAGTTTGTTATTAAATTGTGATTCTGGTCACTTGTTTGGCCTAATATCGGCTTTTAAGTCAATTCTGGCTGGCGAAAATGAAGGTTCATTGCTTTATTAGTATGACTAAAGCGTGAAATCTCAACGGGGAAATGGCGCGGAGCCGGGAGAATACATGACGTTAATGCTGTGCAGTAATGGAAAAGGAGTGACGGCCAGCCTGGTGCTGTTGCTGACGCTGATGACGGGTTCTGCCGGTGCACTGGCTGCGGAACCGGCATTTTTGAATACGGCGCAAATGGCTGTTGTCCGCCAGCAACTGCATGATCACCGTGCGGCACCGCAAACGGCGGAGGCGTATCAGCACTTGCTGGCCGCGGCGGATTCCGCGCTGAACAAGCCTGAACTGAGCGTGACCGACAAAGGCATGACGCCGCCGGGAGGCTCGAAGCATGATTATCTCAGCCTGAGTGCGTACTGGTGGCCGGACGACAGCACACCCGACGGGCTGCCGTGGGTGCGCAGGGACGGTCATGTAAATCCCGCCAGTAAAAACGACCAGAGTGATGGCGTGCGGCTGGCCGATTTTACCGCACGGGTGCAGAACCTGACGCTGGCGTGGTATTTCTCCGGCGAACAGAAATACGCCGATAAAGCCGCCAGCCTGCTGCGCACCTGGTTTATCAACCCGGAAACGCGCATGAACCCGAATCTGAATTATGCGCAGGGTGTGCCGGGCATTTCGCCGGGGCGCAACGCCGGTGTGCTGGATGGCCGCTATTTCTCCACCCGAATTGTCGATTCGTTAGTGCTGTTGCGCGGAAATCCGGCCTGGACGGATAACGACGAACAGCAAATGCGGGCGTGGATGCAGGATTATCTGCAGTGGTTGCAGGGCAGTAAAATCGCGAAAAAAGAAGGGCGAACGGAGAACAATCACGGTAACTGGTATGTGACACAAGTCTCCGGTATTGCCTGGTATCTGGGCGATAAAGCGCTGACTGGCGACATGGCGAAGCTGATGAAAAGCAAGCTGGATGTGCAACTCAAACCCGATGGCACGCAGCCCGCCGAGCTGGCGCGCACGCGTTCGTTTCATTACAGCTACTTCAATTTGCAGGCAATCAGCATGATGGCGGTGCTGGCGCAGAAAAACGGCATTGACCTCTGGCATTACAAAACACCACAAGGCGGCAGCGTGCTGACCTCGCTGGATTTCATGGCGCGCTTTACCGATCCGTCAGTGCCCTGGCCATACAAGTCACTGGATCAGATCCGTGTGCGTCCGGTGCCGTTGCTGTCCTGGGCGGATAACGCTACGGGTGAAAACCGTTACGAACAATACATCCGCAGCGCGAAATTCACCTTGCCGCCAGCGGTGAAACCGGCTTCCGGCGGATACCACGAAGACGTGACCCGTGGCGCGGTGATGGAGGCCGAACGCGAAACCTGGCTGCTGTCATTGCCATCGTTTGCGGCGGGATATGTCGCGCCACAGCCTCAGGAGATGCATAAATGAATCACTGGCAGCCGTTGCAGATAAGCGCTGACGAAGCGGATGAACTGCGCGGGCAGATTAATGCAGATTCTCCTTTGGGTGCGGCGCTGCGTGCGCAAATCACCACGCTGGAAAACATGCTCGTGCAGCCGCTGACGATTCCCGGTCACGGCGAGGCCGGTGGCCCTGAGCATACGCAGCACAAGCAAAACTATCTGGGAATCAATCTGGCGGGGCGTTTAGCGCTGATCACCGGTGAGCCACGTTATGGCGATTACGCGCTGGCGCTGCTGACCGGTTATGCCGATATTTATCCCTCGCTGGGCAGCGCGACCAGCAAAGACAGCAATGCGCCCGGTCGTTTGTTCCATCAGACCCTGAATGAAAATATGTTCTGGCTGTACGCCGTCGAAGGCTACCACTGTGTGATGCCATTGCTTAACGCGGCTCAGCGGGAACATATCGAAACTAACCTGTTTCAGGTGATGGCAGATGATGCGCTGAACCGGCATACCCGTGATTTCGATATCGTGCATAACCACGGTATCTGGTCGGTGGCCGCGGCGGCGATCAGTGGTTATGTGCTGGACGATACATCGCTGGTAGAAAAAGCCTTATATGGCCTGAAAGGCGACAGTGAAAGTGGCGGATTCTTTGCCCAGCTCAGCCAGCTTTTTTCGCCGGACGGTTATTATATCGAAGGGCCGTATTACCACCGCTTTGCGTTGCGCCCGTTGTTACTGCTGGCAGAGGCCATTGAACGGCGTCAGCCGGATTTACAGATTTATCAGTTCCGTGAGCAGATTATCCGTAAAACCTGTGAAGCCCTGATGCAGACCGCATTCCCCGACGGCGTCTGGCCTGCGCTGAATGATTCCTCTAAAACCATCAATATCCGTGATGACGGCGCGGTGATCGCCGCCAGCGTCTGCTATTCCCGCTATGGCCACAATCCGCAGTGGATCGCTGTCGCACAACAACAGCAAACGGTGTGGGTGAGTGCGGCCGCGCTGAAACTCTCTGCTGCCCTGAAAAAAGCCCCGGCAACGCCCGTGGACTGGGGCAGCGCAGAACTGCGCGATGGCCCGCAAGGCACGCACGGCGGCATCGGGATTTTACGCAGTGACGCAGAAAATCAGGACATGGCGCTGATGTGGTACGGCCAGCACGGCAGCATTCCCCGCCTGCATTCGGCGCTCAATCACGGCCACTTTGACGGCCTGCATCTTAGCCTGTTCAGCGGCGGACGCGAGTTCCTGCGTGATTACGGCTTTGGCCGCTGGGTCAACGTCGAGCCTAAATTCGGTGGCCGCTACATTCCTGAAAACAATAGTTACTGCAAGCAGACCGTCGCGCACAACACCGTGGTGGTTGACGGGCAAAGCCAGAATGGCGGCAACAGTCTTGAAGCCGAAACACGCTGGGGCGAACCGCATTTCTTCGTCACGGGTAATCCGGCCTGTCAGGGGATGAGTGCGCGGCTTAATGATTATTATCCGGGGGTGAACCAGCAACGGACGGTGCTGATGTTGAGCCTGCCGGAACTGTCTTCGCCGCTGATCGTGGATGTGTTCCGGCTTACCAGCCATGAGCCGCACCAGTACGATTATTGCCTGCATCATCTCGGTCAGTTTGTCCGCACTGATGCCGTTCTTGATGCTGCCAGCCAGCTGACACCACTCGGAACAGGTAACGGCTATCAACATTTATGGGATTGCGCGAGGGCTGATATTGCGGCGGGAGATTCGGCCTTATTCAGCTGGCTTGACGGCGACAGTTACCGCACCCTGGTCAGCGCCTTTCCCGACGGTGGCGAACTGATTGTCGCCCGCACCGGTGCCAGCGATCCGAATTTTAACCTGCGTAATGAACCCGCTTTACTGCTGCGAACCCGGGGAGCAAACGCCATTTTCGCCAGCGTGTTTGAAACCCACGGCTATTTTGATGAAGCCAGCGAAACGTCCCTTGACGCGCGCGGCAAGGTCGAACGCGTCAGCGTGGTCAGCCATGACGACGTGCAAACCGAACTGAATATTTACTTTGCCGCCAACCGGACACTGAACGTCCGCATCAGCAACCGCACCGCACCGGCTGCGGAAGATGCGTTCAGCGTGGCGTGGCAATCCGTTTCACCTCTGAACATCCCTGAATCATAAAGGAGTCACTATGTTTAACGATTTGAAAGGTCAGCGTGTTTTGATCACCGGCTCAACCAAAGGTATCGGGCTGGCGGCGGCGCAGGCATTTGCCGCAGCGGGCGCAAAAGTCGGGATTAACGGCCATCGTCATGATGCCAGCCTGGACAAACTGGCGGCTGATATCGCTAAGAACGGCGGCGAAGTAGCCTATTTTGGTGCGGATGTGACGAAGTCGGCCGAGTGCGAAGCGCTGGTGGCGAGTTTTGTCGAACGCTTTGGTGGCATTGATGTGCTGATTAATAACGCGGGCGGCCTGGGCGGACGTCAGGGGCTGGAAAGCATTGACGATGATTTTTATGACCATGTGATGGATCTCAATGCCCGCTCGGCGCTGATGGTCACAAAATTTGCTATTCCGCATCTGCGTCACGCGGCGAAACAGAGCGGTAAAACCACATCGGTGATCAGCACCGGTTCGATTGCCGGACGCGAAGGCGGCGGGCCGGGTGCCAGTCTCTACGCCGCCTCAAAAGCCTGGCTGCACAATGTGCACCGCAACTGGGTGAAAGAATTCACCCGGGACAATATCCGCTTTAACGTGATCGCGCCGGGCACCATCGACACCGTTTTTCACGCGGATAAAAGCGCAGAAGTGCGTGAAAAAATCGCCGGTTCCATCGCCATGGGCCGTTTCGGCACCGCTGAAGAACTGGCACCGTCGTACCTGTTTTTCGCCTCGCACGCCTGCAGTGGTTACATCACCGGCCAGATTCTGGATGTGAATGGCGGCCAGATGGCGCCGTAGCGCACAGTTCGGGTGTTTCAGTGTGGCGGGGGCATGCAGCGCGCCGCCACCTGAACTATGATGTCGGCAATCTGCACAGGAAAAAGGGAAGAGCATGACGATGCAGTTTGAAACCGCCGCAGGCATGACCCGTGGCCTGAATACCCATATCGCCCGCGACATCGCCCGCAAAATTCTTTCGGGCGAACTGGCATCAGGCGCGATACTGCCGAGTGAAATCGAGCTGGGCGAACAGTTTGGCGTCAGCCGTACTGCGTTGCGTGAAGCGCTGAAACTGCTGACCTCCAAGGGATTACTGGAGTCGCGGCCAAAAATCGGCACCCGCGTGAAAGAGCGTCCGCAATGGAACATGCTGGATCCGCAGTTGCTGGAATGGATGCAGGGCATGGAAGCGACGGAAGATATTTATCACCAGTTTCTGGAATTTCGCAAAGCGATTGAACCGCACGCCACCGCGCTGGCGGCGGTGAACGCCAGTAAAGAGCAACGCATTGAACTCTCAAGAATTTATCGCCAGATGTGTCATGTAGCCGAAAACTTCGATGCACAACATTGGGTCGATATCGATACGCAGTTCCACCGGATGATTTTCATTTCCTCCGGAAACTGTTTTTACGTGCCGTTCGGCAACGTGCTGACCACCATTTTCAAATGGTTCTTTGAGTATTCCTCAAAAGAAGGGGGCATGTGCCTCAGTGAACATAAACGTATTTACGAAGCGATCATGGCCGGTGACGAAGGTGCGGCATTTTCTGCCTCGCTGAGTCTGATGAAAGGGCATAAGCACCGGTTGCATCAGACATAACGTTCAGCAAAACCGTTTCATGCCGTTCCTCCCGATGCGCAGATCTCTCTGCGCATTTTTTATGTCTGATGATCCTCAAATGAGCTCACTGATACAAAAATGAAACAAACGTCACGGGCGGTTACGCCCCAGTGCCAGTGGGTTATATAGACTTGTCATAATTATTACGGTCTAATCATTTTATCAGGACATAATATTTTATGGCGCAGAGTGATTAACGATATTTATTTTAGTTATTAACCCGGTGAATATATGAAAATACTCAAGGTCAGTGATTTCTTTCTCTCGGAACATCATGCTTTCAGTTTATTCGATATGAATCGCCAGTCGATGGAAGATGTACACGGGCATGAGTTTGATGAGCTGGTTATTGTCCGCAACGGCAGCGGATTTCATATAATCAACGACCAGGCAGAATTTATTCATAAAGGCGATTTTTTCATCGTCAGCGCTCATGATGTCCATTGTTATGAATCCACCAATAAGCTGTCAATTACTAATATTTTGCTCCATAAAGAGCGCCCGTTTTATTTTCTCAATAACATTGGACAACTGACGGCGGGGATCAAAGATTATACTGCCTCGATAAAAAAGCGGCGTGCAGGATTAACGGACGGGGAACTGACGAAAGTTATTGAGCTGACCGATAAAATCACCCGGCAAAGTGATGCCTGTTATGACAACGCCTACTTTGCCACAGCAGAGTCTTATTTATTTTCGATGATGGTCATCCTGTACCAGTGTGCGACCCGCAAGGAATGCCGGGCCAGCCCGACAGATTCCGGCAAGCGACATCTGCTGAATTATTTACGCGAGAATTACACATGCAGCATCAACTGGGATTATTTATGTGAAGAAAGTGGTGTGGCAAAAAGAACGATGTTCAGATTTATAAAAGAGATGACAGGATTTACACCTGAAAAATTTCAGCAGCGTTACCGTCTGTTAAAAACACAGGAATTATTGCGTACCTCAGATTTAACTGTCGGGAAAATAGCCACCGTGTGCGGTTTTTCCACCCCATCACGTCTGACGGAAGCCTATAAAAAAGAGTTTCACAGAACACCCTCTCAGGAACGAATGAGAGTCAGTAACAGTGTGATTAAAACGCGCTATTAAAACAAAATTCAATAATAAGAATTATTAATATAAAACCATAACAGCACTAATAATTCAGGATAACTCACGGACTTTTTTATTCACCATTACCTCTGAAGGACATTATTATGTCAACCACTAAACAACCTAATCCCTGGTACGTCGGGGTGGTTTCCGGCATGGCGTCATATATTGATTCAGCCGCGATTGTTTCAAACGGAACGGCCCTGGTTATTTATCAGAAAACGATAGGGACAACATCAGCTCAGATAGGCATACTTTCCGGCATATTAACCCTGAGCATTGCACTGGGTGCATTTCTGGGCGGCAGAATGGGGGATTGTTATGGCCGACGCAAAGTGTTTATTGTCACCATGGCAATGATCATTATCGGTACGCTGCTGCTGGCATTCGGCAATACCTTTCCGGTGCTGCTGGCTGGCACATTGTTGGTCGGGTTAGCTACCGGTGCAGACTTACCGGTATCACTGGCGACCATTGCTGAAGCGGCGACGGATAAAAATCGCGGGAAAATTATCGGATTGTCGAATCTGCTGTGGTTTTTGGGGATTGGCACCACGATGGCAATTTCTGCCATGGTGGGCGACTGGGGAAGGCCCGGTGCGCAGATTATGTATCTGCATGTCTGCGTGGTGGCCGTCGTTCTGCTGGCGTTGCGCTGGACGATCCCGGAGTCGCCTTTATGGCTGATTGCCCGAAACGAAAGGCGTGCAGGCATTGTCACGGTGCGTGCGCAGAAAGCGTCGTTTAAAGATCTTATCCACGGGAAATATCTGTGGCCGTTTATTGCGTTGTGCCTGTTCTATACTTTTACCAATCTTGCAGCGAATACCGGCGGTCAGTTTGGGACTTATATTGCAGTTAACGTAGTGGGTATTTCCGTCGGGCAACACTCGCTGTGGAACCTGCTGACCATGCCGGTCGGGGTATTTGCCGGGATCATGTTTATGCGCTTTGTCGATACACCGAAACGTATCCCCGCGTTTATTATGGGGGCATTTTGTTTTGCGGGAGGATTCTTCCTGCCGGTAGTATTTAACTTTTCACCCGTATCCTGGTTCTGTTGTTTGTTCTTTACCGCGATAGGCAGCGGTCTGGCCTTCGAAGGGATAATGAAAGTCTGGTCGCAGGAATCCTTCCCGACCATGCTCCGGTCTACAGCACAAGGTATTATCGTCGCTATTTCCCGGTTGTTATGCGGTGTGCTGGCATTCATTACGCCACTGCTGCTTGATGCCGGTCCGCTGGTATTGTATTTCATCTTATCCTCTACGGTGGCTTCCGGTTTATTGATCGGCTGGATCTGTTTCCACGGCAAGCAAAGGAATGAATTTAACAGCGAAGCCGGTACGGTTATTAAAGAACCGGCAACGGAATATCCGGCATCCGCTATAAAGCAAATCTAGTTGTTTAGTTTACCGCTCAGACAACATTACACGAGGAGTAAGGCATTATGCTCGCAGTAATCAGACTTACAGTAAATCAGGAATCTGCATTGCACGGTGTGCAGGAACTGCCTGTATTAGGCTGGGAAATTGAAAGCCATAACAGAAATGTCCGGCAAACTGCTTACCGGATCCAGATCAGCCAGGATCAGAATTTTGATAATATCCTGCTTCGCGGTGAATGGCAGGAAAGCGAACGTTCAAATAATGTTTCCCTGACGGAATTAATGCTCACATCCTCGCAGCATTATTTTATCCGTGTACAGGTACGCGATAATTATGACGAAACCAGTGCCTGGAGTTCACCTGCGGAGATGATTTCCGGCGTGCTGTATAGCCATGAATGGCTGGCTGATTTTATTACCGCCGAAACGTCGGCAGATAAAGACAATTCCGGCGCAACATTATTGCGAAAACCTTTTGTTCTGAACCGTGCGGAAGATATTCAGTCTGCCTTTATTCATGTCAGTGCACTCGGACTTTATGAATTACATCTCAACGGTCATAAAGTCGGAGAAGATGCCCTGACGCCAGGCTGGACGAGTTATCACCATCATTTACTTTATCAGACTTATGATGTGACGGGACATCTGGAAAAAGGCGAAAACGTTATTGGCGCTATTGTCGGTGCGGGCTGGTACAAAGGTGATATGGGCTTCAGCCGTCATCGCAATTATTATGGTGAACGGAGCGCGCTTATTTCCCAACTGGTCATTAATTATAACGATGGCTCGCATGAAATTGTGGTCAGCGATGAAAGCTGGAAAGGGCAGGATTCCGCCATTCTGTTTTCAGAAATCTATGACGGCGAAACTTACGATGCGCGCAGGGAAATCCCCGGCTGGTGCGTGAAAGGTTTCGCAGAGAAGGGATGGCGTCCGGTCAGTCTGGCGACGCATGAAAAATCCACACTGGTGGCGCAGGGAAGCAACAGGGTCAGGAAAATGGGAGAAATTAAGCCTGTTGCGCTGCTCACCACGCCGCAGGGTGACACCGTCATTGATTTTGGCCAGAATCTCAGTGGCTGGGTAGAGTTTACGGTCAGCGGCAAAGCGGGCGATAAAGTCGTGTTACGCCACTTTGAAGTGCTGGACGCAGAGGGCAATGTGTATCTCGATAATCTGCGTTCTGCCCGACAGCGCACTGAATATGTGCTCAAAGGTAAGGGCGAAGAAACCTGGCATCCGCACTTCACCTGGCAAGGTTTCCGCTTTGTGAAAGTTGAGGAATATCCTGCACAGTTGGATCTGAATAACTTCACCGCCATTGTTTTGCATTCCGATATGGAGCAGACCGGGTCTTTTGCCTGTTCAAACCCGGATCTGAATCAGTTACACCACAATATTCTGTGGGGGCTGAAAGGTAACTTTGTCGATGTGCCGACGGACTGCCCGCAACGTGACGAGCGGCTTGGCTGGACGGGGGATGCGCAGATTTTTTGCCGTACGGCGAGTTATCTGATGCAAACCCGCAATTTCTTCGCCAAATGGCTGACCGATCTTCGTTATGACCAGACGGCTGAAGGCGGTGTGCCGCACGTTATCCCGGATATCCTGACCGGTTACTGTGGCCAGGACCGCCTGTTGTCTGAAGGCGGAACCCATTCTGCCTCGGCCTGGGCGGATGCCGCGGTGATCAACCCGTGGACAATGTACCTGATGTATGGCGATACCAACGTGCTGGAAAACCAGTATGCCAGCATGAAAGGCTGGATTGATTTCATGACCGCGCATGCGGAAAATCACATCTGGCATTACAAATTACAGTTTGGTGACTGGGTGGCGCTGGATGCCAAAGAGGGCAGTTATTTCGGTGCTACCCCAAACGACCTGACCTGCACGGCGTATTACGCTTATTCCACGCAATTGTTCGCCAAAGCCGCCAAAGCGCTGAATCGTACTGAAGACTATCAACATTACACTGCCTTGCATCAGGCGATTGTCCGTCGTTTTCAGGAGGAGTTCTTTACGCCATCGGGTCGTCTGGCGGCCAGAACGCAAACCGCGCATATTCTGGCACTGTACTTCAATCTGGTCCCTGACGAATTCCGCCAGCGCACCACCGATACGCTGGTTGAATTGCTCAACGAGCACGACGGGCATCTGGTGACCGGCTTCGTCGGCACGCCGTATTTCTGTCACGCACTCAGCCAGAATGGCCGCACTAAAGAAGCCTGGAATTTACTGCTGAAAGAGGATTTCCCTTCGTGGCTGTATCAGGTGAAAGCCGGTGCCACCACTGTCTGGGAACACTGGGACGGCATCAAACCGGACGGCAGCATGTGGAGCGCGGACATGAATTCCTTCAATCACTACGCTTACGGTGCGGTGGGGGAATGGCTCTACCGCGTGGCGGCAGGGATTGAAGCTGATGAGGAACAGCCCGGATTCAAACACGTCATCATCAAACCGCAGACCGGCGGCGGCCTGAGCTGGCTGGATACCCGCTATCAGTCAATCTATGGTGCGATTGGCGTACGCTGGGAAGTGAGTGATCAGCAGGTGATTCTTAAGGTCAGTATTCCGGCCAATACCACCGCCACACTTGTCCTGACGGACGGTCAAAGCTTGCAGGAAGCGGACGGGATTGATTTTGTGCGCTGCGCTGACGGGTATACCGCTGAGGTGGGATCGGGGGAATATCGGGTGGAATACCGGTTAGTTTAGTGAGGTCGCTTGTTTGCTCCTCCCCCTGCGAAGGGGGAGGTCGGGAGGGGGTTTAGCAGACAAAACGGCCGTCAAAGCACAGGTTAACTTTTTGATTTGTCTGTGATACCCCACCCCAACCCTCCCCTTCGCAGGGGAGGGAGCCGACCGCATTTTTTCTCAACGCACAGTTTAAAAACTCAAGACTCCGGCTCGGTCTTCTTCCCCGCCAGCATGGCTAAAAAGTCATATTTAGCCTGTAACTCTTTCTCTGCCGCCGCATACAACATCTCTGCTACTTCCGGCTGTTGGGAGTTCAGCCTTCTGAACCGTTGTTCATTATTGAGCGTATCGGTCAGCCCGCTGGAAGGCGGTCTTGAATCCAGGGCCAGTGCCGGTTTGCCTTCTTCGACACGACGCGGATCGAAGCGGTACAGTGGCCAGAAACCGGTGGTAGTCAGTTGTTTCATCTGGTCGTGACTGAGCGCCAGATCATAGCCGTGTTCCTCGCACGGGCTGTACGCGATAATCAGTGACGGCCCCGGATAAGCTTCGGCTTCCTGAATGGCTTTGACGGTCTGGTTAAGCTGCGCGCCGAGTGAAATCTGCGCCACATACACATGACCGTACATCATCATGCTCACTCCCAGGTCTTTGCGTGATTTGCGTTTTCCCTGTTCTGCGAATTTCGTGACGGCACCGAGCGGAGTCGCTTTCGACTGCTGTCCGCCGGTGTTGGAATAACACTGGGTATCGAGCACCAGCACGTTGACGTTTTCGGTCAGGCTTAAGACGTGATCCAGTCCGCCGAAACCAATGTCATACGCCCAGCCGTCACCGCCAATCAGCCAGATGGATTTATCCACCAGATAATCGGCGTCGGTGGCCAGCTGACGCGCCTCCGGCGTGTCGATGTCTGCCAGAATGTTACGCAGCGCCGTGACATGCCCGCGTTTCACTTCCGGCGTGGACGTTTCATCGCGCAGGCCACCGAGGACGTCCGCCGGAATATGTTCCGCCAGCGATGCAACCAGACGCAGCACGCGGCGGCGGTGCTGATCCACCGTCAGGCGAAAGCCCAGCCCGAACTCGGCGTTGTCTTCAAACAGTGAATTTGCCCATGCCGGACCGCGACCTTCGGCGTTAGTGGTGTACGGCGTTGAAGGCAGATTACCGCCATAAATAGACGAACAGCCGGTGGCATTGGCGATCAGCAAACGGTCGCCATAAAGCTGGGTCAGCAGTTTGATGTAAGGCGTTTCGCCACACCCGGAGCAGGCACCGGAATACTCAAACAGCGGGGTGATCAGCTGAGACGTGCGGATATCAATGCGTTCCAGCGTGGTTTTATCAATCTCCGGCAGTTTGAGGAAGAAATCGTAATTGGCGCGTTCTTCTTCCAGATGTTCGATGCGATCCGCCATATTAATGGCCTTGATGGACGGATCCTGACGGTCTTTCGCCGGACACACTTCAACGCACAGATTACAGCCGGTGCAGTCTTCCGGTGCGACCTGCAACACGTACTTCTGACCGCGCATGTCGCGGGATTTCACATCCAGCGATTGCAGGGCAGACGGCGCATCTGCCATAAATTCCGGCTGAACCACTTTGGCGCGGATCGCCGAGTGCGGACAGGCGGCGACGCAATGATTGCACTGGGTACACAAATCCGGTTTCCAGATCGGCACTTCTTCGGCAATGTTGCGTTTTTCCCATTGCGTGGTGCCGGTCGGCCAGGTGCCGTCCGGCGGGAACGCGGAAACTGGCAGGGCATCGCCAAGACCGGCCAGCATGGTCGCGGTGACAGTTTTGACGAAATCCGGTGCCGCGTCGGAAACAATCGGCGGGCGTTTGCGCGGATTTTCAGGGATCGCCTGCAGCGGCACGGAGACCAGTTCTTCCAGCGTAGCGGCCAGCGCCATCCAGTTGCGGGTGACGATCTCTTCGCCTTTGCTGCGGTAACTGCGGGCAATCGCGCCCTGCAACTCTGTCAGCGCCTGTTCACCCGGCAGGATTTGCGTCAGGTGGAAGAACGCCATCTGCATGACGGTGTTAATGCGCGCGCCGAGTTTGCATTCGCGGGCAATTTTGGCAGCGTTAATCACATAGAAACGGGCTTCGCGCTGGATAAGTGTCGCCTGCACTTCCAGCGGTAAACGCGCCCAGACTTCATCAGCGCTGAACGGCGCATTGAGCAGGAAAATCCCGCCCGGACGCAGGCGTTCTGCCATCTGATACAGGTCGATAAACTGCCACTGATGACAGGCAACGAAATGCGCCTGACTCACCAGATAAGCAGATTTGATCGGTTTTTCACTGACGCGCAGATGCGACACCGTCAGGCCACCGGCCTTTTTGGAGTCGTAGACAAAATAACCCTGCGCATACATCGGCGTGCTGTTGCCGATAATTTTGATATTGTTTTTGGTGGCCGATACCGAACCGTCGCTGCCCAGGCCGTAGAACAGGGCCTCGAGCGACGCGTGCTGCGGCAACGCTTCTTCCACCACCGGCAGGGAAAGGCCGGTGACGTCGTCATAAATGCCGACGGTAAAGCGCGGACGCGGCTGGCTGAGCGACAGTTCGCGGAACACCGACAGCACGCAATCCGGCCCGAATTCTTTCGAGGATAATCCGTAACGACCACCGCTCACTTTCGGCAGTGAATCGCGTTCGCCACGGGAATAGGCTTCGGCCAGCGCGGTCATCACGTCGAGGTATAACGGTTCAGCCAGCGCGCCCGGCTCTTTGGTGCGATCCATCACCGCGATGCTTTTCACACTTTGTGGCAGCACGGACAGCAAATGTCCGGCGCTGAACGGACGGTACAGCCGCACCTTCAGCACGCCGACTTTTTCGCCACGGGCATTCAGGGTTTCAATCACTTCTTCGGCGGTGCCGATGCCGGAACCCATCAGCACAATCACCCGTTCGGCTTGCGGATCGCCAACATATTCGAAGGGCTTATATTCACGGCCAGTCAGGACGGCAAAAGCATTCATCGCATCAATGACGTGCTGGCAGGTGGCGTTGTAATACGGATTGGTGGCTTCGCGGGACTGGAAATAAGTGTCCGGGTTGGCGGAGGTGCCGCGGATCACCGGATGGTCCGGCGACAGAGCACGGGCGCGATGCGCGTCAATCTGCGCCTGCGGCAACATCTGCTGGAGCGTGTCATCACTGAGCGGGGCAATTTTGTTGATTTCGTGCGAGGTCCGGAAACCGTCGAAGAAATGAATAAACGGCACGCGACTGTTGAGACTGGCAACCTGAGAAATCAGCGCGAAATCCTGCGCTTCCTGCACGCTGGCGGCAGAGAGCAGGGCGCAACCGGTCTGGCGTACGGCCATCACATCCGAATGATCGCCAAAAATGGACAGCGCGTGGGTAGCTACGGTGCGCGCAGCAACATGCAGCACGAACGGCGTCAGTTCACCGGCCAGCTTGTACAGCGTCGGGATCATCAGCAACAGACCCTGAGACGAGGTGAACGAGGTCGACAGTGCGCCGGTCTGCAACGCGCCATGCACGGTGGAAATCGCACCGGCTTCCGACTGCATTTCCATTACCGTCGGGACATCGCCCCACAAATTTTTCTTCCCTTCGCCTGACCAGGCACCGGCAATTTCGGCCATGGTTGAACTGGGGGTGATCGGGTAGATAGCAATCACTTCGTTGGTACGATAAGCCACGGAAGCGACTGCATTATTACCATCAGTGGTGATCATGGAATACCTTTTTTGCTTTGCTCACAATGGCAGCCAGCGGAAAAGTCGGTTGCTGGCGGGAATGTTAAAAGCTTAGCAGAGGGCGGATTAATCGATTTATCCTGATTGTGTGCAGGGCTATTTCGGCTGATATTTTAAGCGGTTACTGAATAACCCAAGGCACTGGGATTATTATTAGCTGCCGTGCAGAAGCCGGTTCGGGACAGCGGCTAAATAGGGGCGTGAAGGGCGCGCGCGTGATGATTAATGAATATCTTTCGACAAATTCAGTCAGCATATAAGCGCCTTATCATTATATTTTCCCGCGAATGCAGCGGGAAAAGCGGTTAATTACTGTTGGTTTTATGCGTTAAAGAAATAACCGGCCGAAATAAAATGTGTCTGAGTGTTTAAATTTGAGATTATTTTAGGAAAAAGTTGATGTTATTTTGCCGAAAGGCTCGACGCAGGCGAAAAACGTCGGATATGATGGCGATTCGCAAAAAAATCCCCGTCATATTCAGGAGCAGGACAGATGATCACTGCGTTTCGCGTGTTACTGGCCGCCGGTGTGCTGGTGTTAGCCGCATGCAGCAGCCACGACGATTCGGCTGACGTTCCACAAAAAGGCAACAGCGTTAATATCGGGCAACGTACCGTTAATATGGATAGCCCGGCGTATGCAGCCTGTTCTATGGCGGGCGGGCAATTACGGATGGCGCCGCAACTTGATGGCAGCCGCGTCGGTATGTGTTCGATGGCTAATGGTCGTCAGTGCTCGGAAAGTGCTTTGATGCAGGGTGTGTGTAAAGCCTGATAAACGCCAGACAGTCGTCTGGCGTTTTTGCAGTTAACGTGGCAATAAATTTACATCCGGTCTTTCAGACGATAAATCAACTGGTGTTTACCCTGTGTCAGGGTCAGTTTGTTTTCCTGCAAGGTCAGCGCCGCGCCGTTATTGAGCACATCGCTGATCACGTGATCCCACTTATTCAGGTTTTCATCCGGGCACATCATCATGGTGGATGCCAGTCCTTTCACGGTCAGCACGTTGTTTTGCAACTGGCCCTGACCCATGAAGTTATTACACATTTTTCCCGAAACGTGCATGTTTGAGCCGAACTCAATGTCCGGAATGCGCCCTTGCGCGGCAGGCACAGTCTGACCATCGACGCTCAGCAACTCAAAACGGTGATGCTGCAAATCGGTCTGTTTAACGGCGGTATTCTGATTCATGCTGCACGCCCCCAGGGTCATCGCGGCGGCCAGAACAAACAGTGACTTCTTCATCTTCTCTCCTGAGAAATATTCCTTTGGCACTCGCCATGTCGATATATTCAACTGACTTATGCGATATTTGTTGGCGCATTATAGCGTGAATGAATGGGGCTTAAAACCTTGTCCGTCTTTATGCCGTCATCTCCCGATCATAAAAGCGTCATTTTAGCCCGATAGGTTATGCCCATCACCGGTCAGAGAGACTTACAGCGGCATGAGCTACCTATCACTGCATCACATCCGGAAATCCTGGGGGACGAAAGTGGCCCTCAATGACATCAGTTTTGATGTGGAAGAGGGTGATTTTATTGCCTTGCTCGGTCCTTCCGGCTGCGGAAAATCGACGTTGTTACGCACCATCGCCGGGCTGGAAACGGCGGAAAGCGGTACGTTGTATTTTCAGCAATCCGATGTCACGTCGCTGGCACCCTCGCAGCGTAAACTGTCGATGGTGTTTCAGTCTTACGCGTTATTCCCGCACATGAATGTGCGCGAAAATCTGCTTTTCGGTCTGCGTGCGCGTGGCGAAGACAAGCGTCATTTTGCATCGCGGCTGGCGGACGTCAGCAGGCTGATGGAACTGGAGCCGCTGCTCGACCGCTTACCCTCGCAGCTTTCCGGCGGTCAGCAACAGCGCGTGGCGCTGGGCCGGGCGGTGATTGCCAACAACAGGCTGTGCCTGATGGACGAACCGCTTTCCAATCTCGACGCCAAACTGCGCCAGAGTATGCGCCGCGAAATCCGTGCAATTCAGAAGAAGCTCGGCCTGACCTTATTGTATGTCACGCACGATCAGACCGAAGCGATGAGCATGGCGGACAAAATCATTTTGCTCAACGATGGCCGCATCGAGCAACACGACACCCCGGATAACCTTTATAACAACCCGACCAGCATTTTTGCCGCGCAATTTATCGGTGCGCCGCCAATGAATATTCTGCCGCTCGAACGCCGCGGGCAGCATCACTATCTCGCCGGTACGCCGCTGCCGGTGGTGGAAAACCTCAACGAAAACGCCCTGAGTCTCGGCCTGCGCGCCGAAGATATTCAGCTGATTTCGCCTGAACACGCCAGCCTGACCGCCCAGGTGGTCAGCCATGAATACATGGGGGCGGACACCCTGGTGGCCTGCGCGCTGGCCGGATATCCCGAGCTAATGACCGTGAAAGTCGCGGGCATGAAACGTTTTGCTGATGGTCAGAAGGTCGGTCTGCAATGGACCACGGGCGCACAATATTTTTTCATTACAGCCGACGGAAAACGCTGCTTCCACGCTGAACAATCCTGTTTACCGTCAGATCACAGAGTTGCCGTGTAGTTGTCATTTTTTGCCGTTATTCACTTTTATTGACTCATACAACGCCTATTGCCGAAGGGAAAACTATGTCACCTGTTCACCGTTTTTCACGTCTCGCTACCGCCGTTCTGCTCATCTCCTGCACCTCTGCTTTTGCGGCAGATCCGGTGAAATTACAAATGTATTACCCGATTGCTGTCGGCGGGAAAATCAGTCATACGGTGGATACGCTGGTGGAAGATTTCCAGAAAACACATCCTGATATCAGCATTCAGCCCGTTTATACCGGTGATTACGCCACCACCGTCACCAAAGCGCTGACGGCGTTTCGTGGCGGCAATGCCCCGCAAATTGCGGTGATCGGCGATATTGAAGCGTATTCCCTGATCGACGCGGGCGCGATTTTGCCGGTCAGCGATCTGGCGAATGACGCAGACGGTAAAAAATGGATCGACGGCTTCTATCCGGCCTTTATCCGCCACATTCAGGGCAAAGTCTGGAGCATTCCGTTTCAGCGTTCGACGGTGGTGTTGTACTGGAACAAACAGGCGTTTGAGAAGGCGGGTCTGAATGGCGACACGCCGCCTGCCAGCTGGCAGCAGGTGGTCGATTTCGGCAAAAAACTGGTGGTGCGTGACGGTTCTGAAGTGAAGCAGTGGGGCATTGAAATCCCGTCCACGCCGAACGGTTACTGGAATTTCCAGGGGATTGCGGCCACCAACGGCAGCCATCTGGATAATGGCAAAGGCACGGCAGTGACATTTGACACACCTGCCAATGTGGAAGCCCTGCAATGGCTGACCGATCTGTCGCAGAAAGAAGCGGTGTCACCGAAGGGCACCATCGCCTGGGGCACCACACCGCAGGACTTTATCGACGGCAAAACGGCGATGATGGTCACGACGACCGGCAACCTGACGACCGTGCGTGAGAACGCGAAATTCCCGTTTGGTGTGGCGATGCTGCCGGAGAAAACGCAGCGTGGCAGCCCGACCGGCGGCGGTAATCTTTACGTCTTCAAAAACACCACGCCGGAACAACAGAAAGCGGCACTGGAATTTATCCGCTGGGTTTCTGCCCCTGAACAGGCGGCGCGCTGGAGTATCGCCACCGGTTATGTCGCGACATCGCCTGCTGCGTGGGAAAACCCGGTCATGCAGGATTATGTGAAACAGGTTCCGCAGGCGCTGGTGGCCCGCGAACAACTGAAATATTCGCAGCCGGAACTCTCGACCTATAACAGCGTGCAAATTCAGGAACTGATGAACCACGCGATTGAAGCGGCGGTCACACAGGCAAAAACGCCGGCAGACGCGCTGAGTTCGGCGCAGAAACAGGCTGACCGCCTGCTGAAACCGTATCAGTAAGCGCGAAAGGAACAGCATGAGCACATTTCACGCGGTTCTTCCGGCCACCCGCACACGCGGGTTGTCATTACAACTTTACGGCTATCTGTTGCTGCTGCCCGCGCTGGGTTTTCTGCTGCTGTTTACCCACTATCCGGCGCTGGCAACGGTGTGGGAAAGCCTGTTCAGCGCTGCCCGCAGCGGGCATCCGCCGCAGTTTGTCGGGCTGGATAACTACCGGGCACTGCTGGACGACGACGTGTTTATGTTGTCGTTACGCAACAATCTGCTCTACGCCCTTATCACCATCCCGCTGTCGGTTGCCCTTGCGCTGCTGATGGCGCTGGCGGTCAACCGCCGTCTGCGCGGCAATGCGCTGACCCGCGCCGCTTTCTTTATTCCTTCGCTGCTGCCGATGGTGGCGATTGCCAATCTGTGGCTATTTTTCTATACGCCGCAACTCGGTTTGCTCAACAAAATGCTGGCGCTCTTTTCGCTACCTGCGGTCAACTGGCTGGGTGAACCGGGCACGGCACTCTACAGCCTGATGGCAGTTTCAGTCTGGCGCGAGGCCGGGTTCTTCATGATTTTCTACCTTGCCGCATTACAGCAAATCGACCCGCGGCTGGCCGAAGCGGCAGAAATCGAAGGGGCATCACGGCGCTATTTCTTCCGCCGGGTACAGTGGCCGCTGCTGATGCCAACCACATTATTCGTGCTGATCAACGCCTCGATGAATGCATTCAGGATTGTCGATCAGGTGATTGCGATGACCAACGGCGGGCCGAATAACAGCACCAGTCTGCTGCTGTTTTACATCTACCGCACGGCGTTCAGTTACTGGGATTTACCGGCTGCGTCGGCAATGACCGTCGTGTTACTGGTGATCCTCGCCGTCATCGCGCTGATTAAATTCAACCTGCTGGATAAAAGGGCGCATTATCAGTGAAATCGTTTTCTTTCAGCCGCCTGATCCTGAATCTCGCCATCTGGCTGGCGGCGTTACTGTGGTTTTTACCGGTGCTGGTCGCGGTCTGGGTGGCGATTCATCCGGCGTCAGTGCAGGGCAGTTTTTCGCTGTTTGCGCCGCTGACTTTTCAGAATTTCATCAACGCCTGGCAGGCGGCACCTTTCGCGCGCTACTTCATGAACACTACTTTGCTGGTGATGATGATTGTGGTGTGCCAGCTGATTCTGGCGACCCTGGCGGCTTACGCGCTGGTGCGGTTTAAACTGAAAGGTGCCGGATTTATCTTCGCACTGATTTTGCTGCAACTGATGATAAGCCCCGATGTGCTGATCCTGAACAACTACAAAACCATTGGCGCGCTCGGGTTGCGTGACACGCTGGCGGGCATCGCGCTGCCGTATTTTGCCTCGGCGTTTGCCATTTTCCTGCTGCGCCAGACGTTTAAAAGTATTCCGCTGGTGCTGGAAGAAGCCGCCATTGTGGAAGGCGCCAGCCGGTTTTATATCCTGCGTAAAATCTATATCCCGCTGGCGAAACCGATTTATGTCGCTTTTGCACTGGTTTCTATCAGCTTCCACTGGAACGATTTTCTCTGGCCGTTAGTGATCACCGATTCCGTCAAAGTGCGGCCGGTGACGGTCGGACTGCAGTTGTTTTCCGCGCCGGAGCAGGGCGTGCAATGGGCGCTGATCAGTGCCGCCACCCTGATGACCGTGTTGCCACTGCTGGTGTTATTTCTGATATTTCAGCGTCAGTTTGTTCAATCCTTTATGCGGGCAGGGATCCGTTAAGATCCCGACAGGAGAATGTTATGGCCGTCACCACTTTATCCCCTTTGATATCCGAACGGCAGGCGCTGGCGCTGGGCAACGTGAGTGCATTTTATCAGTTGCCGGACGTTCACGATGCGCTGGTTAATGGCACACGGCTGCGCTTCGGGCTGATTGCCGACCCGCAGTATGCGGATGCCGAACCCCAAAAAATCCGTTATTACCGCAACAGCCTGAATAAACTGGCCACCGCCATCAATGAGCTTAATGATCTCAAACTCGATTTTGTGGTCACGCTGGGTGATCTGGTGGACCGCGACTGGAGCAGTTTTCAGGCCGTTCTTGCCCGTTATGAGGCGCTGCGCCACCCGCATGCGGCGGTGATCGGCAACCACGACGCGCAGGTGATTTCCGAGCATCTCGGGGCGCAGAAACCGGCCATCGGTTTACCGAAAAGTTATTATTCGTTCAGTTTGCCGGGCTATCGTTTTCTGGTCATCGACGGTAACGACGTCAGTTTGTATTGCAACCACGCCAATGCCGATGACCGCCAGTTAGCAGAATATATGCTGGAAGAACTGACAGAATGTCAGCAGTCGCAGGCACAGCCCTGGAACGGTGCGGTCGGGCCGAAACAGCTTGAATGGATTGAGAAAAACCTGCTTGAGGCGCGTGAGCAGCGCGAGGTGGTACTGGTTTTCGGCCATTATCCGCTGACACCGGTTAACAGCCACAACCTGTGGAATTGTGAAACGCTGGTGGAATTGCTGTGCCGTTACAACGTTCGCGCCTATTTCGCCGGTCACGATCACCGTGGCGGTTATGACCGTGTAGACAATACTGATTTTATTACGCTGAAAGGTATGGTCGACGGCGAAAGCAGCCTGCCATTTTCCTCGGTCACGCTGGCTGATGATGTCCTGACCCTCACCGGCTACGGCCCGGAAATCAGCCGCGTGCTGAGCCGCTGAGTGTGTTGCAGCGCAGATGCAGAAAGTAAAAAGGCTCACCGGAGTGAGCCTTATAATGATGATGCTGATTACGTGATTAAAGCAGGTTCGGGCAGACCACACCTTTCGACAGCTGATCAATATTCAACAGCGTCGTTTCTGAAATGCTGGTCAGTGCGTCGCTGGTCAGGAAGGCCTGATGGCCGGTGAACAGCACATTGTGGCAGGACGACAGACGACGGAAGACGTCATCAAGGATCACTTCGTTAGAATTGTCTTCGAAGAATAAATCGCGTTCATTCTCGTAAACGTCCATGCCCAGTGCGCCGATTTTTTGCTTTTTCAGGGCATCGATAGCCGCAGTAGCATCCAGTAATCCGCCACGGCTGGTGTTGACGATCATCACACCGTCTTTCATTTTGGAGAAGGCTCCTGCATTAAGCAGATGATGATTTTCCGGTGTCAGCGGGCAGTGCAGCGAAATGACATCGGATTCGGCATACAGCGTATCCAGGTCGACATACTCCGCGCCGAGTTCGAGGGCCAGCGGGCTGGGATACGGATCAAACGCCAGAATGCGCATGCCGAAACCTTTCAGGATCCGCATCGTCGCCACGCCAATTTTACCCGTACCGATAATACCGGCGGTGCGCTGATACATGTTAAAACCGATCAGACCTTCCAGCGAGAAGTTGGCTTCACGCGTGCGTTGATAAGCGCGATGGATGTGGCGGTTAAGACACATCATCATTCCTACTGCATGCTCAGCCACCGCTTCCGGCGAATAAGCCGGTACGCGCACCACCGAAATTCCCAGTTCTTTTGCGGCATCTAAATCGACATTGTTAAAGCCTGCACAGCGCAGTGCCAGCGTTTTAATGCCCAGAGAGGCCAGTTCCTGCAGCACTTCGCGGCCGCCATCGTCATTCACAAAAAGGCAGACTGCATCGGCACCTACCGCCGTTTTCGCTGTTTGCGGGGTCAGCAGAAAGTCGAAAAATTCCAGTTCATAGCCATAATGCGCGTTGACCAGTTCCAGATATTTCCGGTCGTAATTTTTAGTACTGTAGACAGCCACTTTCATGGTGTTTCTCCGCAGTGAGTTTGAATCTCTGGCGAAACGGCTTCCGCATGTTTTATAAGGAATAAACAGTTTCAGAAACAATTCGCAATATGCCATCAAACTAGCAGAGCGCAGGAAGGCAGACAATTTATCCTGTGCTATTTGATTCAGGTGCTCTGGCATTCCTGTCATCAGTTGTTACGCTAATTATGATATCTTGCGGGCGTTTAGATCATTTAGTGAAGCATAAGACAAGGCAAGTCATGAGGAACGGACTGAAGAAAAGCGCGCAGATACTCCTGAGTATAGTGGTGATTATTGCACTGCTGTTGTGGGTGTTATGGAAAACCGTGCCGCGCTGGTTGCCCGTTGTTGCCAGCCACTGGTTGCCGGGCGGAACCCAACTGGTGCTGAGTGGTTCTCCGCACTGGTCGCACGGCGTCCTGCAACTGCCGGGCGTGCGCTATCAGGCCGGGGACTGCACGCTCGCGACGGCACGAAATGCCCGCCTCAGTTATAACACCGGCCAATGGGCGCTGAAGCTTGATGCGCTGACGGTCGATACCGCCTGTCTGGCAAAACTGCCCAAAAGCGAAAGTCAGTCAACGCTTTCCCTCGCAGAGATACAGCAATTACTGCCTGCCGGTGACGTCAGTATCGGCCAGTTTTCTGTGACGCCGTGGCAGCATTACGCTGCCAGTGTGCAGCTCAGTAATCTGGACGGCGTACAACATCTTTCTGTGAATGGCGATGCCCTGAAACTTGACGCCGTGCTTGACGGTAACCGTCAGCTTGCCATCCGTTCATTCAGTCTGACGCCGCCGGGCAGTACGCAGCCGGTGACGCTCAGCGGTAAACTGCTGCTGCCAGCAAATCTCGATCATCTGCCTGAATCCGGCGAACTGCACGCCGAAATGCAAACGGCGCAGGTGCCTCAGCCGCTGGACATTACGCTGAGCTGGCAGGCAACCGACGGTATTCTGACGCTGACCGAAAAGGGCAGTGATCAGCCTCTGGCGATGCTGCCATGGAAACTCAACAATAACGAATTACAGATCACGCAGGGACAATGGCGCTGGCCTTATGCCACACAACCCCTGGCAGGGGGCGTAAATCTGACCCTCAGCGACTGGTCACCGGCGTTTGATCAGACCCACATTACCGCAAGGCTGAATGTGCTGACGCAGGGCCACAACGGCAAGGCCAACGTGGTGCTGACGCTCGGGCCGGGACGCATTGGTTTACTCGACAGCGATTTAGGTTTCCGCCTGACCGGTCAGGCAAATTTACAGACCACGTCTCTGAGTGCGTCATTGCCCGGTCAGCTCAGCGGCTCGGTGCTTAACCCGACGCTTTCATTGCGCAGCGGTTCGCTGTTACGGGCGTGGGGTAAGCCGACGCCGGAACTGACCATCAGCGATGCGCGCTGGCCACTGGCGGGGGTCAAAGTCTCCGCAGAGGGCGTGAGCGGGCCGTTGCAAGCGATCCTCAAAGCACGTCACAGTTTCTGGGGCGCGTTTGATCTGCATCTCAGCGGGAAATCGCTGGCGTTCTGGCCGGACATTGGACTGTGGAATTTCAATTACTGGGGCAACGGGCATCTGCAGCCACTGAACGGCCGCTGGGACATGTCTGGCAAAGGTCAGTGGCACGACAATCTGATCAGCATTAATTCGCTCTCGACGGGCTTTGACCGCCTGCATTACGGGCTGGCAGATGTCGATGCGCCGCGCCTTACGCTCGAACACCCTTTGATCTGGAAACGTCCGCCATCCGCCCGCTTCAAACCGCAGTATCCTGATGAGCCAACGGCGTTTAAAGGGGACATCAGACTGGTGGCGAAGAAGATTTCGCTGGCGAACGGCGGCTATCTGCCGCCCGCCACGCTGACGTTACAGCTCAGCGGTGGCAGCCCGGACAGTTTCATCATGCGCGGGATGCTGGATGCCAAACCGATCGGCCCGATCCGGCTCAACGGGCGCTGGGATGGCGAACGTCTGCGCGGGGAAGGCTGGTGGCCGAAACAGCAACTGACCGCGTTCCAGCCGCTTCTCACGCCGGATCTGAACATCAAATTACGTGAAGGCACCTTCTACGCGCAGTCGGCATTTTCGGCCGCGCGCGGGCAGGGATTTGTCGCGGGGGGGCACTGGGTGGTGAAAAACGGGGGCTTCTGGATGCAAGACGGCGACCTGAGCGGGCTGGATTTCAGCCTGCCGTATCGCCTTCAGGATCAGGTCTGGCAGCTCGGCGTGAAAAAGCCGGTGACGCTGCGTATCGGCGAAGTGAACAATCTGGTCAAAATGCAGAACGTGACGGCCGATTTACAGGGACATTATCCGTGGAGTGAACAAACGCCACTGACCCTGAGCAATCTCGGTGTCGATATATTGCGTGGTCATCTCAGCTTGTCTGCGCTGCGTATGCCGCAGCATGATGCGGCCGTGCTGAAGCTGGAAAAGATCAATCTCAGCGAACTGTTTACGGCGCTGAAACCCAAGCAACTGGCGATGTCCGGTGTGATTTATGGTGAGCTGCCGCTGTATGTGGAAAATCCGCAGTGGATCATTCATAACGGTTGGATCAGAAACGACGGCAGCCTGACGCTGCGCCTCGACCCGCAATTTGCCGATGCAATGGCCAGCGGCAATTTCGCCAACAATATGGTCATTGGCCTGCTGCGCTATCTGGAAATCAGCCGTTCCGATGCGCAGGTCAGTCTGGATAATCTTGGTGTGCTGACCATGAAGGCTAAAGTTGACGGTGTGAATTACACCGACACGACGCACGGTGGTGATAAAGAAAAACGTGAAATCGTCCTCAATTATTCCCATGAGGAAAATATCTATCAGCTTTGGCGCAGTTTGCGTTTTGGCGACAATCTTCAGGAATGGCTGCAACAGCAGATGTCTTTGCCTGCTGATGCGCTGTCAAAAAATCCGTCTGCGGCGGGACAGAAAAAGGATCCAACAGTGAGGAAGGAACAATGAAATTGCGAGTTGTCGGCCCGGGCGTGGCGCTTTGCGTAATGATGCTCAGCGGTTGCGTGCCGCGTATCGAACTGGCCGCGCCGAAAGAGCCGATCACCATCAACATGAACGTGAAAATCGAACACGAGATCCATATCAAAGTGGATAAAGACGTGGAAAATCTGTTGAAGAATCAAAGCGATTTATTCTAGGGGCCACTATGTCCGCGATATTTTTCAATAAGAACAGCATCAGGAGAATCAGCCTGATGTTACTGACGGGTGGTTTACTGTTTTGCAGTCAGGCGTTCGCGTTAACGCTCAATGAAGCCAAACAGCAGGGGCGCGTGGGTGAAACGCTGTCCGGCTATCTGGCACCGCTGAAACAGGATGCGGAGAGCGTCGCGCTGGTGTCAAAAATCAATGATGCCCGCCAGCAGCAATACGCACAGGTGGCGCAGGACAATAACGTCAGTACCGACGATGTCGCCAGACTGGCCGGGCAAAAACTGGTCGCCCGTGCCGGAAAGGGCGAATATGTGCGGGGCATCAACGGTAAATGGTTGCAGAAGTAAGCAGAGGATCGCAGGCAAAAAAAAGCGCGCCTTTCAGCGCGCAATAGCTTTATCACAACATCATCTGAGCGGAACGGACAGATTCTTAAGTGAATGGGTGCTCAGATTGTGATAACGATAATTATGCAGCAGCCAGTTCTTTGATGGCGGCATCGATTGCTGCTTTCGCATCAGTCTGTGCTTTGGTCGCCACTTCAGGACCGTACGCAATACCTTCAGCGTAAACAAATTCTACGTCGCTCATCCCCAGGAAGCCCAGGAACAGAGACAGGTATGGTGCTACCAGGTCGCTTGGGGTGTCTTTATGAATACCACCACGGCTGGTCAGAACGATAACGCGTTTGCCTTTCACCAGGCCTTCAGGGCCTTTCTCGGTGTATTTGAAGGTCACGCCAGCACGGGCAACCAGGTCGAAATACGTTTTCAGCTGAGTCGGGATGTTGAAGTTGTACATGGGTGCAGCGATAACAATCACGTCATGCGCCTGCAGTTCGTCAATCAGGGTGTTAGACAGCGCCAGTGCTTCTTCCTGACGTGGCGTCAGCGGTGCATCGGAAGGACGCAGTGCGCCAACCAGTTCGCCATCTAATACAGGGACTGGGTTAGCCGCCAGGTCACGAACTGTCACGGTAGAACCGCTGTTTGCAGACTGATACTGTGCAATCAGGTAATCGGCCAGTTGATTTGACTGAGAGAAGTTAGCCAGAATGCTTGATTTCAGAACGAGTACTTTGCTCATTAGTGAGTTCCTTAACTGTGTGATACATAGGGAATGGTTTTTTATAACCAGAACGTCCCCCGAATGGAACTTACTTTATTCACAAAGCTTATTCAGTGATAGCGCAATATTTAGAGACCTATCATCGATTTTTTTGAACAACTTTAATCCTGTGGCGTCATCACCCGTTTTCAGCATGTTCAATACCTTGTGTTAACATAGACACAAGCAGGCAAGGCTTAAACCTTCCTCATCACCCATTCAGATTCAGCTGGCGCAGACGTTTTGCTCTCCGGCTGACATGCAACAAGGAATTGTGAACGTGAAATCACCGCTCGCGGCATTATCAGCGCAGTTAGACGGGCTGATGCTACGTGACCGGCAACGCCTGCAACGCCGTTTGCAGGGTGCCAGAAAGATTGATAAACCCGAAGCACTCGACGCGTTAAGTGCTGAAATCCAGACCGCCATCAACGAGAGCCTGAAGAAAGTCAGTGCCCGTGAAGCCTCACGGCCAAAAATCAGCTATCCGGAAAACCTGCCGGTCAGCCAGAAGAAAGAAGACATCTATAACGCTATCCGCGATCACCAGGTAGTGATTGTCGCAGGTGAGACCGGCTCCGGTAAAACCACGCAGATCCCGAAAATCTGTATGGAACTCGGTCGCGGGATTAAAGGCGTGATTGGTCATACCCAGCCGCGACGTCTGGCGGCGCGTACTGTGGCCAACCGTATTGCTGATGAGCTGGATACCACGCTCGGTAACACGGTCGGTTATAAAGTTCGTTTTAACGATCAGGTCAGTGAAAACACCCTCGTTAAGCTGATGACCGACGGTATCTTGCTGGCGGAGATCCAGCAGGATCGCATGCTGATGCAGTACGACACGCTGATCATCGATGAAGCGCATGAACGCAGCCTGAATATCGACTTTATCCTCGGTTACCTGCGTCAGTTGCTGCCAAAACGCCCCGATCTGAAAGTCATTATTACCTCGGCAACTATCGATCCGCAGCGGTTCTCGCGTCATTTTAATCATGCGCCGATCATTGAAGTTTCCGGCCGGACGTATCCGGTTGACGTGCGTTATCGCCCGATTGTGGATGACGCAGATGATGTGGATCGTGACCAGTTGCAGGCGATTTTCGATGCGGTCGATGAGCTCGGTCGCGAAAGCATGGGCGACATTTTGATCTTCATGAGCGGTGAGCGTGAAATTCGTGATACCGCCGATGCGCTGAACCGTCTGGATTTGCCTCACACCGAGATTTTGCCGCTGTATGCGCGGCTGTCGAACAGCGAGCAGAACCGCGTATTCCAGTCGCACTCCGGTCGCCGTATCGTGCTGGCGACCAACGTCGCCGAAACTTCACTGACCGTGCCGGGTATCAAATATGTCATTGATCCCGGCACCGCGCGTATCAGCCGCTACAGTTTCCGCACCAAAGTGCAGCGCCTGCCGATCGAACCGGTTTCGCAGGCGTCGGCTAACCAGCGTAAAGGCCGCTGCGGACGTGTTTCCGAAGGTATCTGTATCCGCCTGTATTCGGAGCAGGATTTCCTCTCGCGCCCGGAATTTACCGACCCTGAAATTCTGCGCACCAATCTGGCTTCCGTCATTTTACAAATGACCTCGCTGGGGCTGGGCGATATCGCCGCATTCCCGTTTGTTGAGGCGCCGGACAAACGCAATATTCAGGATGGCGTCCGTCTGCTGGAAGAGCTGAACGCCATTAATAACGCCGTCGATGGCCGCTATACGCTGACATCGCTTGGTCGTCAGCTGGCGCAGTTGCCGGTGGATCCGCGTCTGGCGCGCATGGTGCTGGAAGCACAGAAAAACGGCTGCGTACGTGAAGTGATGATCATTACCGCCGCGCTGTCGATTCAGGATCCGCGTGAGCGTCCGATGGACAAACAGCAGGCGTCCGATGAAAAACATCGTCGCTTTGCCGACAAAGACTCTGATTTCCTGGCATTCGTAAACCTGTGGGATCACCTGCAGGTGCAACAGAAAGAGCTGTCTTCTGCACAGTTCCGCAAATTGTGCCGCAGCGATTTCCTCAACTATTTGCGCGTGCGCGAGTGGCAGGACATTTACACCCAGTTGCGTCAGGTAGTGAAAGAACTGGGGCTGCCGGTGAACAGCCTGCCGGCTGAATACCGCGAAGTTCATTGCGCATTGCTGACCGGTTTGCTGTCGCATATCGGCCAGAAAGATGCCGATAAGCAGGAATATACCGGTGCACGCAATGCCCGTTTTGCGGTGTTCCCTGGCTCCGGATTATTCAAAAAACCGCCGAAATGGGTGATGGTCGCCGAACTGGTGGAAACCAGCCGCCTGTGGGGGCGTATTGCCGCGCGTATCGAACCAGAATGGATCGAGCCGCTGGCTCAGCATCTGGCGAAAAGCAGTTACAGCGAGCCGCACTGGGAAAAAGCCCAGGGCGCGGTGATGGCGACGGAAAAAGTCACGCTGTACGGCCTGCCGATTGTGGCGGCACGCAGGGTGAATTACGGCACGATTGATCCGGTCGTGTCACGGGAACTGTTTATCCGTCATGCGCTGGTGGAAGGCGACTGGCAGACCCGTCATGCGTTCTTCCGCGCTAACCTGCGTCTGCGCACTGAAGTGGAAGAGCTGGAACACAAATCCCGTCGCCGCGATATTCTGGTCGATGACGAAACCCTGTTCCTGTTCTACGAACAACGCATCGGGCAGGAAGTGGTGTCGGCGCGTCATTTTGATACCTGGTGGAAAACGCAGCCACAGGACAGCCTGAACTTTGAAAAAAGCATGCTGATCAAAGAGGGCGCGGGCAATATCAGCGCTCACGATTACCCGAATTTCTGGCATCAGGGCAATCTCAAACTGCGCGTGACCTATCAGTTTGAGCCGGGTACCGATGCTGACGGCGTAACGGTACATATTCCTTTACCGCTGCTCAATCAGGTGAGTGAAGAAGGTTTTGACTGGCAGATCCCGGGCATTCGTCGTGATCTGATCATGGCGCTGATTAAATCGCTGCCAAAACCCGTTCGCCGCAATTTTGTGCCTGCGCCAAATTACGCGGATGCCTTGCTCGGGCGCATCAAACCGTTCGAGATGCCGTTGCTGGATGCGATGGAGAAGGAACTGCGTAAGATGAGTGGCGTGACGGTGTCACGCGAAGACTGGCAGTGGGATCAGGTGCCCGATCATCTCAAAATGACGTTCCGCATTGTCGATGATAAAAACAAAACGCTGCGCGAGGGCAAAGACCTGGCCGCGCTGAAATCTGGCCTGAAAGAGCAGGTTCAGCAAACGCTTTCTGCGGTGGCTGATGACGGTATCGAACAACGCGATCTGCATGTCTGGAGCTTTGGTACCTTACCGGAACGCTATGAACAAAAGCGCGGCGGCTATGAAGTAAAAGCTTATCCGGCGATTGTGGATGAGAAAGACAGCGTAGCGATCCGCCTGTTTGACAGTGAACTGGAACAGCAACAGGCAATGCTCAGCGGGATGCGGCGCCTGCTGCTGCTCAATATCCCGTCGCCGGTCAAATACCTGCATGAGAAGTTGCCGAACAAAGCCAAACTGGGGCTGTATTTTAACCCGTATGGCAAAGTGCTGGATCTGATTGACGACTGCATTTCCTGCGGCATCGACAAACTGATTGCGGAGTCCGGCGGGCTGGTGTGGCGTGAAGAAGATTTCGCGAAACTGCATGAGCACGTGCGCGCCAACCTGAATGATACGGTGGTGCAGATTGCGATTCAGGTGGAGCAAATTCTGACGACCGTTTTCAGCATCAATAAACGGCTGAAAGGACGGATCGATATCAACATGGCGCTGGCGCTTTCAGATATCAAAACCCAGATGTCCGGGCTGATTTATCGCGGTTTCGTGACGCAAAATGGCTGGAAACGTCTGCCGGATACGCTGCGCTATTTGCAGGCCATTGAACGCCGGATGGACAAACTGGCAATGGATCCGCACCGCGACCGTGCGCAGATGCTGAAAGTGGAAAACATCCGGCAGCAATGGCAGCAGTGGTTCAACAAACTGCCGCCGGTGCGTCAGCAAAGTGATGAGGTGAAAGAAATACGCTGGATGATTGAAGAACTGCGCGTCAGCTATTTCGCTCAGCAACTGGGCACGCCGTATCCGATTTCGGATAAACGGATTTTGCAGACCATGGAGCAACTGGTTTAACCGGTTCTCAAAACTAAAAAACCGCCTGATACACGAAGGCGGTTTTTTTATGCTCTGAAATGCTGATGCTTACGGCTACTGAGCGGGCGTCGTTACCGGCGTGCTCGCACTGATCACGCCGGAAGACAGCGTATTCAGGGCATCGCGGATGGCCGGAACGGCCAGCGCACGGTTATCGGCCAGATAACGGTCTTGTGCCGCTGGCGCGGAACTTTGAATCGCGACCAGCGACCAGCCATCGGCATTTTTCAGCAGTAGCGGTGAGCCGCTGTCGCCCGGCAAAGTATCGCAGCGATGCGATAACACACCCGGTTGCGCCCATCCGGTGATCAGACAATCCTGATGTACATACAAATCATCCAGATGATCTTCCGGGTATCCGGCCTGGGTCACTTTCCTGCCTTCCTGTTTCAGCAGAGCGGTCAGGTTGTCACGGGAGCCTTCCCACAATGGCAGGGGTTTGATCGGCAATGCCAGCTTTTCATCTGTCAGGCGAACCAGTGCGAAATCAAACGGTGCCGCTTTAGGCGGAACAATCCAGCCATCGCCATCCGCTTTCAGTTTCTTGCCCAATTTCGGATCCACCAGCGTTTGTAATGCGGTGATCTGATATCGCCATTTCTGATCATGAGAAATGAATCTCAGCGCCACGACTTTGTCTATTTTGCCCGGAGGCGCCAGCACACAATGGCCCGCCGTGAGGACAAGATGTTTAGAAATGAGCGTCGCGGTGCATAAATTGCCGCTCTCGGTTTCAATCTGCCCGATGGCCTGCCATGGCCAGTGCGCCGCCGCAGCCACAGGTGTGCGCTGATCGTGACCAAAGAAAAGAGCCGTTTTTTCTTTCATGCTGATGGAAGGTGTGTCGGAATCTGCATCATCAGGAGAGTCTGCATGTACAAGGGCACTGGCGGTAAAACAGAAAAAGCACAAAAACAGCGGTAACGCGATGCGCATAACATTCTGACCTTGAAAACAGGGAGAACCCGGGAAGCCGTAATTATGGAACGATTATAGACGGTTATGTTTCGTGGTGGATATATTTGTCTGGTAACTCAGCCTTTTGAGCCGATGACGGGCGTCATCGCGGGGTATCTCAGAAGTAGAAGAACAGGGTGATCAGACCGCAAAGGATCAGGGAACACAGGGTGATTTCGAACAGGTAGCGGCGCAGCATCTTCCATCAGTACCTCAAGATAGAAAACCGGAGAAAAAAACACCCGGCGAACCGGGTGTTAAATCATCAGTCTTGATAATGGTGAGTAGATACGCTCACAAAGACTTTTACTGACTACTTATGCTGCTGGAGTTGCTTTTGCAGCTGGTGCAGCTTTTTTAGCGTGTTTCACGTGTTTTTTAGCAGCCTGGGCTTTCTGAGCTACTGGTGCCGCTTTCTTAGCATGTTTCACGTGTTTTTTAGCAGCCTGCGCTTTCTGAGCTACTGGAGCCGCTTTCTTAGCGTGTTTCACGTGTTTTTTAGCAGCCTGCGCTTTCTGAGCTACTTTCTTGTGAGTTTTGTGCTTAGTCACATGCTTGGCAGCAGGTGCAGGAGCAGCGGTAGTTGCAGCAGCAGCTGGCGCCGGAGTTGCAGTAGTTTCAGCAGCGAAAGCGACAGAAGACAGACCCATTGCAGCGGCTACAACCAGAGCTAATACTTTTTTCATCTTTAATTCCTCAGAATTTTTGTTTAAGTGTCCACCCCACTGCGGGGCCGGTATGAAGAATACTAGGCGTGTTGGATCTGGTTGTCCGTGAGTGATTGGTTTCGGCGTGTAACGGAATGTACAAAGGAGGGGGCGTAATAAAATCAGGGGATTACGGTGAAATTGGAGGGTATAGCGATGGAGTTGCTACGGGGCAGTGGATCGCGTGTTTGCGCTTCCTCTTGCGAACGGCGAGGAGGTATTAATGGTTGCTTCCCTTTTAATGCAAACTTCAACTTATTGATTTTGCTTTAAAACCCCACCCCAGCCCTCCCCTTCGCAGGGGAGGGAGCGGACCGCGTGTTTGCTCCTCCCCCTGCGAAGGGGGAGGCGGGGAGGGGGTATTAATGGCAACTTCCCTTTTAAAGCAAACTTCAACTTATTGATTTATATTTAAAAAAATCGACAACGCACGCCTTCCGCCTACAGGTATCGCCCTTCAAGATGCGCCCGGAAGAACGCCGGATTCAGCGTTTCGCCTGTCGCGTTTTTCATCAGCTGATCTGTCGTGAACCGGCTGCCGTGCTGCCAGATATTCTGTTGCAGCCACTGGAACAGGGCGGTCAGGTCACCGCGGACAATGTCATCCTGCAACGTCGGAATGGCTTTGTTAGCCGTCTGGAACAACTGCGCGGCGTACATCGCGCCGAGGGTATATGTCGGGAAATAACCGAAGCCACCGTCGGTCCAGTGGATATCCTGCATGCAGCCGTCGCGGTAGTTTCCGACCGTGTCGATGCCAAGATATTCCTGCATCTTTCTGTTCCACAGGGCCGGAATATCATCAACTTCTATTTCACCTTCCATCAGCGCTTTTTCGATTTCATAGCGCAGAATGACGTGGGCCGGATAGCTCAGTTCATCGGCGTCGACACGGATAAGGCCCGGCTGGACGTGCTGGTTCAGCTTCATAAAGTTGCTTTCATCCAGCCCTTCACGGTGACCGAATTGCTCGATAACCAGCGGATACACAGATTTCAGGAACGGCTCGCTGCAACCCAGTTGCATTTCAAACAGCAGGCTTTGTGATTCGTGAACACCCATCGAACGGGCGTTGGAAACCGGCTGGCCCAGCCATTCTTTTGGCAGGTTTTGCTCGTAACGTGCATGACCGGTTTCGTGGATAACCCCCATCATGGCGCTGAGGAACTCATTTTCATTGTAACGTGTGGTGATACGTACATCCTGCGGAACCCCGCCACAGAACGGGTGCGCGCTGACATCGAGACGACCGGCATCGAAATTAAAACCCAGTTTACCCATCACTTTCAGACCAAGCTGCCGCTGTTTTTCGATGTCAAACGGCCCCTGTGGCGCAATGCGGGTTTCGGATTTTTGCTTTTCCACCACGGTTTGTAACAGATCCGGCAGCCAGGTTTTCAGATCGCCAAACAGCACATCCAGCTTCTGTGAGGTCATGCCCGGTTCGTATAAATCGAGCAGGGCGTCGTAACGGCTGATGCCCGCAGCCTCGGCGCGCAACTGTGCTTCCTGACGGCTCAGTTTAACCACTTCTTTCAGGTTATCCGAGAAGCCTTCCCAGTCGTTCGATTTACGCTGGATACGCCACGCCTGCTCGCAACGTGCGCCGGCCAGTGATTTTGCCTGTACCAGGCTTTCCGGCAGCAAAGCCGCCTGCTGATAGTGACGGCGCATTTCGCGCAGATTGGCCTGCTCAACGTCATTAAGTTGTTCGCCGCTGGCCTGTTCCAGCCATTCACCGACCTGTTTCGCCGTGAGGATCTGATGCGTCAGCACGCTCAGTTCAGCCAGCGCTTCCGAGCGGGCTTGTCCGCCTTCCGGTGGCATCATGGCCGCGGCATCCCAGCCTGCAATAGCCGATAAATGGCCGAAGCGGGACAAACGGGCGAAGGTGTCGTGTAATTTTTTATAGGCGATGGTCATTGTGGCTCCCTTCCTGATTTTCGTGATTAGGCTGTTCTGCAGCCAGATTGAATGTGGGTTTTACCGGCCAGCTGAAACGCAGACTGGCACCGCCGAGCGGGCTGCCGTCAACGGCGATACGCCCCTGATAAGCGACGGCGATGGAATGGACGATTGCCAGCCCCAGCCCGCAGCCGCCGGTGGCGCGATCACGGCTCGGGTCCAGGCGAACAAAGGGCTCAAAGATGCGGGTACGTTCTTCCGGCGGGATGCCCGGCCCGTCGTCTTCAACCTGCAGGCAGGCGAGTTCACTGTCTAACCACAGGCTGACGCGCAATGTCTGTTGCGAATAGCGCAGACCGTTGTTGACCAGATTGTCCAGTACACGCTCCATCAGACGTAAATCCACGCCGCCGAAATCGGCATTTTGCGGCGCGTCATAGAGAATGGTGCGCTCGGTGATCAGCCGGAAATCATCGACTTTGTCTTCCAGCCATTCGGCCAGATTGACTTTTTCCAGGTTAAGCGCCACCTGCGGACGGTCCAGACGTGCATAAGTCAGCAATTCGTCGATCAGCGCTTCAAGCTGCCCGATATCGCGGTTGATGGCATTTTGTTCCGACTCCGGCAGGTTTTCACTGATCGCCAGCCGGTAACGCAGGCGTACCAGCGGCGTACGCAGCTCATGGGCGATGCCGTCGATCAGGAGTTTTTTACTGGCGACCAGCGTACTGATGTTGTCTGCCATCTGGTTAAAGGCCACGCCCAGCCGGTTAAGGCTGGAGGTGGAATCAAAATCAATACGTTCGTCGAGATGGCCGTTACCGAGGCGCAGCGCGGAGTTTTCCAGCCGCAGCAAATCCTGCCAGTGCGGGCGCATCCACAGGAATACCGGCAGGGCCAGCGATAAACCGATGAAGATCAGCAACCCCAGATCCAGCAGCCGCATTTCATGCATATAAAACAGGTACGGAATAGGGCCGACCACCAGCACGTAATGGCTGCGCGGCACACGCTGAATGAAAGTGTATTCGTCATCAAGCGCAATAATTTCGCCGTCTTTAAGACGTTGATCCAGCACAGGGCTGAGTTTGCGTTTTCCGAGCGGCTCGATATGCAGTTTGAAAGACAGATTCAGATCCAGCGTATTGATGGTTTTGTTCCAGTCTTTAATCGGAATTTCCCGCAGTTCACTGCGCATCAGGTAGAGCGAACTTTTCATCAAATCGTTCATGGACTGACGGCCGGTACGTTCAGCGGTGACTTTGTAAACCAGTCCGACCAGCATCGCCATCACCAGAAAACAGACCAGCAGTAACAGAAAGAACTGGATGAAAAGCTTTTTCATTCCTGTAACGTCTCCCAGGCGTTGGGAGCAAACAGATAGCCTTTATTGCGCACGGTTTTGATGCGAAATGGCTCAAGGGTGTTGTCATACAGTTTGCGACGCAGGCGGGAGATTGCGACATCAATGCTGCGATCCAGCCCGTCATAGCTGACCCCGCGAAGGTTTTTCAGCAGCGCTTCGCGATCCATAATGCGCCCGGCGTGTGTTGCCAGTTCCCACAACAAATCAAAGTCGGAGGTAGAAAGAACGATCGTTTCATCCACCAGTGTCACTTCGCGGTTAACCGGGTCGATGCACAACTGACCGAAATGCAGGGCATTGCCACTTTTGAGCGTCTGAACCGGTTGTTCATTTTGGCTATTCTGCGCCGGACTCTGACGTAAATGCAGCCGCAAACGGGCCAGAAGTACCGCTGGTGGCGTTGTTTTCAAGATGTAATCGCTGGCGCCCATTTCAAGCGATAAAATGTGGTTCATGTCGCTGTCGAGTGATGTGAGCAACACAATCGGGCCGGGGAAGATCGGGCGTAAATCGCGGCATAATGTCATGCCATCTTTGCCCGGCAGCATGATATCGAGCAGAACCAGATCGGGTTTTTCTTTTTCAATACGCGCCTGCGCGGTATCGCCACGCGGTTCAACCAGCACGTCGATATCGTGTTTACCCAGATAGGCGGCAATCAGGTTGCCGACTTCTGCATCATCTTCTACAAAAACGATTTTATTCATTGGCTTGCTGCTTTAAGAAATCCGGTGATTAGCATAGCGTGACCCGCAGGGCGACGCTATCGTGCTAGCGTAATAGAACATGTCAGTTTCCGTTACGGAAAGCACCGGAAGCGACTGGCAAAGTGTTAGTGAATTATGCCATTATATAGCTGAATATCTTCGGCGTTATACATTGATTAAATAATTGATTGACCCTGACCAGGAAGAGGAAGAGGGGATGAATGAAAACCGCCTGGTACCCGATGCGCGCAGTCAACAAGCATCCTTTGACTACATGGAATACTTGTCCGCATCCTGCAAAAAGAAATGGAGTTTTGTCGACGCTATTTATGGCGTGATGCCGTTCTTTGGCATGGTTTTGAAATCCCGTTCGAAAAAAGAAAAATCCAGGCAGGAAGCGTTGCGCGCACTGGCCTTACAGGTAGTTTCCACCCAGGTCAGCGACGAGACCAATATTGTCCGGCTGATTGAACTGGCTGAGCAGCAGAATATGTACAGCATTGATATTAATCTGCCGTACTCGCTGACTGAAGAACAGCTCACTGCAATAAAAGTAGAATGCAAACATCTGGTGCAATTAAACCAGAATAATGATCATCTGTTAGTGCAGATTATGCAGATGCCTCCCCGGCACTGATTTCTCCGTGATGCATTCAAAATAAAGGCCGCTCTCGCGGCCTTTAACATTTCAGCAAATCCCTGCTTATTTCTTCAGTTCTGCGCGTAACTCTTCCACGTCTGAGGCAGAAACCGGCGCGGCGGCATTTCCCCAGCTGTTACGGATATACGTCAGCACGTTAGCGACATCAGCATCGCTCATGTTGGCATCAAACGATGGCATCGACGGCGCGGTCGGTTGGCTGTCGGTAGCCACCGGACGGCTGCCCGTCAGCACCACGCGGATAAGCGATGTGGCGTTGGTCTGGTTGATGAGCGGTGAATCGGCCAGGCGCGGGAACAGACCTTCCTGACCTTTTCCGGCTGGCGTATGGCATGCGGAACACCGGTCAGCATAGATATTTTTCCCGGCCACCATCGCCTTATCATCGGCTTTCACCGGCGCAGGGGCTTTGCTGCCGCTGTCATGACCGCTGTCTTTCAGGTACACCGCCACGGCTTTGAGGTCAGCATCCGTCCAGTGCTGAGACGAATTAGTGACTTCTTCCGCCATCGGACCGGAAGCGATATCGAAACGGTTAGACCCGGTTTTCAGATATTGCATCAGATCTTCCTGCGTCCAGTTGCCGACACCGGTGTGCTTGTTGCTGGTGATGTCCGGCGCGACCCAGCCTTCCACCACCGCGCCTTGCAGGAATTCGCTGTCCTTGTCGCCGCCAATCATATTTTTCGGTGTATGACAGGTGCCGCAGTGCCCCAGACCTTCAACGATATACGCGCCACGGTTCCATTCCGCCGATTTATCCATCTGCGGTTTGAATTCGCCTTGGGTGAAGTTCAGCCAGTTCCAGCCCATCAGGCTGGTACGCACGTTGAACGGGAACGGCAACTGGTTAGTCTCCACTTCGTGATGCACCGGTTGCAGGGTTTGCAGATATGCCCAGATGGCGGCGTTATCTTCGCGGGTCACTTTGGTGTAGGCCGTGAACGGCATCGCACCGTAAAGACGTTTGCCGCCGTGGCCGATGCCTTCGGACATCGCGCGCTGGAAGTCATCGAACGTCCATTTGCCGATACCAGTTTGCACATCTGGCGTAATGTTTGCGCCGACCAGACGGCCAAACGATGTTTCAATCGGTACGCCACCGGCGAAAGGTTTGGCATCCGGCGTGGAGGCGGTATGACAGGCGGCGCAGTCGCCCACCGTTGCCAGATACCGGCCACGTTCCACCTGTTCGAAAGAGCCGTCGCCTGCCGCGTGGGCCAGCCCGCTGATGCTCAAAGCCAGCAAACCGAGTGAGAATGAGGTTAACTTTTTCATGCGATCATCTCTCCCGGTTTTTTCAGATAGTAGTTACGGATTGCATGGGCGGCTTTGAACGCCAGCGCGCCGACGGTGCCGGTCGGGTTATAGCCCGGGTTTTGCGGGAAGGCAGACGCGCCGACCACGAACAGATTAGGCACATCCCAAACTTGCAGATGTTTGTTTACCGAGCTGGTGGTCGGATCCGCGCCCATCACAAATCCGCCGACCACGTGGGAAGACTGATACGGCGTACCGTTCCAGTGGCCTTTCATCGGATTAGCGACCAGCTGACGCGGATTCATCGCCTTGGCGATTTCGGCCACTTTACCGGTGCAATACGCGGCCATTTTCAGATCGTTTTCCGGGAAATCGAAGGTCACGCGCAGCAGCGGGCGACCCAGACGGTCTTTATAGTTCGGATCCAGTGACAGATAGTTGGTTTTGGTGGTGTAGCTGCTGGCCTCACAGCCGATCGACATCGAGCTGAGATAGTTGGCGACCGTGGCTTTTTTCCATTCGCTGCCCCATTTCGGCGTTCCCGGCGGAACAGGGCGGTAGCCGATGGGCGCACCGCCGATGGGTGTGACACGGATACTGCCACCGCCAAAGAAGCCCAGACCGCTGTGATCGAAGTTGTCGTTGTTGAAATCGTCGATGCCCATCCCGACCGCGCCTGCACCGATGAACGGGTTAAAGTTTTTGTCATCGAAGAACAGTTGCACACCGTTGGCGGTCTGATAAGCGTAATTACGGCCGGTGGTGCCGCTTAAGGTGACCGGGTCATAGGGTTTACCGATACCGGAAAGCAGCATCAGACGGACGTTTTCGAAGGTAAAGGCACTGACGATCACCAGATCAGCCGGTTGTTCCCACTCGTCACCGGACGAGTCGATATAGACCACACCGGTGGCGCGTTTACCGGTGGAATCGGTCAACACCTGCATCACTTCACAGTTGGTGCGGGCTTCGAAATTCTCCTTGCGGATCAGCGCCGGTAATACGGTAGTGATGGCGCTGGCCTTGGAATAGTTCGCGCAGCCGTAGTTGGTGCAGAATCCGCAGTAGGTACAGGGCCCCATTTTTACACCGAGCGGGTTGGTGTAAGGCTCGGAAATCAGGGAAGAGGGCACCGGGAAGGCTTTGTAGCCCATATTGCGCGCGGCTTCACCAAACAGTGTCGGGCCGTAAGGCTGATCCATCGGGCGGGTCGGATATTCAATCGAGCGCATCCCTTCATACGGGTTACCGCCTTCATGATGTTCGCCGTTCACGTTACTGGCTTTACCGGACACCCCGGCCAGACGTTCGAAAGAGGCGTAATGCGGTTCCATTTCATCCCAGTCGGTGCCCCAGTCTTGCAGAACTAACTCTTCCGGGATGGCGTTCGCGCCGTAACGTTCAGTCAGATGGCTTTTCAGGCGGAATTCATCTGGCTGGAAACGGAAGGTGATCCCCGCCCAGTGGTTGCCTGCGCCGCCGGTGCCGTTACCCGGATGGAAAGATCCCCATTCGCGCATCGGCAAAGCCGTTTGCGCCGGATTGTTGCGGATGGTGATGGTGTTCTGACGGGTGCGTAACATCAGTTCCTGACGGGTGTTGTAACGCAATTCATCGGTAACGGTGGCTACGTTGAAATCGCGCGCCGTATCACGCCACGGGCCGCGTTCAATTGCCACCACATTCAGACCTTCGTCGCACAATTCATTGGCGATGATCGAGCCGGCCCAGCCGAGTCCGATCACCACCACGTCGGTTTTGGGTAATTTTTTTGCCATAATATTGTTCTGCCCTTAGCTTTTCATTTTCCATGCGTCGCCGCCGGAAATGCTCAGCGGTTCGAGATCGAGTTTCTGGTTATGTTTGCCGACATATTCGCGGTAGTCGTAGCGTGCGCCGGGGAAGCCCAGCATTTTCCACGACACCATATTGCGGTTACCGCCATAAATCGGGTCAGCGAAGAAACCTTCCATCGTGTTCTTAAGTGCAATGGCGAAGAACAATTTGGAATCGATCCCATCAAGGGCAATTTTTCCACTCTCAAGGCCTGCCAGGATTTGATCCTGCTGGTCACCGGGCAGATCTTTGAATAATTTCTGATGCTGTGACCGGGTGTATTTATCCAGTGCGGCCAGACCAAGACGGTAACGCTGTTGCGGAACCAGCGGTGACTGGTCACCTTGTTCCGGTGTACCGTCCTGGAAAGGGCCTTGCATATAGAGGCGGGAATAAGTGCCGTAGAATCCGGCCAACTGACGGTCGATAAACACTGCGCATCCGGCATCTTTACCGCCCACGCTCAGGTCATCGGCGGGCACCAGACGGTCAACAATAGCTTCCATAGCAGCGGCTTCGGCGTCGGTGAAGAACGCCCAGCCATCGGTCTCAATCTGCGGCGGCGGGCTGGCGTCAAAGGGGCTCCACACGGGCGTGCCTTTGAGCGTCACCGCGTTTGCGGCTTTGGCGGCACCCAGTACTGCAGAGGCGGCCGTGAAGGAGAGAATTTGTCTGCGGGTCACGCCGGGCAAGGTTTTTTTGCTCATTTATGTTCCCTGTTTGTATACATCACTTTAAGGTCCGGACGCACTCTGCCAGGGCAGTCGGGTGGCGTCGGGATAATCGTTAACCTGCTAAGGATAAATGAAAACAGACTGTAAAGATAAATGGTTGGTTTGTTAAAAATGTTATCAAATGTGTGCAATGATATCTTTGGTGTTATTTTAGGTGATATTTTTTGTGAGGTGGCGGCAAATCATCCATGTATTCACTATGGAAATTAATTGGCATGATTTCATTTAAGGGAATGATGTATGTGGCCGTTCGTGGCGTGAAGGTTGAATTATGCTGACCGTGCGGTAAGATCAAACCTTACGGGCAAAATGTGTAAGGTATGACTGACGTCACAGATTTTTTTTCTGATTTATTGAAGCGATTTGCAGGCAAGACCTGCGCCTCTTTGCTGATGGCTGGGGGAACCGCCTTCTATGCTGTAAGCGCCAGTGCGCTGACGGCAGAACCCACCGAATACGGCGCACTCAGCTATAACCTCAGCGGTTTTCTGCCTGCCAGCGACGAAAGTTCTGTCTTTA
Source organism: Rahnella sp. CJA17(1/100) (assembly GCF_963881615.1). Lineage (NCBI taxonomy): Bacteria > Pseudomonadati > Pseudomonadota > Gammaproteobacteria > Enterobacterales > Yersiniaceae > Rahnella > Rahnella sp. CJA17(1/100). The sequence goes on along the minus strand of NZ_CAWOJA010000033.1, from coordinate 392,805 downwards.
ACAATGGCACCCCGACCCAAGCGTCTCAGACGTTACCGAGCCTTGGCAGCCAGTATATCCATAACAATACCGGACCGACGGCCACTGAAAAACAACTTGCTACCACGCTGAAAGAGCTGGGAGCCACCACTACGGACAGCGATGATCCCCTGCGTGTGCAGGCGGAGACGCTGGCGTTGAGTCAGGCCGCGAAACTGGTGCAAAAAGAAACCAGCAGTTTGCTTTCGCCGCTGGGGACAGTGAGCACCTCACTGGATATGACCGGGCGTAATCTTGACGGCAGCTCCGGCCGGCTTTTCAGCCCGCTATATAATTCTCAAACCAATCTGGTTTACAGCCAGATTGGCCTGCAAAGCGAGACGGATGCCACTGTCGGTAATTTCGGCCTGGGCCAGCGCTTCAACACCGGCGCGTGGATGCTGGGATATAACGCTTTTGTGGATAATGATTTCGATCATCAGCTGACGCGCGGCAGTCTGGGCGCGGAAGCCTGGACAGATTACCTGCGTTTCTCCACCAATTATTATCATCCGTTTTCGTCCTATAAAGCCGACAGCAGTACGTCTGCGCAACTGCGCCGTCAGGCGCGTGGCTATGACATCACCACCAAAGGCTATTTACCGTTCTACCGCCAGTTGGGGGCTTCGCTGAGTTATGAGCAGTATTTCGGTCATCAGGTGGATTTGTTCGGTAACGGCACGCGGCAGAGTAATCCCTCGGCGGTGTCGTTTGGCGTGAATTACACACCGGTACCGCTGGTGACGGTGATGGCCGAGCATCAGGCCGGGCAGGATGGCGATAATCAGGATGTGGTGAAACTGACCCTCAATTACCGGCTGGGTGTGCCGCTGGATCAACAATTGTCTTTCCGGAATGTCGCGGCAGCGCGCTCGCTGCGCGGAAGCCGCATGGACATGGTTGATCGCAATAATATGCCGGTGATGGAATTCAAACAGCGTAAAACCTTGTCGGTGTTTTTAGCCACGCCGCCGTGGTCATTGCAGCCGGGCGAAACTGTGCCGCTGAAACTGCAACTGCGCGCGCTGAATTCAGTGGTGGCGCTGAGCTGGCAGGGCGATACGCAGGCGCTGAGCCTGACGCCACCCGCGAATAACCGTAATCCCGATGGCTGGAGTGTGATTGTGCCGCCGTGGGATGATTCCCCGGACGCCACCAACATTTATCGTCTGTCGGTGACCGTGGAAGACAGTAAATCGCAGAAAGTGACGTCAAACTGGATCACCCTCAATGTATCCCCGCCGCTGACTGCGCAACCGCAATACGGCAACGACGCCGGGCTGAATTTTTGATCGAGCCACTGATGGTCTGGCTTTTTGCTCCTCCCCCAGCGAAGGGGGAGGCAGGGAGGGGGTTTTAAAGGCTAACACCTTGTTAAAGCACATTACTCTGCAACACCCATACCGCCGCTTCGACGCGGGATTTGAGTTTCATTTTTTTCAGCAGGTGCTTGACGTGCACTTTCACCGTGCTTTCGGTGATATTCAAACGGCGGGCGATCATTTTGTTCGGTAAACCTTCAGCGATCAGTTTGATGATGTCGCGTTCACGCGGCGTCAGGGACTGAATATCGCGGTCACCGCTCGGGCGACTTTCACGCAGGCTGGCGGCAAGCACCGGCGTCAGCGCTTCGCTCAGCACCATCTTCCCGGCGGCGGCGTTATGCAACGCGGCGAGCAAATCTTCCGGTTCCATATCTTTCAGTAAATAACCATCCGCGCCACGTTTCAGGGCTGTCACCACGTCATCTTCGTGATTCGACACGCTGAATACCACGATACGACCGGAAAGCGAGGTCTGGCGCATGCTGTCGAGGGTATCCAGCCCGTTCATGCCCGGCATATTCAGATCCAGCAGGATCAGATCCGGGTCGAGCTGTTTCGCCAGTTCAACGCCTTGTTCGCCATTGCTGGCTTCGCCAATAACCTTGAGACGCGAGTCCAGCGCGATCAGCTGTTTCACGCCGTTACGCAGCATAGGATGATCGTCAATCAGCAAAATAGTGGAAGGGGTGATGTCGTTCATACTTGCTCCTGGGGATTGACAGGCAGGGCTTCCGGACGGAAACGCACCGTGACTTCTGTGCCGCCATCCGGGCGTCGGGCGACCCGACAACTGCCGTGTAAGGTACTGGCGCGATCCTGCATGATGATCAGGCCATAATGATTTTGTCGCTCGACGTCCTGTGAAATGCCTTCGCCGTTGTCACAAACACGCATGTTGATTTCGCCGTCATGACAGTGCAGTGAAAGCGATACCTGCGTGGCGTTAGCGTGTTTGTAAACATTGTTCAGGGCTTCACGGGCGATGTGCAGCAGGTGAATACCCTGATTAGCCGGCACGGAACGCGGCGGGATCTGGTAATCAAAACCGATGGACAGACCCATGCGGCGCGAGAATTCATCCACGGTATGTTGCAGCGCAGCGCGCAGGCCGGGAGTATTGAGCGTCAGTCGGAACGTGGTCAGCAGTTCCCGCAACTGACGATAAGCGGTACTCAGTTCCTCACGCATCTGCTGCAACAGATTTTTATCTTCTTCAGAAAACGTGTCAGCGTGCATTTGCAGGCAGGCCACCTGAATTTTCAGGCACGACAGCGACTGCGCCAGCGAGTCGTGCAGTTCGCGGGCGATGGCTGAGCGTTCTTCCATCAGCATTAACTGCTGCTGATGTTCTGCCTGACGCGCCAGCATCAGGGTGCTGGTGAGCTGTTCCAGCAGGGTATGTAGCAGTTGCTGCTGATCGTCATCCAGATACTGGCCCGGCGGCAACTGTGCCAGCAACACACCGTAATTTTCACGATCGTCGCGCAGGCTCCAGCTCAGGGATTCGCCGCCGTCATCCGCATGTTCACCGACCTTAGGGCTGTCAGGCTGACGGGGTGAAGCATGGCTGAATTCATTGAACACTTCCACACTGTTATTTTCGTATTGGCGCAACTGAATTCCGCTCAGCGGAGTCAGTGACTGTAACTCTTTCAGCACCGGCTCCATGCGCACCTCAAGCGGGTCGCTGGTGTGAAGCTGACGGCTCACACGGTACAGATAATCCAGCATCTGATTTTTTTGTTGCAGGTCGGCGGTTTTTTCTGCCACGCGCTGCGCCAGATTATCGACCATCTCCGCCAGCGCCAGCGACATGCTGTTAAGCGAATCACCGAGAATATCCATTTCATTATGCGCATCGCCATTCGCCACACGTTTGCGCTGATAGCGGTGGCTGAAATCCCCGGCGGTAATGGCGCTGGCCTGTGCGAGCAGGCTTTTCCAGGGCGTTAACAGATGGCGGCGCAGGAACCAGATGGTCAGCGCCATCAGTAATACAGTGACCGCCACCAGCCCGCGCTGAATCAGCGAAATCTGTTGCAGATGGTATTCGGTTTTGTACTCAAGTGCGGCGACCAGCACATCAAGCTGGCCGACAAATACGGCGATATTGGCTGATACATCTTGTGGATGCTTAGCCGCCAGAAGCTGGTCGCGCAGGGTAGTTTGCCAGTACTGACGTAACGCCAGAAACTGCGGTTGCAGGTTTTCGCGCTCTACCGCCTGTAATAAATCGGCGCTGCTTTCGTCAGCTTCCATCTGGCTGATATAACGGGCACTGGTTTCGCTCAGGGGAACCTGCGACAACAGCCGGTAACTCTGCATACGCAGGGAACCCGCTTTATTAATCGCATGGGCGTTGCCTTCGATACTGCCCGCCATCCACGCCGCCATGCTCATTCCGCCAATGCCCAGAAGGCCGAGCAGCAGCATCAGCAATGTGATCTGGCTGATGAGCGATAAAGAAGGCAGTGCGCGTTTAAACATGAATAGTATTTCCTGAACCTATATCGAAAGCTGCGGATACCGTGCCGGGCTGACACCAGCTGTACAGAGTGGGCATTTTTTATGATCAGAGGGCGTTTCCCTATACCTCTTTATGGTTACTCCTTTATTTCCATCTGATTTATACCTTCATTAGATGAAAGAATATTTCTTCATCAACTTTATGAATACTAGCAGTTTATTCTTTTTTCACCGGATACTCACAAAGGATTCATGGTCATTTTTCCTGCATTATCCACCTGCGTTTGCGTTGATTTGTATCAACATCCTGAAGCGGGGCTCTACCTAGTGTGTGCGACATAACTTAATCATTACAACAACAATGCGTTGCCACCGAGGTACACATGTCACACACATCAGCTTCACCGACGGAAAAACCGTCACGCCTGCTGCAGGACTGGCGTCCGGAAGATCCGGCCTTTTGGGAAAAGACCGGGCATAAAGTGGCCAGCCGTAATTTATGGATTTCCGTGCCGTGTTTGTTGCTGGGATTCTGCGTCTGGATGCTGTTCAGCCTGGTCTCCGTTAACCTCAATAAAGTCGGTTTTAACTTCACCACGGATCAGTTGTTTATGCTGACCGCTATTCCGTCTGTGTCCGGCGCACTGTTGCGCGTGCCTTACTCCTTTATGATCCCACTGTTCGGTGGCCGCCGCTGGACAGCCATCAGTACCGTGTTTCTGGTGCTGCCGTGCCTGTGGCTGGGTTTTGCGGTGCAGGATACCACCACGTCGTATAACGTTTTCCTGATCATTGCGCTGTTGTGCGGTTTCGGTGGAGCAAACTTCGCCTCGAGCATGTCCAATATCAGCTTCTTCTTCCCGAAAGCGAAGCAGGGCGGCGCATTAGGGATCAATGGCGGTCTGGGTAATCTGGGCGTGAGCGTGATGCAACTGGTTGCGCCGCTGGTCATTTCCCTGGGTGTGTTTGCGGCTTTCAGCGATAAACAAACCCTGGCGAACGGTGCGGACATGTGGCTGCAAAATGCGGCGTGGATTTGGGTACCCTTTTTGATCATCGGTACGCTTGCTGCCTGGTTTGGTATGAACGATCTGGCGTCTTCTAAAGCCTCAATCCGCCAGCAGTTGCCGGTGCTGAAACGCGGTCATCTGTGGATCATGAGCATATTGTATCTGGCGACTTTCGGCTCGTTTATCGGTTTCTCCGCCGGTTTTGCGATGTTGACTAAAACCCAGTTCCCCGACGTTAACATCCTGCAATTCGCCTTCTTCGGCCCGTTCTTTGGCGCGCTGGCGCGTTCTGCGGGAGGCATGCTGTCAGACCGCCTTGGCGGTATTCGCGTAACCCTGGTGAATTACATCGTCATGGCGATTTTTGCCGGTTTACTGTTCCTGACCTTGCCGGTCGGCGGCGCGGGCGGCAACTTCCCGGCATTCTTCGCGGTATTTATGGTGCTGTTCCTGACGGCCGGTCTGGGCAGTGGCTCCACCTACCAGATGATTGCGGTGATTTTCCGCAAACTGACTACCGACCAGGCTAAAGCGCGTGGCGCCAGCGATGATGAAGCGCTGCGTGAGGCGGTGACGGATACTGCTGCGGCGCTCGGTTTTATCTCTTCAATCGGCGCGATTGGCGGTTTCTTTATTCCTAAAGCGTTCGGGACTTCACTGGCGCTGACCGGTTCACCGGCTGGCGCGATGAAAGTCTTCCTGGTGTTTTACGTGGTCTGTGCGCTGATCACCTGGCTGGTGTACTGGCGCAAACTAAACAAAGGTTTTGCCACCAAACAAGTCAAAAGCTAATCGCGATACTCCGTGAAGGAAATAAAAGGGGCTTCGGCCCCTTTTGGCGTGATCAGACCTGCGGCACAGGAGGTTATTTCACGTAAGAATTCAGCACGCTCAGTACGACGTCCAGATCGGCCTCACGTTTCACAACATCTTCTTCATGAACAATATGCTCAGTCAGATGGCCTTTAATCACTTCCCGCATCAGGCCATTCACCGCGCCGCGGATCGCGGCAATTTGTTGCAGAACAGCCGCGCATTCATGGGGCTCATCCAGCATTTTATTTAACGCCGCCACCTGACCCTGAATTTTGCTGGTACGGGCTTTCAGCTTCTGTTTATCGCGAATGGTATGGGACATCTCACTTCCTCCGTGACACCAATGACGGCGCGATCATATCATTTGTGGATACTGGGGGGGTGTATTTAATACTGGGGGGGAGTAGAATCCCAGCGCCTACCTTATCGGGAATCATTACCATGAATGACTTTTCTACCCTTTTACAGCAGGGAAATGCGTGGATCTTTATACCCAGCGCCATATTGCTGGGGATTTTACACGGGCTTGAGCCGGGCCATTCGAAAACCATGATGGCTGCCTTTATCATTGCGATTAAAGGCACTGTCCGGCAGGCTATTTTACTGGGGCTGGCGGCCACGGTTTCGCATACTGCGATTGTCTGGATCATCGCGTTTGGCGGCATGTATCTCAGCAACCGGTTCACCGCAGAGGCTGTCGAGCCGTGGTTGCAACTGGTGTCTGCGGTTATCATCCTGGGCACGGCGGCATGGATGTTCTGGCGTACATTTCGCGGCGAACAACTCTGGAAGAAGGAGCACACGCACGGGCATCATGCTGATCATGACCATCATCACGGACATTCCCGCACGCATGCGAATGTTCAGCGTCACGTTCAGCCCCGGGGACTTAATAACCTGCGTGGCATGAAGCGTATCAGCCTGTCGCCGCAGGAATATCAGGACGCCCATGAACTGGCGCACGCCAGCGATATTGAGCGACGTTTTGCCAGTACGGAAGTGACTAACGGGCAGATTTTATTTTTCGGTCTGACCGGTGGGCTGATCCCGTGCCCGGCCGCCATTACCGTGCTGCTGATCTGCATCCAGCTTAAACAACTGGCGCTGGGAGCGACGATGGTAGTGTGTTTCAGCATCGGACTGGCGCTGACGCTGGTAACTGTAGGCGTGGCGGCTGCCGTCAGTGTCCGCCAGGCGGCTAAACGCTGGAGCGGTTTAAACACGCTGGCGCGCCGGGCGCCTTATTTTTCCAGTGTGCTGATCGCGCTGGTGGGGATTTATATGGGCATTCACGGGGTTATGGGCTTAACCTCATGAAAAATCTGAACGTAATCAGTCATAAGCAATAACAATTCAGACTTTTTAAAACCGGCTCAAGGCGTTATAAATGACGGGATGATAAACGGATAAATGGATCCCGCCATGAAAACTGCCCACCTTGTTGACCCCGAACTGCGCCCGTTACTGGATCTGATGCCAGAACGCGTGCTTGCAGCCTCCGTTCTGCCTGCCATGCGCGAGCAACGTCAGACGGCGGCGCTGGAAAGTCTGTTACAGGATGACGGGTTGCCGGTAACGGTTAGTCAGCATCACATTTCAGGTGGTGAAAATGCGCCAGCGGTGCGTGTCGTGGTGATTTCGCCGCAGCATGAACGGAAAGGCCGGATGGGTATTCTGCATATTCACGGTGGCGGTTATGTGCTGGGCAGCCCTGAACAGTCGATGCCGCTGACCCGCCCGACGACGGCACAGCACGACTGCGTCATTGTATCGGTGGATTACCGCCTCGCGCCGGAAACGCCGTTCCCCGGCCCGCTGGAAGATTGTTATGCCGCGCTGATCTGGATGACCGCACAGGCAGAGGTGTTGGGTATTGACCCTGCGCATATCGGTGTGATGGGTGACAGCGCCGGTGCCGGGCTGGCGGCCTCTCTGGCGCTGCTGACCCGCGACCGGGGCGGTCCGACACTGGCGTTTCAAAACCTGATGTATCCGATGCTCGACGACCGCACTGTAACCGATCCCAACCCGAATCCGGTGACCGGCGAATTCTCCTGGACGCGCGAGGACAACCGTTTCGGCTGGCACGCCTACCTCGGTCACGAAGCCGGTTTGCCGGATATTTCCTGCTACGCTGCGGCTGCCCGCGCAGAGGATCTGAGCGGATTACCACCGGCCTGGATTGGCGTCGGCTCAATTGATTTGTTCCTCGATGAAAACATCGACTATGCCCGCCGGTTAATCCGCGCTGGCGTGCCGGTGGAATTCAGCATCTATCCGGGCGGATTCCACGGTTTCAATGGCGATCCGGCCTATGCGCTGGCCCGTCGCGCCCGCAAACAACGTCAGGATGCCTTAGCCGGTTTTAATCCGCTGCGTCATTATCATGACTTTGGCTTATAATCAGCAGCAATCGATAAGGCATAACAACCGGCTGAATTAGAAAATAAATTGGATATCAAACAACTTATCTATCTCTGTAACCTCGAACGCGAACGGCATTTTGGCAGGGCGGCGGAAGCCAGCTTTGTCAGCCAGCCGACACTGTCGATGCGTCTCAAAAACCTCGAAAAAGAGCTCGACCTGAATCTGATCAATCGCGGTAATAACTTCGAAGGTTTTACCGCAGAAGGTCTGCGGGTGCTGAGCTGGGCGCGGGAAATCGTGGCTGTCTATGAAGGCCTGAAACTGGAGGTCGAATCGCTGAAACAGGGCATGAGCGGGACATTGCGTATCGGCGTGATGCCGCAATGCAGCGTGTCGCTGGCACAACTGATTAAGGCGGTAAGCGAAGCGCATCCGGGGCTGGATTACCGCGTGGCAGAAGTCAGTGCTGATCAGTTGATTGAAGCGCTGAGCAGCCATTCGGTGGATGTCGGTATCGGTTTCTTTGAGTTCTCGACGCTCAATGAGCTGCGCTTCCAATTGGTGCCGCTCGATGATGGCGGTGTTGACGTGGTGTATCACCCGGATCATTTCCCGCAGTTACAGGGCATTGAACGGATAACCGCCGAACAGGTTGCCGCGCTGCCGTTGTGTCTGTCTGAACCGAGCCGCTATTTCCGCCGGTATCTGGATAATTTCTTCCGCCAGGCCGGACTTGAGCTGCATCCGCGGCTGGAAAGCACGTCTATTTTCCAGCTGATGCAGGGCGTGTTTGTCGGAATTGGCTGTGCGCTGGTGCCGCGTGGACATCTGATTGATGAAATGCATCCTGCACTGAAACGTTGCCCGCTGGATATCACGCCGATGAGTCGTCACGCCGCGCTGGTCGTCGCCGAAGCGGGAAGGGCAACGCCGCTGGCGCAGCATTTCTTCACCGCCGCCGGGCTTTGGCTGGCGCAGCAGGCGCTTAACAAGTCGTCAAATGTGGCGCAATAAAGACGTTCTGTCCGGTATTCCTATTGATGTAATGAAACTTTCAGCCCAAGCTTTGCCGCAATACTTATGTGAAATGGATGGAGTAAGACATGAAAACATTGAAAGCCGTTGTTCTGGCGATGGCCTCTGCGGGTATTTTGCTTTCAGCAGGTGCACAGGCTTCGAATAATCTTCTGGGACAACTGCAGCAGGCCGCCAACGAAGGACTGAATGGCACCAGCAGCAAAACCGGTTCTGCCGGTACCACATCTTCGCTGACCTCGCTGCTCAGTGGCGGCGACAGTGCCCTGACGTCGACCAGCGCGAACAACGTCGCAGGTGTGTTGCAGTACTGCGTGAAGAACAACGTACTTTCCAAAGCCAGCACTGAGAATGTGAAAGATCAGTTGCTGAGCAAGCTGGGCATCCAGACGGCAGAGGGTGCTGAAAGCCAGGATTATCAGCAGGGTCTGGGTGGTTTGCTGAAAACCGGTAAAGATCAAAGTGTGGATCTGAATAATCTGGGGAGCGGGCTGACGCAGGTGAAAGAGAAAGTGAAAACCAAAGCCTGTGATGTGGTGCTGAAGCAGGCGAAATCGTTTATTTGATTGCAGAGGCCGCTGCAATGGCGGCTTTTAACTTCAAATTCAAATTCAAGGTCAACACCGTGGGCATCGGCCCACACCGACCAGAGACCCGGTAACGCGCGGGCCTCTGGTCTCCGCGCTTTTTCACTGCGCGCTCCGCTGGCGCAAGGGACATGTTCTGCTGTATTGATGAGTGGCGCAAATCCAGGTGCTGCGCACTACCTTCTCTCGGTCTTCGAGCCACAGGTCTCGAAGCCGCTCCGTTCAGCTGGATTTTGAGCACGCCATTGAACTCTCTAAAACAGAGTAATTTTGTTTTTTGAATTTAAGATCCTGCGGGCGATTCAGAAAGCTTGCTGAATGAGAGGTTGCAGACCATAGGCTGCAATCCCGAAACGAAGGAACCGCGCAGCGGCAAGATTTCCAGCCTGTCGCTGCGGTTGCTGAAACATAGCCAGCGCGCGGAACACATGTTTGAAAAAGCGAGGGGAGTTCAGAGGGGAAAAGCCTTTCCCCTCTGGTCGGTTTCGGCACGAAAGGCCGTGTGATAACCGTTATTGAGAAACCGAAATTTACTCAATTCTATTTAAAGCTTTTAAAGCCATTTAAAGGGATCCAAAGGGAACCCCCTTTCACTCCGCATAAACCTTCTCTTTACTCTCGCACAAATCTTCGATCAAACACGACCCGCACCGCGGCTTACGTGCAATGCAGGTATAGCGGCCATGCAGGATCAGCCAGTGGTGGCAGTCGAGCTTGAACTCGGCCGGAACCACTTTCAGCAATTTCTCTTCGACGTCATCCACGGTTTTACCCGGCGCGAACTTCGTGCGGTTACAGACGCGGAAAATATGCGTATCCACGGCAATGGTCGGCCAGCCGAAGGCGGTATTGAGCACTACGTTGGCGGTTTTGCGGCCAACGCCAGGCAGCGCTTCAAGCGCTGCGCGGTCTTCCGGCACTTCACCATGGTGTTTTTCCAGCAAAATACGGCAGGTTTTAATCACGTTCTCCGCTTTGGCATTAAACAGGCCAATGGTTTTGATGTATTCCTTTACGCCGTCCACGCCAAGGGCCAGAACCGATTCAGGCGTGTTGGCGACCGGATACAGCTTTGCCGTCGCCTTGTTCACGCTGACATCGGTAGCCTGCGCAGAAAGTAATACCGAAATCAGCAGTTCGAACGGGGTGGTGTACACCAGTTCGGTAGTGGGATGCGGATTGTTATCGCGCAAACGGCTGAGAATTTCGGTGCGTTTTTCCTTATTCATGAACGCTTCCCTTTGGCAGACTTTCTTCCGCCACAACGTGCTGTGCCGCTTGCCGTGCTTTCATACGCTGATCAATCAGATATTTGCCGGCCAGCAGCAGACCGAGGCCGATAAATGCGCCCGGCGGTAACATCGCCAGCAGGAACGGGTTATCCAGATGCAGCACTTCGACGCGCAGCACTTTCGCCCAACTGCCGAGCAACAAATCAGCGCCATTGAACAGCACGCCGCTGCCGAGAATTTCACGCATTGAACCCAGCACAAACATTGCGCAGGTTGCGCCCAGGCCGGTCATCGCGCCGTCGAGGGCGGCCAGATGGATCGGGCTGCTGGCGGCACAGGCTTCGGCACGGCCGACCACAATGCAGTTGGTCACAATCAGCGGAATAAAAATGCCCAGCGCCTGATACAGACCGAACGCGTAGGCATTGATCAGCATCTGCACGGTACTGACCACCGAGGCGATAATCAGTACGTAAATCGGGATGCGGATTTCATCCGGGATCCACTTACGGAATGCGGAAATCATGGCGTTGGTACAGGTCAGCACCAGCGTAGTCGCCAGCCCTAAACCGAGGGCGTTGGTGGCAGTCGACGTCACGGCCAGCAGCGGACAAAGCCCCAGCAGCTGAACCAGCGAGGAGTTATTGGTCCACAGACCCTGAACGATTATCTTTTTGGCTTCACTCATCACGGGCTCCACAAGGGGTGAGGTGGGAAAGCTGAGACGGTACCGTCCCGATAAACAGCGCCGTACGTTTTACCGAGCGGACGACGGCGCGCGGTGTAATGGTCGCACCGGTAAACTGATCAAACATACCGCCGTCTTTCTTCACCGCCCAGCGCTCATCGCTTGCACCATTGACGGTCTGATTGGCGAAATGTTTGATCCAGTCGGAAATGCGCACTTCAATTTTGTCACCCAGCCCCGGCGTTTCGTGCTGTTCCAGCACGCGGGAACCGTAAACTTTGCCATGAAAATCAGCCGCCACCAGCAACTGAATCGCACCGGAATAGCCATCAGGCGCGGTGGTTTCAACCACGGCAGCCACCGGCTGACCATTTTTGCGCGCCAGATACAGACGGTGCGGTGCCATGCTGCCAAGTGACTCATCAGTGACGTTGTAACATTCGTTTTGCATATCGTTGTCGTACACGCTGGCCGGGATCACCTGATCAAACAGCGTTTTTTGCTGTAACAGCGCCTGATGTTCAATGGTCGGCTTGGTCATCAGGTTGACCAGTGCCGTCATACCGGTCATCAGTGCGCCAAAGAAAGCCAGAATCAGGCCGTGGCGTCGCATTGTAGCTAACATAATTCTTCCTCAGCGATGCCCGTAAACACGTGGTTGTGTGTAGTGATCAATCAGCGGCACGGTGATATTGGCCAGTAAAACGGCAAAAGCGACACCATCCGGATAACCGCCGTAACTGCGGATCAGCCACACCAGTAAACCAATCAGTCCCCCGAAAATCAGGCGGCCTTTCGGGGTGGTGGATGCCGTCACCGGATCCGTGGCAATAAAGAATGCGCCCAGCATCGTCGCGCCGGAGAACAGTCCGATCAGCGGTGAAGGATAGTTTTCCGGTGCCAGACCCCACGCGATACCCGCGCAAATGACCAGCATGCCTAACATGGCGGCCGGAATATGCCAGCTGATGATTTTGCGCCACATCAGGAACAGGCCACCGGCCAGGAATCCGAGGTTAATCCACTGCCAGCCGAGACCGGCCAGCGTGCCGCTGAACAGCGGCGTTCCGAGGATCTGATCGGCGGTATGGCCGGAGCGCAGACCGGTTTTAAACGCATCCAGTGGTGTCGCCTGCGTCACGCCATCCACGTTCATGTTCAACTGATACGCGGTCAGATCCTGACTGTTATGGCCGGTGAAAATGGTCAGTAGCGTGTCGGTGAATCCGACGTGATGATGCTGTAAAACATCCGGCGGCAGCCAGGTTGTCATCTGAACCGGGAAAGAAATCAGCAGCACCACATAACCTACCATGGCCGGGTTAAACGGATTCTGACCAAGACCCCCGTAAAGTTGTTTGGCGATGATGATGGCGAAAATCGTGCCGAGCACCACCATCCACCACGGGCCCAGCGGCGGCAGGCTGATACCCAGCAAAACGGCTGTCAGCAGGGCACTGTTATCGCCCAGGCGTTTTTTCACCGGCAGTTTGCGCAACTGTAACACCGCACCTTCTGCCAGCAGGGCAATGACGATAGCCAGCGTCAGCTGAATCAGCGTGCCGTAACCGAAGAACCAGACCTGAGCGAGCAGGCCGGGAATACACGCCAGAATCACCATCATCATGATGGTACTGGTGTTCTGGCGATTATGCGTAAAAGGTGAACTTGCAATCCTGAAGGCCATCTATTCCTCGTTCGACATTGTCTGAGCGGCTTTACGGGCCTTAACTCGGGCGATCGCAGCCGCTACAGCGGCTTTGCGTGGATCGCTTTCTTGTTGTGATGTTTCTTTTTCTTCCGGTTCAGCGTCCTGCGCTTCACTCAGTGCAGCGGCTTTTTTGGCTTTGGCACGCGCGATGGCAGCCGCCACCGCCGCTTTGCGTTTGTCGTCTGCGGAAGGTTCTGCAGGTGACGTTGTCACGTTTTCTTCAGTGCCCGCAGGTTGCGCAGCAGCGGCCTTTTTGGCTTTCACGCGGGCAATGGCGGCGGCGACAGCAGCTTTGCGATCGTCGTCAGCGGAGGGCTGTGGTGCAACGTTCAGTTCGCTTTCTTTGGCTTCCACGACAACGCCGTTATTGCCGGCTTTCTTCGCTTTCACGCGGGCAATAGCGGCTGCCACGGCGGCCTTACGATCGTCTTCTGCAGATGGCGGCGTTTCAGGCACCGGCTCAGAAGCCACCGGAATGTCCTGTTCAGCGGCGGCTTTTTTGGCTTTTGCACGGGCAATGGCAGCGGCCAGCGCCGCTTTGCGCGGATCGGCTTCGGCCTGTTGTTCCGTGGCCTTTTCAGCGACAGGTGCTTCTTCTGCTGCGACGTCGTCCAGCTTCACTGCCGCTTTCTGATGTTTCTCTTCACGCGCTAATTTCTCACGTTCCATACGCGCCTGTTTGGCTTCGAAACGGGCTTTGGCTTCGGTGGCCCGGGCAGTCTCTGCATCGATGGCGCGGATTTCGGCCTTTTCCTGACGGTAATATTGCACCAGCGGAATATTGCTCGGACAGACATACGCACAGGCGCCGCATTCGATGCAGTCGAACAGATTATGCTTGCGCGCTTTTTCGTGTTCTTCACCTTTACTGAACCAGTAAAGTTGCTGAGGCAGTAAACCGGCCGGACAGGATTCCGCGCACAGGCTGCAACGGATACAGGCTTCTTCCGGCTCCGGCTGACCCAGTTCGGCGTCAGACGGCGCGAGCAGACAGTTGGAAATTTTGACCACAGGCACATTGAGCGATGGCAGGGTGAAGCCCATCAGCGGGCCGCCCATGATCACCATCTTTTTATCGCCCTGCGGTTGTAACTGGCCTTCCTGCATCAGGTGTTCAATCGGCGTGCCCAGACGCGCCCAGACGTTGCCCGGTTTTGCCATCGCTTCACCGGTCAGCGTGACCACGCGTTCGATCAGCGGTTCGCCGTCAATGATTGCGCGTTTAATGGCAAACACGGTGCCGACGTTTTGCATCAGTACGCCGATGGACGACGAGTGATGGCCTTTCGGCACTTCGAGGCCGGTCAGGATTTTGGTCAGCTGTTTGGCACCGCCGGACGGGTATTTGGTCGGAATGACCCGCAGTTCGAAACGCACTCCGTCGGAGATTTCAGCACTGATCGCGGCTTTAAGCGCGGCAATCGCTTCAGGTTTGTTGTCTTCGATGCCGATCAGCACCCGTTCAGGATGCAACATGTGGCAGAGGATGCGCGTACCCTGGAGAATTTCCATGGCATGTTCCTGCATCAGCCGGTCATCGGCAGTGATGTAAGGCTCACATTCGGCCGCGTTGAGGATCAGTGTGCGGGTCGATGTCAGGCCACCGGCTAATTTGCTGGCGGTCGGGAAGCCTGCGCCACCCAGCCCGGCAATACCGGCCTGACTGATGCGCTGATTCAGTTCATCAGCAGAAAGCTGGCGGTAATCGGCAATGAATTCGCGTTCGCACCAGGTATCAAGGCCGTCGGCTTCAATCAGCACACAGAGTTCTTTCAGACCGGAAGGGTGCGCGGTGATGTGCGGTTCGATGGCCGTGATCACGCCCGACGTCGGCGCGTGAACCGGCACGGTACGGCCACGGCCAGTGGTCAGCGGCTGACCTTTTAACACAGGGTCGCCGGCTTTCACACACAGCTCGCCTTCAGGGCCAAGATGTTGCTGAAGGGGGATGATAAAGCGCTCAGGCAGCGGCACGTTGCGCAGCGGAACGTGGCTTGACTGAGTCTTCATTTCCGGCGGATGAATACCGCCGTCGAAGTCCCAGACTTTGTCTTTTTTGAGCGCCGCAAACAGATTAAACATGTTACTCCGCATGGATGACCTGAACCGGAATGGATTTCAAATCCCACTTCCAGTTTGCGGTGGTGGTTTTTACTGGCAGCATTTCGATGCAGTCCGTCGGGCACGGCGCGACGCACAGGTCACAGCCGGTACATAAATCAGTAATCACGGTGTGTACGGCGCGGGTGGCACCCACGATGGCATCCACCGGACAGGCCTGAATACACTTGGTGCAGCCGATGCAGTTGCTCTCGTCAATGTAGGCCACTTTACGCACCGGGACAGCAGCCGCAGCGTCTTCACCCATCGGCTGCGGCTCAACGTTAAGCAAGGTCGCCAGCTTGAGCATGACGGCTTCGCCGCCCGGCACACATTTATTGATGTTGTCGCCATTGGCGACCGCTTCGGCGTAAGGCTTGCAGCCGGGATAGCCGCATTGCGCACACTGGCTTTGCGGCAGGATATCGTCAATCTGATCGACAACCGGGTTGCCTTCCACGGCAAAACGGCGCGAGGCGTAACCCAGCAGCAGGCCAAAAACCAGCGCCAGAGCGGTCAGCGCGCCAATCGCTACCCATAATTCAAACATTAGAATTTCACCAGACCTGTGAAGCCCATAAAGGCTAATGACATCAGGCCAGCCGTGACCAGCGCAATCGAAGAACCTTTGAACGGTGCGGGGACGTCAGCCACCACCAGACGTTCACGGATAGCGGCAAACAGCACCATCACCAGCGAGAAGCCCAGTGACGCGGCGAAACCGTACAGCGCAGATTGCATAAAGTTGAATTGCTGGTTGATGTTCAGCAGCGCCACGCCGAGCACGGCGCAGTTGGTGGTGATAAGTGGCAGGAAGATGCCCAGCAGGCGGTACAGAGACGGGCTGGTTTTGCGCACCACCATTTCGGTGAACTGCACAACAACCGCGATCACCAGAATAAAGGCCATAGTGCGCAGATAGACCAGCCCCAGCGGCATCAGAACGAAAGTGTTGACGATCCACGAGCAGATATTCGACAGGGTGATCACAAATGTGGTGGCGAGACCCATACCGATAGCGGATTCCAGTTTTTTGGAAACGCCCATAAACGGGCACAGGCCAAGAAACTTAACCAGTACGAAGTTATTTACCAGCACAGTGCCGACAAAAAGTAATAAATAAGAGGTCATGACAATTGCCCGGACATAATAAACATTAAAAACCTCAGGGTTATTCCGTGAAGGTTTCTTTTACCCGCAGTGAGCGCTTGAAATAAGGCACAAAGACGGCGGCGGCCAATAAAGGTAACAATAAGTTACGCACGGCCAAATCATCGGTAACCGGTGAGAATGCAAAGGCTTTTACCGCCAGAAGTACTGTGCACAATAACCAGATAATATACATTTTGGGTAACAATCTGGCGCGCTTACAGAATTGCCACAATACCGCGATAGTAAATAACCCCATCGCTAACGTGGTCACCACCGAGAAATACCATTGCAGGGTAAATGCCTGGGAGTTGGTGATGAGATATTCGCGCGATTCCGGCATAAATAACGCCATTGAAAACAGAAACAGCATTAATACCACGCTCAGCAGCGTCACAATCAGATACGCCATCGGGGCCAGTAGCCACCCGCCAATACGTTTATAACCCGGATTATTCAACATAAAAGCTTTTCTCACGCTGGTTTTGCTATCAAATCAGCACAGGGAAACTTCCCCGACCTTCAAGGCGCAGTAGCTTAACCTGTGAGAGGCATTCTCGTTATCGTATTTATGTGATCAATGATCCCCTTCGCTCAGGAAGGGGATTTAAATAGAAAGGCTTTAATGCACCGGCACCAGAATTTCGGTGGCGACAATTACCACAATCAGGCCAACCAGCACGGGAACGGACGTGCGTTTGACGACTTCGAAAGGCGATATTTTTGCCATACCGGCCACGGCCACTATGACGCCCGAAACAGGGGAAATAGTGCGACCCAGGTTGGATGCCTGCAACATCGGGATGACCAGATATTCCGGGTTGATGCCCATTTTCGCGGCCAGTTTCGGGATAAGTTCGACGAAGGCGTAAAACGAAGCATTACCGGAGCCGGTGGTCATGGCGGCGAGCACGGTGATGACTACCAGCACCAGCATCATGACGATGCTGCCGGAGCCAAAGTTTTGCGCCAGTCCTATCAGGCTGCTGATGAACCCGACGGTGCTCAGCCCCTGAGCAAACACACCCGCCGCGACCAGCAGCATCACCACGTTGGCGAATGCATCCGCCATGCCGCGATAAGCCACGTCCAGTCCGGCGAATACCGCTTTGCCGTTACGGTTACGCACGGTTTCAATCAGGGCGGTCAGCAACATACAAATCACCAGAATGGTGATGATATGCAGATTGGGTCCCCATTTACCGTCAAAAATCAGCACACCGATAATCGGCGTGAAAGGCAAAATAGCGTAGAAAGCCGGGGCATTGGTTTCAATGACATCGTCAGCATTGGAATCGACAGCATCTGCCAGCACGGAGGTATCGCGTTTATCCAGATAGCGTTGCCAGAAGAAGTGCGCGACCGCCATCGCCGCGATGGCAGCAATCGAAATCGGCAGGGTGACTTTAAAGGCAAAATCCACCAGCGGCATATTCGCCGCCTGCGCCGCCAGCACCACATCACCTGAGGTAGGGGAAAGAATGATCGCCGCAGGAGACGCACAAATCGCCGCCGCCGCGCCACGGCTGATGCCGACGTTGACCATAATCGGGAACAACGTTGCCATCAGTAACACGCCCAGACCGGTCGCCGAAGACACGGCCAGGGACATCAGACACGCCAGAATATACGCCGCAACCATCAGAATGTACGGTGAATTGATCATCTGTAACGGGCGCGACGCCAGTTTGACGACCACATCGTTGGCACCAATATGGGTCATATAGGCTGCGAAACCGCACAGCATCATGATCATCATCCCCAGATCGCCACCGCGGCTCATCAGCAGAATTTTGACGTACTCAACGATATCTGTCGCATTCCAGCCGGTACTTTTGGTGCCTTCCGGCAGGATGCTGTGACCCATGATGGCGCTGATAATCAGCAATAATAAGCCGCCGACCATCAGAACGCCGGTGGGTGAATAGCCTTTAATGATATAGCGGCCGACAAAGACGGCGACTACCAGCCCGATCAGTAATTCCAGCATTATTGTATTCCCCGAGATTAAATTTGGATCCAAGTGAAAGGCGGGCACTTTGCCGAAATAGTTCACCGGGCGTTATGACGCTTATCAATTATGGGTGATGAAAAAGCGGGGAATATTTAAATTTGTGATGCTTAACGGGCATCAGGAGGGGTGTTTAAAACAAACTTCAAGTTCAAGTTCAAGTTCAAAACCGTGGGCGTCGGCCCACACCGACTTGGGGGGCGGCCTGTCGCCGCCACCCCCCAAGACCCCCCGGGCTCTTTCACTGCGCGCTCCGCTCGCTGGCTATGTTTCATCAGCCGTAGTGATAGCCGCAAAACCCCGCCGCTGCGCGGTTCCCTTCGTTCGGGTTACAACCCGCGCAAAAAGACGCGCGGTTTTCCACCTCTCCTCCGGCGGAATTTTGGAACCGGCCTTAGGCTTATACTTCACAACCTCACACATTGTGATTTTGTCTTTTAAAAAAGTCAGGGGCGATTCAGAAAGCTTGCTGAACGGAGCGGCCTGGAGACCAAAGGCTCCAGGACCGAGTGAAGGCACCGCAAAGCGGCAAGATTTCCAGCCTGTCGCCGTGCTACCTGAAACATAGCCAGCGAGCGGAGCGCGCAGTAAAAGAGCCGGAGATTCTTAAGAGGCGCGGCGATAGGCGCCTCTTAAGGCCAGTTTGGGTGGCAACCCAAGGTGTTGACCTGGACCTAGACCTAGACCTTGAGGCCAGTTCGGATGGCAAACCCAAAATCAAAGCTTCGGGATTTCCCGATAAAACCCGACTCCGATGAGGCGTCCAAACAGGAAAGGTATAAATTTCCGCCCGCGCAGCCACGCTTCCAGCCGTGAAGGGGCACGCTTCCTTTGTTTCTGTCCTGCTTTACTGATCATAATCTGTAATGCCTGCGTCGCCCACGTCGGGAACGCGCGGCGGCGCTGGATACGTTTTAAGTGTCGCAGCGTCAGGCGTCCGGCCTTCAGCGGTTCAGTGATGATATTCGCTGTCGCCACCGCATCCTGAATCGCCAGATTCACGCCGACGCCGCCAATCGGTGACATTGCATGTGCCGCGTCGCCGATGCACAACAGACCCGGTTTAGCCCATTCTTTGAGACGGTCGATGCGGATCACCAGCAAGCGTACGTTTTCCCAGCTGAGAATATCGTCGGCTAAGCGCTGGCGCTCAAACGGCGACACTTCCGCCAGCAGGTCGAGAAAAGGCGCGATGCCCTGTGCTTTGAGCGCATTCAGGCTGTCTTTCGGGATTGAATACCCACACTGCCAGTAATCACCCCGGTCGATCATGATGAAGTTTTTCTTTGGCCCGCGATGCCCCATCGACCACTGAGGATCATCCGGGCGTTTGGGGATTTTCAGCCATAACACGTCACGTGGCGCGCCATAACGGCGGATTTCCATCCCGGCCTGTTCGCGCACGATGGAATTACGCCCGTCGCAGCCGACGACCAGATCCGCATCAAAATGCTGCGTTTCGCCATTCACTTCAGCAAGAACGCCGGATACCTGGCATTTATCCTCCAGCAATGACAGGACCTGCGCGTTATGAATCAGCCGGAAATTGGGCAGTTGCGCAGCCTTGCTGGCGATGAAGTTGAGAAAATCCCACTGCGGCATAAAAGCGATAAATTTGCACTGCGTCGGCAGATGACTGAAATCCGCCAGCGTGGTTTCCTGGCCGTTGATCTCGCCATAAAGCTTTTCAGCGCGCTGATGCGGCAGGGCGAGGAACTCGTCGAGAAAACCCAGTTGCCAGATGATGTCCAGTGTAGACGGATGAATGGTATCGCCGCGAAAATCGCGTAAAAAATCGCTGTGCTTTTCCAGCACAGTGACGTCAATTCCCTTTCGCGCCAGAAGGTATCCCAGCATTAATCCTGCGGGGCCACCGCCGACGATGCAGCAGGACGCTGCTGCGGAGGATTCAGTGTTCGGTGTCATTCCAACCTGCCTGAGGGGATGAATTTACATGATAACAATTATCATTTGCACGGGTGGGCGTCAATTCATCCCGTGCTACATCACAGAACATTTCCTGCACAGCGTCGTAACAAAACTCCATGTTTTTGCACCACCGCGATCGTGTTGCTGCTTTCCCGTTTGGGATGAAATTTACTCATTGTGTCTGTAAATCATTCGCTTAACGGTTGTTTTTAAAACTGGCAGACAAATTGCAAAGTGGTCCACAGGTTGAGTTGTTGGGCCAATTATGGCCAATGTTTGCACAAGCCAAAGTGCGGAGAAGCCAATGAACGGCGACATAAATTTATTGCATCCGATTGCGCCACAACAAAGCGACACGCTGGTGCTCGATGCACTGACCCGCTATGTGGCGCAGTCCGGCACCCGTATCGGCGAGAAATTGCCGCCTGAGCGCGTGCTGGCCGAAGGGCTGGCGGTGAGCCGTAACACCGTACGCGAGGCGCTGAAACGCTGGGAAGCGCTGGGGATTATCGTGCGCAAAAAAGGCAGCGGCACGTTTTTGCAGTCTGAAATTACCGCCAACGACAGCTTTCTGTCCCTGCGCTTTAAGAATGACTCAGCCACCATGCTTCATGCACTGGAAGTGCGCCGGATCATTGAATGCGAGGCTTCCGCGCTGGCGGCGGTACGTGCGACGGAAAGCGATTTGCTGTTTATCGAACAGAAGCTGGATGTGATGGAAAAAGTCCATCTGAGCGTCGGTTCCGCCGGGGCAGAAGACTGGCAGTTTCACGCGGCAATCTACAGCGCGGCGCACAATCCGCTGCTGCTGCAAATGGTCGGCGGCATTTATGACCTGCTGCATGCCTTTTTTGAATCGCCGCCTGAGCAGGCGCTGTTCAGCGACTCTTTTCCGCTGCATCGCATGTTATTTGAAGCCATTGCGCGCCGTGAACCGGAAAACGCGCGCAGGCTAAGCAACGACATTCTGAACATAACTGAACGTGACATGAAGGAAGTGATCAATGCAGCAAGATGATAAGAGCCAGCCTGTTGAATTAGGGGAAAACACCCGTTTAGTGCACGACGCCCGCCACGATCGCGGAGCGATTTCGCCGCCAATATATCAGTCTTCGTTATTCAGTTTCACTGATTATGACAGCATGATTGCCCGTTTTCGCGGCGACAGCGACCATGCTTTGTATTCCCGCGTTGATAACCCGACCGTCGTCGAATTGCAGAAAAAAGTGGCGCAACTCGAAGGCGGCGAAGCCTGTCTGGCGTTCGGCAGCGGCATGGCGGCGATCAGTAACGCCATTCTCAGCGTGGCCGGTCCCGGCGATAAAGTGGTGTGCGTGAATCACGTCTACCCGGACACTTACCGCTTTCTGCGCGGTTTCTGCACCCGTTTTCAGATTGAATCACAGTTTGTCGATGGCGGTTCACTGCCCGCGCTGGAAGAGGCGATGCAGGGCGCGAAACTGCTGTATCTCGAAAGCCCGAACAGTTGGGTGATGGGCGAACAAAATCTGCGGGCCATCGCGGAACTGGCGAAAAAATACGGCGTAATAACGATGATCGACAATAGCTGGGCGTCGCCGATTTTCCAGAAGCCACTGGCTGCGGGCATCGATCTGGTCATTCATTCCGCGTCGAAATACATCAGCGGGCACAGCGACGTGGTCGCCGGGCTGGTGATTTCCAGCCAAGAACGCATCAGCGCCATCAGTCGTTATATCAGCCCGTTTTTAGGAGGCAAACTTTCTGCCAATGAAGCCTGGCTGCTGCTGCGCGGCCTGCGCACGCTGCCGCTGCGTATGCGCCAGCATCACGAAAGTGCGCTGGAACTGGCGCGCCGGTTGCAGGGCTATTCGCGCATCACGCAGGTGAATCATCCGGGACTTGACCCGTTGCCGACTTCCACGCTGACCGGCTACAGCGGTCTGTTCTCCTTTGAGCTGAGCGAAGGCATCGATATTCCGACGTTCTGTAACGCGCTGAACCTGTTCCGTATGGGGGTCAGCTGGGGCGGTTTCGAAAGTCTGGTGATGCCAGCCATTTCTGTGCTGAATCAGGCGGGCGAATTCAACTCGGCAATAGATTTCGGTGTGTCGCCCCGCGTGATCCGCATTTCTATCGGGCTGGAAGAGACCGAAGATTTATGGCGTGACCTGAAAAACGCCATCGAAAGCGCCTGTTCCTGAGGCCTTTGTTGAAAGACCGTTCCTGTGTTCCGACTTTTTTCACCGTGGAGAATCAAGATTATGCGACACCCGAAACGTCATGTGCTCAGCCTGCTGGCGATCAGCGTCAGCCTGTTTTCCTGCGCCACTTTTGCCGCCACCAAACTGACGCTGGTGGAAGTGATCACCAGCCCGGCGCGTACTGAAATGCTGCAAAAAATGTTAACCGCTTACAAAACGCAGCACCCTGATGTCGAGATCGACGTGGTGTCGCTGCCCTGGGGACAGGCGTTTGAAAAGCTTGGCACCATGATCCAGAGCGGACAATACCCGGATGTGGTGGAAATGCCGGACACCTGGCAAGGGCTGTATGCCAGTAACGGCATGCTGGCTGATCTCGAACCGCGGCTGAAAGGCTGGTCGGGCACGCCGGATCTGACTGACAAAACGCTGACCATGGCGCGTTCCTCCGGCGGCACCGCCACCATGATCCCGTACGGTTTTTATCTGCGGGCCATGTTCTGGAACAAAAAACTCTTCCAGCAGGCGGGTCTGACCGACGCGCCGAAAACCATGGATGAGTTTATGGCGGATGCGAAGAAAATCAGCGCGCTGGGTAACGGCATCAGCGGTTATTGCATGCGCGGCGGCGTCGGCGGCACGAATGCCTGGATGATGTTTATGGCGGCGATGAACGGCTCGCCGGACTTCTTCGACAAAGAGGGCAACAGCACGCTGACTAAACCTGGTGCGATTAAAGGTGCGCAATTCCTGGTGGATATGTACCAGAAGGGTTATGCGCCAAAAGACAGCGTCAACTGGGGCTTTAACGAAATCGTCTCCGGATTCTATTCCGGTAAATGCGCAATGCTCGATCAGGATCCGGACGCGCTGATCGCCATCAAAAACAGCATGAATCCTGACGATTTCTCGGTCGCGCCAATGCCGCTCGGGCCGAACGGTAAAGCCTATCCGACCATCGGTTATACCGGCTGGTCGATGTTCAAACAGGGCAAAAATCAGGATCAAAGCTGGGATCTGATTTCCTTCCTCAGTAACAAAGAAAACAACCTCACCTGGTCGAAATTTGTCGGCACCTTACCGATTTATAAGGGCGCAGAGCAGGATGCGTATTACCACGCGCCGCAGTTTGCAGGCTGGTTTGCCGAGCTGAACAGCCCGGATTACATCCCGCTGACTATGCCAACGCACCTCAAAGGCTGGGGCTATTTCAACTCGGTGATTGTGAAAGACAGTTCGCAGGAAACGCTGCTCGGCCAGAACGACACCGAAAGCATGGTGAAAGACTGGGCGAAATACCTGACCAAAGAACAGAAAGCCTGGCTGGCTGCGCAAAAGTAAACCGGATAACTCCGGCGCGAATCTGCTGCCGGAGTTCGATATTCTTCTCAACGGAGACGCGTCATGATGTTGGAAGTTTCACCGCCAGACACCGCTGCCGTGCCGCGCTTCCCGCGTTTGCGGGCGCTGCTGGAACCCTGGGTTTATCTCAGCCCGACGCTGGTGCTGATCGGCCTGTTTATCTTTGTTCCGATGGCCATCGGCATTTCCTATGCTTTTCAGAACATCCAGTTGCTTAACCCTTTCGATACCGGCTGGGTCGGGCTGGATAACTTCCGTACCATGTTTGATGACCGGCATTTCTATGCTGCGCTGCGACATACCTTCAACTGGACACTGACTTCACTGGTGTTGCAGTTCGCGCTGGGGCTGGGGTTAGCCTTATTGCTCAACCGTGAGTTTCCCGGCCGCCGCTGGGTGCAGGCGCTGGTGTTTCTGCCGTGGGCGGTTCCGGCGTTTCTCTCCGGCCTGACCTGGGCGTGGTTGCTCAATCCGGTGATTGGCGTACTGCCTTACTGGCTGGCTGATCTGCATATCATTTCCGAGCCGTACAATATTTTGTCTGATCCGCAACTGGCGCTGTACGGCCCGGTGGTGGCCAACGTCTGGTTCGGCATTCCGTTTTTCGCCATAACGTTGCTGGCGGCGTTGCAGTCGATTCCGAAAGATTTGTACGAAGCGGCGGCCATGGACGGGGCGACCGGCTGGCAGCAGTTTCGCAAAGTGACACTGCCGTTTCTGGCACCGATGATTGCCATCACGGTGATGCTGCGCACCATCTGGATTGCGAATTTCGCCGACCTGATTGTGGTGATGACCGACGGCGGCCCGGCGAATTCCACCTCGATTCTGTCGAGTTTCATCTTCACCACTGCGTACCGCAAACTCGACTTTGGTTATGCGTCGGCGATGGCAGTGTTCCTGCTGGTGCTGATGACGCTTTACGCGCTGGTTTTACTGCGCATCCGCCATCAGTTGCTGAAATAAGGAGGCTCATATGAACGCATTGTCATTCAACGCGTGGCTGCGCAAGGGCGGACACCGGCTGGGGATTTTGTTTTACCTGGTGTTCGCGCTGTTCCCGATTTACTGGCTGATCAAAATCTCAATCACACCGGATAAACTGCTCTACAGCGAAGGCGTGCGGATGTGGCCGGGTGAGATGACGCTGACACATTTTCAGCGGGTGTTTACGGAAAGCCAGTTTCCACTGTATTTCTTCAACAGTCTGATTGTGTCATTCGGCACGGCATTTCTGACCACGATCATTGCTGCCGGTGCCGGCTTTGCGTTTTCCCGTTTCAGTTTTCGCGGCAAAACGGTGATGGCCGCGCTGCTGCTGTTTACGCAGATGTTCCCGCTGGTGATGATCCTCGCGCCAATTTACAAAGTAATGGCACCACTCGGCCTGACCAACAGCCTGCTGGGGCTGGTGCTGATTTACACCGCCTTTAACGTCCCTTTTGCCACGTTCCTGATGCAGTCGTTTTTCGACAGCATTCCGAAGGATCTGGAAGAGTCCGCGATGCTGGAAGGGTGCAGCCGCTTTATGGCGCTGCGCAAAGTCATCATCCCGCTGACGTTACCGGGCATGGCGGCAACGTTAGGTTTCGTGTTTACCGCCGCGTGGAGCGAATTGTTGTTCTCGCTGATGCTCATCAACAAAAACGAGGTGATGACGTTCCCGGTTGGCTTACTCAGTTTTGTGTCGAAATTCGCGGTTTCATGGGGCGACATGATGGCGGCGGCCGTGCTGGCGCTCATTCCTGCCTGTCTGTTCTTTGCGTTCATTCAGCGTTACCTGGTTCAGGGGCTGACTGCGGGTGCGGTTAAAGGATAATTTTATGGCTCAGATTACGATTTCCGATCTTCAAAAACGTTACGAAAATGTCGAAGTGTTGCGACATATCAACCTGACCATTAAAGACGGTGAGTTTGTGGTGCTGGTCGGGCCGTCCGGTTGCGGTAAATCGACCCTGCTGCGCACCATCGCCGGGCTGGAACTGGCGACGGCGGGGGACATTCATATTGGTTCACGTCTGATGAATCAGGTAGCGCCGAAAGACCGTGACATTTCAATGGTATTCCAGAGTTATGCGTTGTATCCGCACATGACCGTGGCGCGCAACATGGGCTTCAGCCTCGAAGTGCAAAAACGCCCGAAAGCGGAGATTGAGGCTGCGGTAAATAAAGCTGCCGATATCCTCGGGCTGACTGCGCTGCTGCATCGCCGCCCGAAAGAGCTTTCCGGCGGGCAGCGTCAGCGGGTGGCAATGGGCAGGGCGATCGTGCGCGAACCGCAGGTGTTTTTGTTCGATGAACCGCTTTCCAACCTGGATGCGCAGTTACGCGGGCAGATGAGGATTGAAATCAAAAGCCTGCATCAGAGAATGAAAAACACCATTGTTTATGTGACGCACGATCAGGTCGAAGCCATGACGCTCGCCGACCGTATCGTGGTGCTTAATCATGGCCTGATCCAGCAGGTCGGCACGCCGCTGGAACTGTACGACACACCGGCCAATAAATTCGTTGCCAGCTTTATCGGGTCGCCTTCAATGAATTTCATCAACGGCACACTGGAACTGGGTGATTCTGCACCGCAGTTACGGATTACGCCGGAATTAACGTTGCCGGTGGATCCTTCAATCATGAATCTGCAAAGTGGTTCAGAGGTGATTTATGGCGTCCGCCCTGAAGCCATTGTGCTGTGCGAAGAGGGTGCGCCGGGCGCCGTGCCGCTTGACATCACGCTGATTGAACCGACCGGTCTGAGCGAACTGATCCACGGTAAATTTGGCCGTGAAAGCCTGAGTGTTTACAGCATGGTGAGATCGGGGGCCGCGCCGGGGGATCGCGTGTGGGTACAGATTGATACTGCACGAATGCAGTTGTTTGAGGGGGACAGCCAGCGGCGGATGGGGAAATTAGGGGAGTAGATTTTGGGTTTGCTCCTCCCCCTGCGAAGGGTGAGGAGCAAACCAGTTAAACCGCTTTCGCCTCAGATAAGCTCATCAGCTTAAAGCCGACACCGACACCGGCAATCAGCATCAAACTGATAAACCCGGTAATCCCGTACCAGCCAAATGAGTGCCAGAAGAATCCGCCTGATGTCCCGGCGACGCTCGACCCTGCGTAATAACTGAAAAGGTATAACGAGGAAGCCTGTCCTTTTGCGCGGCGTGCACGACGCCCGATCCAGCCGCTGGCGACGGAGTGGGCGGCGAAGAACCCGCCGGTAACCAGGATCATACCGATGAAAATCAGCCAGACCGGCGAGAAGGCGGTGATCAAAATCCCCAGCAGCATGAGCGCTGTTGCGCCGATCAGCACCGGACCGCGGCCATAAACACCGGTCAGCGCACCGGCTTTCGGCGAGCTGTAGGTGCCCATCAGATAGACCACAGAGATAATACCGACAATCGCCTGGCTCAGATTGTAGGGCGATGAAAGCAGACGGTAACCGATGTAGTTAAACATGGTCACGAAACTCCCCATCAGCAGGAAACCTTCGGCGAAAAGTAGCGGCAAGCCGCTGTCGCGCCAGTGCAGCTTGAAGTTAATCAGCAGTTTGCGTGGTTTCAGCGAGCTTGCCCGGAAATGTTTTGACGGCGGCAGAATGCGCCAGAACATAATTGCCGCCGCGAGAGCGAAGAAACCAACGACGGCAACGGCGATACGCCAGGAGAAGAAATCCGTCAGCACGCCGCTGACTAAACGTCCGCTCATGCCGCCGATAGAATTTCCGCTGATGTATAGGCCCATCGAGAAAGCGACCACGCTCGGGTGGATTTCCTCACTGAGATAAGTCATGGCGACTGCCGCCACGCCGCTCAGCGACAGGCCGATCAGCGCACGCATGATGAGAATGCCATCCCAGCTTTGCATAAAGGAACAGACCAGCGTGCAGCCCGCAGCGAGAAATAACGCCACCACCATCACTGATTTACGCCCGACGGCATCAGAAACTGGCCCGGTGAACAGCAGGCCTATCGCCATTAAACCGGTGGACAACGACAACGACAGGCTGCTGGTGGCCGGTGAAACGCCGAAATCATGCGACAACACCGGCAGGATTGGCTGAACGCAATACAGCAGGGCAAACGTCGCCAGACCCGCTGAAAACAGCGCAAGGGTGACGCGGATAAATTGCGGCGTACCACGTTTGATAAAAGGGGTTTTAAGTCCGGAGCGGGCGACGGGGGTTTCAGGATTTAACTCGTCGTCGTTAACTGAATCACTGGCTGGTGCAGCGGAAATCCGCCGGGAGGTTTTCACTGGAAGTCCTTAATACGGGGGCTGTAAAACTTAATTTTAAAATGTATAAGAATTTTAACGCTGCGAGGTTTATTGTCTAATATATTAATCAGTCAAAAACGATATGTTTAAAGTATCAATCGGGTGAATTAATCCACATCATGAACCACATCGAACTGCGTCATCTACGTTATTTCATCGCTGTTGCCGAGGAACTGCATTTTGGCCGGGCAGCGGAACGTCTGCACATTTCCCAGCCGCCGCTGAGCCAGCAAATTCAGGCGCTGGAAACCCATCTCGGCGCCGCGCTGTTTTACCGCAACAACCGCAGCGTGCGGCTGACGCAGGCGGGACAGGCGTTTCTGCCGGAAGCCCGGCAGATTTTGCAGCGTGTCGGTGAGGCGTCCGCTCAGGCGGCACGCATTCATCGCGGCGAGTCTGGCAATCTGACCCTCGGGCTGACCTCTTCGGCACCGTTTTTACGTCGTGTTTCCCGCACCTTGCACCGTTTTCGTCTGACCTATCCGGATGTCAATATTCGCATTGAGCAGCTCAACAGCAAACAGCAGATCGAACCGTTACTGGAGGGAAAACTGGATCTGGGCATTATGCGTAATGGCGAGTTACCGGAGGAGCTGGAACACCATCTTGTGCTGTCCGAGCCGCTGATTGCTGTGGTGCACAAAGACCATCCGCTGAATGCGCTTAAAGAGGGTGAACTGACTTTTCAGCACCTTGCCGATCAGCCTTTTGTGTTTTTCTCCAAAGATGTCGGCACGTCGCTTTACGACGATATACTCGGCCAGCTCAAAGTGCAGGGGATCACGCCGTATATCACTCAGGAAGTCGGCGAACCGCTGACCATTATCGGCCTGGTCGCGGCCGGTCTCGGGGTGTCAATTCTGCCCGCTTCTTATCTGCGTATTCAGGTTGAAGGGGTGAGGTATTTGCGATTTGGCACGCTGCAGGGCACGACAGAGCTTTGGCTGGTGAATCACGCACGGCGTCCTGCGACTGCCGCAGCCCGGGCATTTATGGATTTGTTGTTACACGAAGAATAAGGAGGCGAAGTCAGAAGATGCTGTATTTCCAGTCAATTCTGAGCGTGTTTTCGCGCAATTTGTGCACCAAATCACATAACGAATCAAATAGTTGACGACATATAACAAAAACTCCAACATAGCCCTAATCTTTATTTTGAAGCGCGAAAATAACAGGAGTTCCTTGAGTGATCCCCGACGGGCAACCAGGACATATAGATCAGATAAAACAAACCAATGTCGGTGCTGTGTACCGCCTGATAGATCAGTTTGGTCCTATTTCGCGCATTGAATTGTCAAAAAAAGCACAACTGGCTCCTGCCAGTATCACCAAGATAGTTCGTGAGTTAATCCAGGCGCATCTGGTGCTGGAAACTGAATTTCAGGATCCCGGTAGCCGCGGGCGTCCGGCCATTGGTTTAGCGCTCGATACGCAGGCCTGGCATTACCTTTCAGCTCGTATCAGTCTCGGTTCCATTACCCTGGGTCTGCGTGATCTCAGCAGTAAACTGGTGGTAGAAGAAGTCCTCCCGCTGCCGGAACAGGCGTCGCAACCTCTGCTTAAACGTATTATTTCGGAAATCGATCAGTTTTTTATCCGTCATCAGCGCAAACTCGAACGTCTCACCGCCATCGCCATTACCTTACCGGGCATGATCGACGCACGGCGTGGCATTGTGCACCGCATGCCGTTTTATCATGACGTGTTTGATATGCCGCTGGGCGACACGCTGTCTGAGCACACCGGTTTGCCGGTGTATGTGCAGCACGATATCGGTGCCTGGACGCTGGCCGAGTTGCTATACGGTGCCTCCCGGGGTTGTAAAAATGTGGTACAGGTGGTGATTGATCACAACGTCGGAGCAGGGGTGATCACGGGCGGGCGCGTGTTGCACGCGGGCAGCAGCAGTGTGGCGGAAATCGGCCATACGCAGGTCGATCCTTACGGCAAGCGCTGTTATTGCGGCAATCACGGTTGCCTTGAAACTGTCGCCAGCACTGACAGCATTCTTGATCTGGTTCGTCAGCGGTTAACGGTACCGGTTCCGGCCAGCTTACTGCATGGTGTGTCGCTGACTATCGAGGCCGTGTGTGATGCAGCAAACCGTGGCGATCAGCTAGCGCGTGATGTGATCATCAGCGTCGGACAAAGCGTTGGACGCATTCTGGCGATCATGGTCAATCTGTTTAATCCGGAGAAAGTGCTGATCGGCTCACCGCTGAATTTATCTCAGGATATTCTCCATCCCGCGATAATGTCCTGTATTCAGCAGCAATCGCTTCCCGCCTATAGCGAAAATATCAAACTTGAATCGACACAATTCTATAATCAGGGAACGATGCCCGGCGCGGCGTTAGTGAAAGATGCGTTATATAGCGGATCCCTGTTAATTAAATTACTGCAAGGCTAATATCCTGCAAAATTGAAGTTACTTCTGCATTGGCTGCATTTGTTCGCCCGAATCCTTGATCTTCGTCAGCGCATCGGGACTTTCTTCCTTGCCGCCCTGTCGTAATTTCCATTAATTGGGATATATCATTAACCTGTGTTCGTAAATAAAAAAATATAAGCCCTCCGCATTAACTGCATGGACAGTCAACAAAACATTGCGCTAACGCAAACCGCTCTCATCCCGCATCGCCTAGACTTTCTGTCGTGACTTTGTCTCTGGCGGTGTGTTCTTACCGGAGACTATCTTTCAATAAGACGGAGAGATCCCGGAGCCTGAATTCCATGTTAACGCACTTTTTCGTCACGGGTACGGATGCCCGTGTAGGTAAAACCATTGTCACACGTGCCTTGCTTCAGGCTTTAGCCGCGCAGGATCGCTGCGTTTTAGGCTATAAACCTATTGCAACAGGCAGTCAGGAGCTGGCCGACGGGGTTCGAAATAAAGATGCGGTAACGCTCCAGCAGTCATCTTCAATTTCTTATCCTTTTAATAAAATAACTCCGCTTGCATTAGCTGATGAAGATATTTATGCCAGCCAGGTCCCTGAAAATGTTTTTGAAATAATGACTAACGGTCTTAATTTCATGCGTAAGGAGGCTGACTCCGTTGTAGTGGAAGGGTGCGACGGCTGGAGAACATTGATCACACCGCATCTTTTATATTCGGACTGGGTCCGCCAGCAAAATATGCCGGTAGTATTAGTGGTAGGTATTCAGGAAGGTTGTGTCAGCCATGCGTTATTAACCGCGCAGGCGATTATTGCGGATGGTTTACCACTGCTTGGTTGGGTGGCGAACCGCATTAATCCCTGTCTGGCTCACTACCAGGAAACGATTGATGCGCTCAGCGTCAATATTTCCGCACCGCTGCTCGGTGAAATTCCGTATTTACCTCGTGCGGAAAGCCGCGATATGGCGAAGTTTATCGACCTGTCCAGCTTTAACCTGGAAATGGTGATTAAAGTATGAGGCTGACGGTTTTTTAAAATTTATCATGGATGGAATTAAGTGCCTGAAAAACAGCAATATTCAAAATTGAACAGCATGTTGCTTAAACGCAAAATGATGAAAGTGATCGACCCTAAATGTGTCGATCAGGAGCCCGCTAATCCGTTATATGTTTATGAAGTTATCCGTCAGGCGGCGGGAAATTATAAACTTGTTAATATAATGGATCCTCAACGCACCCTTGTACCAAATGGAGGTGGCTGGGTGTTTGCTATCATGGATGATGCTCCGGGGGCTGTTATTTGCGGCAAGGCAGATTATCAAAATGTCCATGGACATACTTCTCTTACGGGTATCTGTGAACATAAAAAAGGGGGAGTGATAATAGAAAGGGAACGCGGAGTTTATTTCGCTGGTGAGCTCGTATTTAGTGCCGGGCGACTGACGCGCTGGACTAATGGTAGTGGACATTTTGCTCCCTCCCGCTCATTGGCTTTTTCCAACTTATTAGCCCCCGTACGCCTCACTTTACCCATCCATTTATTCAGGCCAGAGGACGCATAATCGCTTTCTCAATAAATCATCTTTTTTTAGTCAACACTTATAACTGATGTTGTCATAATTAAACTGTCCTTAACAGGCGCTGTGTGCAAACCCGGCGCCTCTTTTTTGTCTATAATTTGGTATCTGCCTGCGTGCACTCATCAAAACAATGCTAAAGAAAACAAAGAACATGGCCGTCAATCATCCTGAAGTAAAGTCTGCTGTTAAATCTTCTCACCGACCTCTAATCCTTGCCGCCTGCATGTTGTCGATGTTTATGGCCGCCGTAGAAGTGACCATTGTCGCGACGGCGATGCCGACCATTATTGGCGATCTGGGTGGGTTCTCGCTGCTCGGCTGGGTGTTTGCCGTCTATCTGCTGACGCAGGCGATCAGCGTACCCATCTACGGGCGGCTGGCGGATTTGTATGGTTGCCGGAAAATGTTTTTCATCGGCACCACGCTGTTTCTGATCGGCTCTGTCCTGTGCGGATTCGCCCCTTCGCTTGGCTGGATGATCGGCTTTCGTGCCTTACAGGGACTGGGTGCGGGGGCAATCACGCCGATAGCCACCACGCTGATTGCCAATGTGTACGGCCCGCAGGAAAGGGCAAAAGCGCAGGGATATTTGTCCAGCGTATGGGGCGTTTCGGCGATTGTCGGCCCGCTGATGGGAGCGTTTATTGTTTCCCATTTTCCGTGGGCGGTGGTGTTTTGGGTGAACGTGCCTGTCGGCCTGGTGGCGATGGTCATTCTGGTGAAATACCTGCCGCCGGACGGACAGCGTAAACCACATAAGCTGGATCTGGCCGGTACCGGTTTTCTGACCCTTTCTGTCGCGGCCTTACTCCTGGCGCTGTTGCAGGCTGAAGTGCTGGGTTACTGGACGTTGGTACTGATGGCATTAGCCGTTGGCAGCGCATGGCTGCTTATCCGGCAGGAGCGTAAAACGCCGGAGCCTTTGTTCCCGCTGGCGCTGTGGCAAAGCAAAGTGATTATTGCCGGAAATGTTGGCGGGTTGATCATTGGCGCCACCATGATGGGTATCAGCGCATTTTTGCCAACCTATGTGCAGGGCGTACTCGGCGGAACGCCGTTACAGGCGGGCACCACGCTGGCGCTGATGTCGATTGGCTGGCCGCTGGCGAGCATGTTCAGCAGCCGTCTGATGCAAGCGACTTCATACCGTGCAACGGCGGTCATTGGCGGATTATTGCTGGTCGGCGGAAGTCTGGCGCTGTTGCTGCTTTCGCCATCGTCCGGTTTATGGATGGCGCGTCTGGCGGCATTTTCGATTGGCGCGGGCATGGGGTTGTGTAATACCACCTTTATTGTCTCGGTGCAAAACAGCGTTGAACCGGCTATCCGCGGCATCGCGACGGCCTCAACACTCTTTACCCGTATGCTGGGTTCCGCCATTGGCACCGCGGTGCTTGGCGCAACGTTGAATCTGAATCTGCAATATCGTCTGCCGCAGGTAAACGATCCGGTACAGCAACTGATGGAAAAAGCCACCCGCAGCGCAATGGATAGCCAGCAACTGGGTGCTCTGACCGACAGCGTGGCGGCGTCGTTGCACTGGGTATTTGTGGTGTCTGCAGTGATTTCGCTACTGGCAGTCGCCGCCGGTTTGCTGATCCCCTCCGGTGACCGCCCGCACGCTGAACCGCAGCGGGAAAGCTAAGCCGGGGGCCGTTGTTGCAGCCTGACCGCAATCAACATCAGCGTCAGGCTCAGCAGCACTGCAACCGACGCCATCGCCATCCCGTCGCCCACCGAACCCTGTTCAAACTGACGCCAGACATACACCGATACGGTCTGTACGCCCGCCGGTGAAAGCAGCAGGGACGTCACCAGTTCCCGTGACGCCACGGCAAAAACCATCATCATTGATGCCAGCAGGCTCGGAAATACCAGCGGCAGCAGGATCAGACGCAATGTCTGCGCCGCCGTGGCACCGTGCACCCGTGCGGCGGCGTCCAGATTGCCGCCAATCTGCTTCAACGCGGCGCTGACATAACGCACCGGATAAGGCAGCAACAGGCAGCAGTAAGCCAGCAGCAGAATTCCCCAGGTGTTGTAAGGCGTCACCGGCCAGAAACTGCGGTTCCAGGCCAGAATCAGACCGACACCCACCACAATCCCCGGCAATGCCGCCGGTAACAGCGATAAACCGTCGATAACCGCCGCACCGCGAATTTTTCGTACCACTACCAGCCACGAGGCAAGAAAGCCGGTCGCCCCGGCGATCAGCGCGGTACCCAGCGCCAGACTGAGGCTGGTCGACAGCGCACTCAGCGCGTCGCCGTGCGCGGCAAACAGATTACTGAAGTGGCGGAAGGTCAGATTCTGCCACGACAGCCCGCCGGACAACGTGCGGGAAAACGCCGTGGCCAGCGTGGAGACAATCGGCAGTGCGACGGCAATCACTGCCACCGCTGTAAACAACATCAGCACCGGAATTGTCCAGACTCCCGGCGTTTTTTGTGTCACGTCCGCCGGTTTGCCGGTCACGCTTTCCACATTCTTGCCCGCCAGCACTGCACGCTGAACGCTGTACGCACAAAGCGCAATCGCAACCAGCATCAGCGACAGCACTGCCGCGCCGGGCAGGTCGATCGGCCAGTCGGCAAGGCGCTGTTCGATGCCGGTGGTGAGCATCAGAATGCCGCTGCGTGAACCCAGCGCGCCGGGCACGCCGTATTCTTCAATCGACAGCGTAAACGCCAGTAACAAACTGGAGGCCATTGCCGGTAATGCCATGGGTAAAGTGATGCGCAAAAATGCCCGCCACGGACCCGCACCATGAATACGCGCAACATCTGCCAGACGACTGCCGCTGGCGGCCATGCTGCGCGATACCGCGAAATACACGACCGGAAACACATTCAGCGTCATCACCATCACCATGCCCGGCAGCGAAAACAAAAAATCATTCATATGCAGCCACGGCAGCAGTTGCTGGACATAACCGTGGGTCTGTAACGCCAGCATCCACGACAGCGCGGCAATATACGGCGGTAAAAGGAAGGGCACCAGAAACAGGATGTCCCACAGCGCGGCGGCGGGTAGCGCGAACAGGCCGCGCAAGGCACCTAATGGGATGCCAACCAGGCCACTGCATATCGCCACGCCCAGACCGACTTTTAATGTTGTCGCGAACAGTTCACGTAACTGAGGTTCTTCGAAAACACGGGAAAATGCACTGAACGGTGCCGAATAACTGCCGGCATCCAGATGCGGAAAGACCGCCTGTAAAATCACAAAACTGACTGGCACCGCGACCAGCAGTAACAGCGCAATGCCCGTCATGCCCGGCAGGAAAGCATTTCTATTCATTGATTAAATCTCAAAAGCGGGCTGCTTTTTCAAACAGCCCGGGAAGGGATTATTGCTGTCCGAACAGTTTCGCGAAGCGGTCGAGAACGTCTTTACGTGATGCGGAAGCCTGTGACGCTTCCGGTAATAATTTCAGCGATTTAAACAGCGGGCGTTTGGCGTCGATATCCGTACGGGCTGGCATCAGCCAGGCATCGGCGACCAGTTTCTGGCCTTCAGGCGACAGCGCGTAATCGATAAAGGCTTTGGCTTCTTTGGGCTGCTGGCTGGATTTGAGGATCATCATCGGGCGCGGGGCGATAACCGTTCCGCTGCTCGGGAAAATCACTTTGACCGATTCACCGTCCTGCATACTGGCGTAAGACACATAATCGACCGCGCCAAATACCGCAGCTTTCGCGCCCTGTAAGACCGGCGTCAGCGCCTGTGCGTTGGGTCCGGCGATAATCATGCCGTTGGCTTTCAGATCCTCAAACAGTTTCCAGGCCTGTTGCGCGTGGGCATTTTGTAGACCGATCAGCAAATCCAGAGACGCCCCGGAGAGAGACGGATCCGGCGTGGTCACTTTGTCTTTGAATTCCGGTTTGGCTAAATCGCCCCAGTCTTTAGGCTCGGTCGTCCCACTTTTTGTGTTCCAGACGATGCCCAGTGCGGAAATACCCTGAGCGACGTAATACGGGGTTTTAAACTGCGCGGGGACCTGTGCCGCATTTGGGCTTTGGTATTCAAGCAACCAGCCACGTTGTTCGAGATCGGTTGCGGTATCCCAGGATGCTGAGATAAGTATATCGGCCCGCGGGTTGGCCTGTTCGGCTTCCAGGCGAGCCATCACTTTGCCGGTTGTTGCCTGGAACACATCGACTTTTACACCGGTTTGTTTTTCATAGCCTGCCGCCAGTTTTTTTGCCAGCGAGCCCGGCCCGGCGGTATAGAGCGTCAGTGCCTGTGCGTTGCCTGCCGCCATTGCGAGAGAAAGAGTCATTGCTGTCATTACGCCTGTTTTGGTACGGGAAAACGTTTTGGAGGTTTTGTTGTGTGTGCGGGTCATCATTTTCATTCCATCAAAGGTTAAGCAACAAAAGGTGAAACAACGGAAGGGTCAATCTGGTCAATGCTGGCGATCGCGCCTTTGTCCATGCGCGCAATGCGGTGAGCGAGTGCGTGAGCCTCGTGCTGATCGTGGGTGACATACACCGCCGTGGTGCCGAGCTGGCGCAACAATGTTGCCATTTCCTCGCACAGGCTTTCCCGCAGGTCGCGGTCAAGATTCGACAGCGGTTCGTCGAACAGCAAAATGCGTGGCTCAGCCACAATGGCGCGGGCGAGGGCCACACGCTGTTGCTGACCGCCGGAAAGTTCGGCAGGGCGGCGGGAGACAAAATCCGCCAGTCCGACGCGCTCCAGCGCCGCCATCACTTTCTCCTGCTGTATCGCACCGCGGATGCCGCGCATCTGCAACGGAAACGCGACGTTCTGGCGCACGGTCATGTGCGGCCACAGGGCATAATCCTGAAAGGCCATCCCGAGATTACGTTTTTCCGGTGGCAGACTGATTTTCCCGCTGGCGACAGTGACACCATCGAAGCTGATTTGTCCTGACGCAGGATGGAGTAATCCTGCCAGCATTTTCAGCAGCGTACTTTTTCCGCAGCCGGAAGGGCCAAGCAGGGCGAGGATCGTGCCTTCCGGCACGGATAAACTGACGTGATTGAGTACCGGGTTGCTCCCAAAGAAATGGGACACCTGATGGACAGAGATCGCGGGGGGAGAAGACATGCGCGCAGGCGCATTCCCGCTGGCTGTAGCTGGAATGATCATGGTTGGTACTATCCTCTTTGGGACTTATTAGTGCAGGTGAGGGTAAAGGGGGAATGTGACGGACGGATGACAAAACCTTGGGTTGCCACCCAAACTGGCCTTAAGGTTAAGGTCAAGGTCAAGGTCGTGGGCGTCGGCCCACACCGACCAGAGACCCGGTAACGCGCGGGCCTCTGGACTCCGCGCTTTTTTCACTGCGCGCTATCGCAGGTACGACGGACATGTTCCGGTACATTGGAGAGTGGCGCAAAATGTCATCGCTGCGCGATTCCCGAATTTCAGGCTTCGAGCCTAAGGTCTCGAACCATTCATTCGGTGCCATTTTTGATCACGCCAATCCACTTTTCTAAAAGATCACAACATTCTGTCTTTGAATTTAAGATGGTGCGGGCGTTCAGAAAGCTTGCTGAATGAGAGGTTGCAGACCTGAGGCTGCAATCCCGAAATGAAGGTACCGCGTAGCGGCAAGATTTCCAGCCTGTCACCGCGGCAACTGAAACATAGCCAGCGAGCGGAGCGCGTGTTGAAAAAGCGTGGGGAAATCCAAAAGGGGAAAAGCACTTTCCCCTTTTGGGCGGTTTCGGCGCAGCGTGTTATATGATCACCGCACGTAAGAAACCGAAATGTTTTCGATCTGTTTTAGCAGTGTTAGCCGCAATTTGCAGCGGCCTTCTGCAAACAAATCAGCGACTGCAAAGTTTGTAATAAACTTCATTCCACCGGATCTGATTCTTGAAGTCCGGCAACGTCGTGTCGTTATCGATCACCAGCAATTCAATCCCGGAAAATTCCGCATATAACCGCAGCGCGTCAATATCCAGTGCCTGAGAGAACACGGTATGGTGCGCGCCGCCGCCGAGGATCCACGCTTCTGCCGCTGTTGCCAGTGATGGCTGGGCTTTCCAGATAGCGCGCGCAACCGGCAGTTTTGGCAGCGGGTGTGGCTGTTCGATGGTATCCACCAGATTGACCAGCAGACGGAAGCGGTCGCCCATGTCGATGACGCTGGCATTGACCGCCGGACCTGCCGGTGTGGAGAAAATCAGACGCGCCGGATCCGCTTTACCGCCTATGCCGAGATATTGCGCATCGAGCAGCGGCTTCTCTTCTTTGGCAATCGACGGA
This sequence comes from Rahnella sp. CJA17(1/100), assembly GCF_963881615.1. Lineage (NCBI taxonomy): Bacteria > Pseudomonadati > Pseudomonadota > Gammaproteobacteria > Enterobacterales > Yersiniaceae > Rahnella > Rahnella sp. CJA17(1/100). The sequence goes on along the minus strand of NZ_CAWOJA010000033.1, from coordinate 354,314 downwards.
CACACTTCCAGCATGTGCGAGCCCACCACCAGATCACTGCCTGGTTTGAAGTGGTAGGTGTAATCCTCCATGAAAGAAGTGCCGCCTTTCAGACCGCTGGCCATGACTTTCATGATGCGCAGCAGGGCAGACGTTTTCCAGTCACCTTCGCCACCAAAGCCGTAGCCTTTCTGCATCAGACGCTGGACTGCCAGCCCGGGCAGTTGTTTCATGCCGTGCAGATCTTCAAAGTTGGTCGTGAATGCCCCGAATTTACCTTGTTCGAGGAAACGGGTCATACCAAGTTCAATTTTGGCAGCATCCAGCAGGTTTTCACGACGTTCGCCGTTAATTTTTACCGCATCCGTCAGGCGATAGGTGGCTTCATATTCTTCCACCAGCGTATCGATGTCGCCTTTGCTGACTTCGTTGATTACGCTGACCAAATCACCAATTCCGTAGGCACTGATGCTGTAGCCGAACTGGATTTGGGCGGCGACTTTATCGCCTTCGGTGACAGCAACTTCACGCATGTTATCGCCAAAACGTGCCACTTTCAGGTGCTGGCTTTCGTTTTTGGCGGCAGCAACGCGCATCCACTGGGCGATACGGCGGTGAGATTCACCGTCCTGCCAGTGACCGGCTACCACGGTGTGTTGCTGACGCATACGGGCACCGATGAAGCCGAATTCACGGCCACCATGCGCGGTCTGGTTCAGGTTCATGAAGTCCATGTCCATGGTTTCCCATGGAATTTCAGCGTTGAATTGCGTATGGAACTGCATCAGCGGCTTATGCAGGATGCTCAGCCCGGCAATCCACATTTTGGCTGGCGAGAAGGTATGCAGCCAGGTGATGATGCCCACGCAGGCGTTGTCATAGTTGGCTTCACGGCACAATGCGGTGATTTCGTCCGGCGTGGTCACCAGCGGTTTGAGCACCAGTTTTATCGGCAAACCGGCTTCGCTGTTCAGGCTACTGACCACCTTCTCGGCGTTCTCTTTTACCTGACGTAATGCCTGCGGACCGTACAGATGCTGACTGCCAATGGCGAACCACACTTCGAGATGTTTAAACGCGTCCATTTATTACTCCTGAATATCGGATAGATGAAATACGGGTTAATGCGCCGGTTTCGCTGCAAACAGCGGTTCAGTCGTGGCACACCATTGCTGATAACGTTCGTACAGGCGCTGATATTGCGCGACGCGCTGCGGATCCGGCGTCAGCGTACGTTCGATGCTGCAGGCCATTTTTTCCTGTGCGGCAGGAACATCTTTGAACTCCCCGGCAGCGACGGCGGCGAAAATCGCGGCACCCAGGGCGCAGCACTGATCGGAAGCGACAATTTGCAACGGACGGTTCATCACATCGGCGCAAACCTGCATGATGACCGGCGATTTACGCGCGATGCCCCCGAGCGTCAGCACGTTTTCCACCGGGATATCCTGCTGTTCGAAACATTCCATGATGGCGCGCGCGCCAAAAGCGGTCGCTGCGATAAAGCCGCCGAACAGTTCAGGTGCTTCGGTGCCCAGATTGATATCGGTAATGACACCTTTCAGGCGCTGGTTGGCAAACGGTGTACGGCGGCCGTTAAACCAGTCGAGCACCAGCGGCAGATGATCCAGTTTCGGATGAGCGGCCCAGGCCACAGTGAGATCGGTCAGCAGATTTTTTTGCAGGCTGGTCAGTTGCGGTGCCATTTCCGGATGGGCTTTGGCGGCCTGAATCAGCGGCCAGCTCAGCAGACGGCTGAACCAGGCGTACATGTCGCCGAAAGCGGATTGTCCGGCTTCCATCCCGATCATGTCCGGCACGACGCTGCCTTCCACCTGTCCGCAGATCCCGGCGATAGCGCGGTCGTTTACACGTTCTTTATCGGCGATCAGGATGTCGCAGGTGGAGGTGCCGATCACTTTGACCAGCGTATAAGGCTGTGCGCCCGCGCCGACTGCCCCCATATGGCAGTCGAATGCGCCGCCCGAAAGCACCACACTGGCGGGTAAGCCAAGACGTTCTGCCCATTCAGGTGTCAGTGTGCCAACAGCCTGTTCGGCGGTGACGGTGTCGGTAAACAGCGGATAGGGCAGATGTTCAACCAGCAGCGGATCGAGGGCGGCAAAGAACGCTTTTGGTGGCAGGCCGCCCCATGACGGATGCCAGAGCATTTTGTGTCCGGCGCTGCAACGTCCGCGCACCACTTTGTCCGGCGCGGTGGTGCCGGAAAGCAGGGCGGGCACCCAGTCGCACAATTCAACCCATGACGCGGCTGCTTGTTTAACCGCAGCATCAGCACGGGAAACGTGCAGGATTTTCGCCCAGAACCATTCTGAGGAATAAACGCCGCCGATATAGCGGGAATAGTCGGGGAAATCGCCGCTGCGACACAGACGGTTGATCTCTTCCGCTTCTTCTATTGCCGTGTGATCTTTCCAGAGCACAAACATGGCATTCGGGTTTTCGGCAAATTCCGCTTTCAGCGCCAGAATGTTGCCTTCCTCATCGACAGGAGCGGGGGTTGAGCCGGTGGAATCGACGCCGATACCCACCACGCGCGCAGCCCGCTCGCTGCCCAGCCGTTGCACAACGTTTTTAATCGCCTGCTCCATTGCCTCTATATAGTCGAGCGGGTGATGGCGGAACTGATTTATTGCCGCATCACAATAGCGACCTTCATTCCAGCGCGGATAATAAACCACATCGGTTTCCATCTCGGCACCGGTCTGACAATCCACAGCCAGGGCACGGACGGAATCGCTGCCAAAATCAAGACCAAGAGCAATCGCACCTTGCGTCATTCTTTCTCACTCCTTCAGGTTTGCCGTAGTCATTACGGCGGCGAATCGAATTGCTCTAACAGTAGGAGGATGCAAAAAAGTGAGTGAGGAGGCGTTAGCTGGAAGTATGCACAAATCTGCTCCCAATGATGTTTCTGTGAGGTTGGTCAAATGTTAGCGTTTGGCTAAAATCGCTATATCTATGCACAAACCTGCTGTTTTCCCGCCGTGTGATAGCGCTCTACATTCCGCTGCAAAATTACCGCTAAAACTTAACCCGTCTTACAAGAGAGTGTGACGCAAATCCTCTATAAACTGGACTTCGCCGCACTTTCACTTTGTTTCTTTACGCTACTGATAACGTTTTCACGATTGCGGCAAACCACCAGATTTAAGACTGTGATTGTGAAAAACAACAATAAAAGTCGGAGAACATCATGCATAAATTCACTAAGGCATTAGCGGCGGTCGGGTTAGCTGCCCTTATGTCACATTCAGCTATGGCAGCCGAGAATCCGAAGCTGGGCTTCCTGGTTAAACAGCCGGAAGAGCCGTGGTTCCAGACTGAATGGCGGTTCGCAGATAAAGCCGGTAAGGATCTTCACTTCGACGTCATTAAAATCGCCGTGCCGGATGGTGAAAAAACGTTGAATGCAATCGACAGCCTGGCGGCCAACGGCGCGAAAGGCTTTGTCATCTGTACGCCGGATCCGCGTCTCGGCCCTGCCATCATGGCGAAAGCGCGCAGCTATGACATGAAAGTGATCCAGGTGGATGACCAGTTTGTGAATGCCAAAGGCAAGCCAATGGAAGAAGTGCCATTAGTCATGATGGCCGCGACCAAAATCGGCGAACGTCAGGGGCAGGAACTGTACAAAGAAATGCAAAAACGTGGCTGGAAAGTTGCTGATACCGGCGTGATGGCCATTACTGCCGATGAACTCGATACGGCGCGCCGCCGCACCTCCGGTTCAATGGAGGCACTGAAAGCTGCCGGTTTCCCGGAAAAACAAATCTACAAAGTCCCGACTAAATCTAACGACATCCCGGGCGCACTGGATGCCGGTAACTCCCTGCTGGTGCAACATCCTGAAGTGAAAAACTGGCTGATCATCGGCATGAACGACAACACAGTATTGGGTGGCGTGCGTGCAACCGAAGGTCAGGGCTTTAAAGCGGCTAACGTGATCGGCATCGGCATCAACGGTGTGGATGCAGTGAATGAGTTGTCAAAAAGCGCCCAGACTGGCTTCTACGGTTCCCTGTTACCTAGCCCGGATATCCACGGTTACAAAAGTATTCAGATGCTGAATGAATGGGTTACCAAAGGCGTTGAACCACCGAAATTTACCGAAGTGACGGATGTTGTCCTGATTACCCGCGACAACTTCAAAGAAGAGCTGAAGAAGAAAGGCTTAATGTAATTTCCTCGTCATCCTTCGGGCTGCAGATGCGTTGGCTGCAACCCGAATGATTTAGAGGAATGCGATTGAGAACGAGCATTAGAAGACGCTGCTGCAGAACGGACGACAGTTTTAAATAGTTTGAACTGTTTTCTGCTTTGCAGTGGCGTGCATCCATACTTACTCAACTTCCAGGTAGCCACTATGACTCAGCAATCTTTCGATAATAAGACGCCTTTGCTGACACCGTCACTGACGGAGTTTGATGCGGCCAGGCCGTATCTGGAATTCCATGACATTGGCAAAACTTTTCCGGGCGTGAAAGCGCTGGACGGTATTTCATTCAATTGTTACGCCGGACAAATTCATGCGCTGATGGGCGAAAACGGAGCGGGGAAATCCACCCTGCTGAAGATCCTCAGCGGGAACTATCAGCCTTCCCAGGGCAATATTCATATCAAAGGCCAGCCGGTCGCGTTCAGCCATACCACGGATGCGCTCGATGCCGGTGTGGCGATCATTTATCAGGAACTCCATCTGGTGCCGGAAATGACGGTAGCAGAGAACATTTATCTCGGGCAGTTGCCGAGCAAACACGGTTTTGTAAACCGTAAATTGCTGCGTTACGAAGCCAAACTTCAGCTTGAACATCTCGGGCTGGATATCGACCCCGATACACCGCTGAAATATCTCTCCATCGGCCAGTGGCAGATGGTGGAAATTGCCAAGGCGCTGGCGCGCAATGCCAAAATTATTGCATTCGATGAACCTACCAGTTCGCTTTCTGCACGCGAAATTGAACAATTGTTCCGTGTTATCCGTGAGTTACGGGCGGAAGGGCGTGTGATTTTATATGTCTCACACCGTATGGAAGAGATCTTTGCATTAAGTGACGCTGTCACCGTTTTCAAAGACGGACGTTACGTTCGCACCTTTGACGACATGACGCAGGTGGATAACAGCAAGCTGGTGCAGGCGATGGTTGGCCGTAATCTCGATGACATTTACGGTTACGCGCCACGTCCGCACGGCGAAATTCGCCTTGAACTGGATGAGGTGAAAGCACCGGGCGTGAGAACGCCGATCAGCCTGACGGTACGTCAGGGCGAAATCGTCGGCCTGTTCGGGCTGGTGGGTGCAGGGCGCAGTGAGCTGATGAAAGGATTATTTGGTGGTACGCGTATTACCGGCGGTACCGTCCGGCTGGACGGTGTAGCGCTGAATATTCGTAAACCGGCAGATGCGATCCGCCAGGGCATCATGTTGTGCCCGGAAGACCGCAAAGCTGACGGCATTATTCCTGTGCACTCGGTGCGCGACAACATCAACATCAGCGCCCGTCGCAAAACGGTGAAGGCAGGGTGCCTGATCAACAACGCCTGGGAAGCGAAAAATGCGCGTAAACATATCGATGCGCTGAATATCAAAACCCCCAGCGACCAGCAACTGATCATGAACCTTTCAGGGGGTAATCAGCAAAAAGCCATTCTGGGTCGCTGGTTGTCGGAAGAAATGAAAGTCATTTTGCTGGATGAACCAACGCGGGGTATCGACGTTGGCGCCAAGCATGAAATTTATAATGTGATTTATTCACTGGCAAAACAAGGCATTGCGGTGCTGTTTGCGTCCAGTGATTTACCGGAAGTGCTGGGTCTGGCCGACAGGGTGGTGGTGATGCGCGAAGGCGCAATCTCCGGCGAACTGTTGCATGACGACGCCACCGAAGAAAAAGCGCTGGGGCTCGCTATGTTGCGCACGCCAGTTCTTGATTCTGCCCATGACGCTGCCTGACTGAGGAGCAAAAATATTATGTCGAGTATGACAACCAATTCAGCCAAACCGGATCAACCTTCAGCAGCCTCACGCGGCGGCCAGGGTCTGATGCGTATCTGGGACAGTTACGGCATGTTAGTGGTGTTCGCCGTGCTGTTTATCGCCTGTACCATTTTCGTGCCAAACTTCAGTTCTTTCATCAACATGAAAGGGCTGGGGCTGGCGATTTCGATGTCCGGCATGGTGGCCTGCGGGATGCTGTTCTGTCTGGCTTCCGGTGACTTCGATCTGTCAGTTGCATCGGTGATTGCCTGTGCGGGCGTTACCACCGCCGTGGTGATCAACATGACCGAAAGCCTGTGGATCGGCGTTGCTGCCGGTTTACTGCTCGGGATGCTGACCGGTTTGCTCAACGGTTTTGTTATCGCCCGCCTGAAAATCAATGCGCTGATCACCACGCTTGCCACTATGCAGATTGTGCGCGGTCTTGCGTACATCATTTCTGACGGTAAAGCGGTGGGCATCGAAGACGAACGTTTCTTCACCCTCGGTTATGCCAACTGGCTGGGGCTGCCTGCACCTATCTGGCTGACGGTCGGCTGTCTGATCATCTTTGGTCTGTTGCTGAACAAAACCACCTTCGGGCGTAACACGCTGGCGATTGGCGGTAATGAAGATGCGGCACGTCTGGCCGGTGTGCCGGTGGTGCGTACGAAAATCATCATCTTCGTGCTGTCCGGGCTGGTATCAGCGGCGGCGGGGATCATTCTGGCGTCACGTATGACCAGCGGCCAGCCGATGACCTCACTGGGCTTCGAGCTGATCGTTATCTCTGCCTGCGTACTGGGTGGCGTTTCCCTGAAAGGCGGTATCGGTAAAATTTCCTATGTGGTGTCCGGGATCCTCATTCTGGGTACCGTGGAAAATGCCATGAACCTGCTGAACATTTCTCCGTTCTCGCAATATGTGGTACGTGGCTTGATCCTGCTGGCGGCAGTTATCTTCGACCGCTACAAACAGAAAGCGAAAAAGACCGTTTAATCTGGTTTTGTGATAACGCTTTCACGCAATCATCACGCGGCATTTAACGCTATTACGGGTTAAATGCCGAATAAACGCGTGGTTGTTCACAATTTAGCAACCTTTACTGGCAGCGTTTTCACTGCCGATTAGAATAGATGAAAAGTCCATAGTCCAGTGAAGTTTCAGGAGGTTCGATGTATCACCGTATGATTCAGGATCAGCAGCAAAATCCGCTGTTACCGGGTTACAGTTTCAATGCCTATCTGGTCGCCGGTATGACACCTATCCTTGCTGACGGGCCACTGGATTTCGCCATCGACCGTCCGGGTGGAATGAAAGGCTACATTCTTAATTTGACGGTGAAGGGGCAGGGTAAAGTCTTCGACGGCGAAGACACGTTCTACTGCAATCCCGGTGATCTGCTGTTATTCCCACCGAAAGCCCGCCATCTTTACAGTCGTTCTGCCAACGCTGACTCCTGGTATCATCGCTGGGTGTATTTCCGCCCGCGCGCCTACTGGGCAGACTGGCTGGAATGGCACACCAAAACCCGCGATGTCGGGCGTCTTTCTTTACCGAATAATACCTTGTTGCTGGAATTTGACCGTCTGTTTGCCAACATCGAACAAACGCAAAAATCGGGGCGACGTTTTTGCGAAGAGCTGGGGATGAATCTGCTGGAACGTCTGTTGCTGCGTGCCATGGAAGAAGATCCGCAGAGTCCGCAGAAAATCATGGACCCACGTGTCATCGAAGCCTGCCAGTTTATTACCGGCAATCTGGCGGGTGAGCTGCGTATCGATGAAGTCGCGCGCCATGTTTGCCTCTCACCATCGCGGCTGGCGCATTTATTCCGCGAACAGGTCGGGATCAACATCCTGCGCTGGCGCGAAGATCAGCGGGTGATCCGCGCCAAACTCTTATTACAAACTACGCAGGAATCCATCGCGACGATTGGCCGTGTGGTGGGATATGACGATCAGTTGTATTTCTCGCGGGTCTTCCGTAAACGGGTGGGGGTCAGCCCGAGTGATTTCCGCCGCCGGAGTGTGGAGATTAACTATCCGGCCAAGCCGTATAAATCACATCCGTGGCCTGAGCATGAAAATGCCGTGGCGTATCATTTTTGAGTTTTGCAGAGTGGGCCGCTGCAAAAGGGGCGGCCTTGAAACCTTGGGTTGCCACCCAAACCGGCCTTAAGGTCGTGGGCGTCGGCCCACACCGACCAGAGACCCGGTAACGCGCGGGCCTCTGGACTCCGCGCTTTTTTCACTGCGCGCTATCGCGGGTATGACGGACATGTTCTGGTGCATTAGTCAGTGGCGCAAATCCAGGTGCTTCGCACTACCTTCTCTCGGTCTTCGAGCCACAGGTCTCGAAGCCGCTCCGTTCAGCTGAATTTTGATCACGCCAATCAACTTTTCTAAAAGATAAAAGACAATCTGCCGTTGATTTTAAGATCGTGCGGGCGATTCAGAAAGCTTGCTGAATGAGAGGTTGCAGACCTGAGGCTGCAATCCCGAAATGAAGGCACCGCGCAGCGGCAAGCTTTCCAGCCTGTCGCGGTGGTACCTGAAACATAGCCAGCGAGCGTTAGCGCGTGTTGAAAAGCGAAGGGAGATCCAAGAGGGAAAAAGCACTTTTCCCTCTTGGTCGGTTTCGGCGCGAAAGGCCGAGTGATAACCGTTATTGAAAAACCGAAATTTCACAATTCAGTTATTAAGAAGCGCGAATTCATTCGCTAAAGAAGCTTTGTTTCAAAGCCCGCTCCACACCTCGCAGTTCCGCCAGTCCCCGCAGACGTCCAATCGCCGAATACCCCGGATTGGTTTTCTTATGCAAATCATCCAGCATCTGATGGCCGTGATCCGGACGCATCGGGATAGCGCGCAGATTGCCAGCGCGGCGACGTGTTTGTTCTTCCGTCAGAATCGCTTTGATAACCGCCACCATATCCACATCACCATCTAAATGATCGGCTTCATGGAAGCTTTCCGGCACGTCTTCGCGCTGGGTGGCGCGCAGATGGATGAAGTGCACGCGGTCGGCGTAAGTGGTCATCATCTTCACCAGGTCATTATCTTCACGCACGCCGTAAGAACCGGTGCAGAAGCAGAAACCGTTGTGGATACTGTCGACGGTTTCTTTCAACCACTGCATATCTTCAATGGTGGAGATAATACGCGGCAGGCCGAGAATAGGGCGCGGTGGATCGTCCGGGTGAACTGCCAGACTTAAACCGCATTGCTCGGCAACCGGCACAATGCTGCGCAGGAAATGCGCCATGTTTTCGCGCAGTTTGGCTTTGTCGATACCGTCGTAAGTCGCCAGACGCGCACGGAACTGATCCAGCGTGTAGCCTTCTTCCGCACCCGGTAAACCGGCAATGATGTTAGACACCAGCTGATCTTTCTTCGCCTGTGTCATCGCCGCAAAGTATTCGGCTGCCTGTTTTTGCTCATCCGCGCTGTAATAAGACGTCGCGCCTTCGCGTTTCAGCAGATGCAATTCAAAGGCCGCAAATGCGATATGGTCAAAGCGCAGGGCGCGTGAACCGTCCGGCAGCAGATAGCCGAGGTCCGTGCGTGTCCAGTCGAGAACCGGCATGAAGTTATAGCAGACCGTATAGATGCCGCATTCCGCCAGATTACGGATAGATTGCTGATAGTTAGCAATGTGCTTTTCAACATCTCCGCTGCGGGTTTTGATTTCCTCATGCACCGGAATACTTTCCACTACGGACCACACCAGACCTTTGGCTTCAATTATCGCCTTACGTTTCTTTATCTCTTCTACCGGCCAGACTTCACCGTTAGGAATATGGTGCAGGGCGGTAACCACGCCGGTTGCGCCAGCCTGACGCACATCATCAAGTGAAACCGGATCGTTCGGGCCGTACCAACGCCATGTCTGTTCCATGTGTTTTCCTTAAAATTGTTAACTGACTGTCTGAATGTAGTTGACGCAGGGCCGGTGATAAGTTCAATCTTAATGCGCGGTCTGGTCAGGTGGTCTGCTGGTCAGGCCATCAGACCGACATATGATTCAGTATCAAACCGAACATTAATGTGACCGGGATAACAGATCTGGGATTCAGCATGAACACGGAGAAAATAATGGCATTACCCACCCTTAAAGTTGAACGGCTGTATCGCCAGATTTCTAATGTATTGATTAACTGCATTAATACCGGGCAGTTTGCCCCGGGCGCGATGATCCCGTCAGAACGGGATTTGTCTAAACAACTTGGCGTCAGTCGTTCATCTATCCGTGAGGCATTGATTGCGCTGGAGATCACTGGCTGGGTGGAAATCCGTACCGGCAACGGCGTGTACGTCAGCGACCCGTTGCCGCAGGCCACACCTGCGGTGCAAACGGTAAGTACCGAAGAGGAATTCAGCCTGCAATCGCTGGTGAAAGCGCGCCAGGTTTATGAATCGATGACAGCAGAACTGGCGGCGATTAACGGCACCGAAGAGCAGCGTGAAAAACTGAGAGCTATCGCCCGGGAATTAAACGAACTGAATGCCAATAACGACGCTTTTCTCGAAGCTGACCGCCGTTTCCATATGATGATCAGTGAAATGACCGGCAACGAAGTGCTGCACGATATGATGGGATATTTGTGGGATAAACGTCGTTCACGTCGGTTTATGCGTCTGGAGAGTCATTACACCGAAGTGGATTTTGCCCGTGAAATGAATGCCGATCATCAGGGGATTTTAGACGCGATTCTGGCGCAGGATGGCGCAGGGGCGAAGGCAAGAATGAGCCGGCATTTACAGCATGTGTATGACCAGTTATTTGCAGAATGAGAGTGTCAATGCCGGACACAGGCGGCTTTTAAATCAAAACCTTGGGTTGTCACCCAAGGTTTTGCCCGTGTGGGCGGCGAGCCCACAAAATAGCATCAGCTCGGATACGGCACCCATCCCCCGCCATTCAGGCGAATATAGATTTTCCCCTGATATTCCATCACCACTGAGTTCTCATTTTCAGATACCAGCGGCGTTTGTGGCAGGTTCGAACCGAAGGTTTTCCAGTCCATCGTCGGGCTGGTAAACACTTTGCCATCGACTGCGCGGGCGACCATTTCTGAAATCGCCTGATAGCTGCTCTGGCCGTCAATTTTCATTGGTGATGACGCGTGCGGTGCCTGCATCCCAAAGAATTTCACCCCGACAGGAATATGGGTAATGCCCGGACTCGGGATATCACGCAGACCCGAGATTTGCATCTTGTCGCCCACCAGCGCGGCGCCGTGTTCAGGCACCACCACCAGCATCACTTTGCGGCCGGATTTATCCAGCTGATCCATAAAGATATTCAGCTGATTCAACAGAGTTTGCGCACGGTTATGATAATCCGCGCCCTTATTGCTGCCCACGTAACGGTTGCCGTCATGCAGCGGAATCAGGTTAAAGAAGGTTGCGGTGCGTGCGGTACCGGCTTTCTCCTGATTCTCCAGCCAGCGGGAGAACAGTTGTCCGTCGTTGAAAATTGGTGAGCCATCAAAGGACGTCAGCTCATAACCCAGACCGGCCTGGGACATCAGCGGGACTTTCATGTCAGCATCATCACGCAGGTTACCGATGTAATTACCGAACACACCCGTATGGTCCATTGCCAGCTGAGGCGTGAAGCCCAGACGCGCGAGATCGTCAAACAGATAACACTGCTGACCGGCAGGCTGATACAAATCATGATGCGATGTCTGACCGCAACTGGCGCGCAGCAGGCGGATGGATGCCGGGCCGCTGTAGGCTGTGGCTGAATTGAAATTGCTGAACACAAAATCAAAACGCGACCACAGCGGTGAATTCGAAAGATTCACGGCGTCCAGATCTGACCAGGCCAGCGAACAGATGTTGATCACCAGCAGGTCAAACGGCTGTGCATCGGCAGGAAGTGCGTCGGGGAACTTCGTCGCCTTACGCCGTTCGTTTTGGTAGAACTGCTCTAAATAAGCGTTCAGGTTGGCATTGGTTGGCGGGCCGTTCACGGTGTTATCAGTGGCTGATGGCGCAACGGTCACCGGTGTCGTTACGGCATTTTGGGCGATAGCCGGTGGCGGCGAATGCGCGAAAAACGGTGTGATCAGCCCGCTGAGGTTAAGCCACAGCAGCGCAATGATGGTAAACGTGGTCAGCCGGATCCACTGGGATATAAACAGATAACCGACCAGCAAAGCGAAACCGATGGCAATCCACTGCCAGTTGATAAAGCGATCGGCCAGTTCGAGCAGATAACTGAAACTGAAGCCTGCTACGTCCGCCCCCTGATTGACAATTGAACGCCAGCCGGGCAGCCAGGTATCGTGATACAGCAACGCCAGCCCGAAAGGCAGGGCAATCCACTGTCTCCAGCGGTGCAGGCGCAGCGAACGTAACGGGAATAGCAACACGGCGGCAAAGACGACATTGCTCAGGGCATCAAAATTCAGATAACCCTGTGAAAGCAGAACAAACTTGAGTAAAAAATAATAGTTCCAGGCACCGAGGCCGCGCCAGGATTGCCAGATCCGCAAACGCGGCGAAGAAGATTGCGATTCGTTCATAGTGAAGTTTTGGATTTTCCTGTAGCCGCAGAAGTTTCAGGCAAAGTAGCGGAGCGTTTGCGGTTCTTATTGATGCTGCTGATGGTCATGGGGGTTAAATAACGCGGCGACAGAAATCGCGTCGCAAAGCGGTTTTTCCAGCGCGGCAAACGGCTACGCAGGGCATATCCCAGCGGGATAAAAATCACCGCCGCCAGAATAAAGATTTCGATAATATCCTGAATATCCATCTCTTTTACTCCTGCGCCTGAATAACTGGCGTATCGCTCACGGCCAGCGTGATGGGAACGGGCTGATGAACCTGCGCACGTTTTAAAGGTTCGGTTTTATGCACCACAAAAGGCTGCGCTTCAGACACCGGATTTGCCATCGGCGGCCTGGCGGCCAGACGCAAAACTTCCGTGCGGATATCCAGCTCCTGACTCCAGAACGTCTGGCTGGTGAACACTTCTTTGACCGGCAGATTAAACAGAAACGCCAGTACATTTTCGACGTCGCTGACCTGACAGTTCGACAGGAACAGATACAGATGACGCCCGGTAACGGTCAGAATATCGCCGTCGCGGCGCAGCGAACACAAAGACATCGCCTGCTGCGGGCTGATCCCGGCGGCAGGGCGCAGCGAAATTAAAATGCCCCGGGATTCCGTCGCCAGCGCGGCGTGATTCCAGATATCGTGCATGACTTCACAGAAAACCGGCAGTGGCAGATAACCCTTATGATGCGTGGGCAGACGGCTGTCGAGCAGCAGCCCGATATCATCCGGCACATGGCGGGTATAAGTGAGATTTTGCAGGTCATCGAGCAAGGTCAGAAAGTTGGAGAGGCGTGCTGCTTGTGGCACAACCAGATTCGCGCCACAGGCCTGGAGCAGACGCTGATCGACATAGCGCAAAGAAGAATTCATTTCGCGCACGACAATTTTTAAACCATTGCCACGCTGCATGCGTAAACGATGAACCTGACGGGCCAGCACTTCGACTTCGTCATTACCGGTGAGGGCGAAAATGACCGTCGCCGATCGCGCATGTGCCGCTCGCTCGCTCAGCGCTTCATTATCATCGAACAGGAACCAGCGTTCTGAAAGCGCAGGAGCGCCTTCAAGCACTGAGCGTTCGGCCAGCAGCATCCACTGATCATCGCCGGTTTGTTCGGAAACAGCGGCAGAGGCGTTCTTTTGAATTCCCCAGCCGGTTGGGCGGCGCGTCAGGGGATAAAGTGTATTGGCTTCTGCCCCCAAATTGTCATGCCACCAGGAAACGCCCCACTGGTTCGGTTCAACATCTGTTTTCAAATCCGCAAGACCGCATATATTGCGATGGTATAAATGAAGCTGAGTTTTAACCGCATTAATACCGGCTCCATAGCAGATAATAAGGATCGTTGCACCTTTATTATTGACACATGCGCTCATTTCACTCAGCCAGCGGACCCATTGTTTATCATTTAGCGCCTGCCAGGTACTGACCGGAAGTAATAGAATCATTAATGAGGCTGAGTGAGCAGGCAAACGATTAATATCCGCTGCAAGAGAGAGAAATGCTTTCTTCCCATTCGCTAACAGGTAATAAAACGTTTTTTTCTGATATTTTTTTAAATAAGTGAGAAGGATATCATCGTCAGATAGCCTGTTTTCTTGTGCAGTGCAAATTAAATTGTGCTGTGGGAAAAAAACGTTGACCGGAACTTCACCTTGCTGAGCCTCAACCGTTTGTCCGCAAAGATGATAAGCGGCTTCCTGACTTTCGGTGTTAACCCAGTAAAGCCCCTGAGCCTGCATCCGGGCTAATCCATTCCAGAATTGCTTCATGCCCAATGAAAAGGAGAGTGCCATATAGTTAATCTGCTTGTATCGTTTTTGATTAAAAGTCTGCTTGGGACACACTGAGAAATGTGAGTATAATAAATTCTATCATTGCTACATTAAATAATCATAATACTTCACAATAATGTTTGATACTAAAAAGCCCAGACAGGTCAGCGCATTTTGGCTGTCGTGGTATCAGTATTTAGATTGAAGCAGGGAGAAAGAATCGGTGGGAGCCAATATTGTAGACCCGGAGGAATCTGAACCGACGAAAGATGATGATTTCTTTGCACTGAGTCACCTTTTTTCTTTATCAGAATTAAATTATGTCGATATAGCCCGTAAAGAAAAGATTCCGCAACTAATGTCCCGCTGGCCGCTACTGGCTGAGCTGGCGCAATACGGTGAACGCGGCGCGGAGAAAAAATAATATGGCTGTCATTGCCTTACAGGGAATTCGTGGCGGTACAGGCACCACTTCAGTCACGGCTGCACTGGCCTGGGGTCTTGCGCAATTAAATGAAAAGGTTCTGGTCATCGACTTTTCACCGGAAAACTTACTGCGATTGCACTTTGGTATGCCTTTCGCTCAGGCTCGCGGATGGCGCTATGCGCACAATACAGGAGAGCCGTGGCAAAACTCCGCACTGCGTTACCACTCTCATCTTGATTTCCTGCCTTACGGGCATGCCACGACCGGCGACGCCAGTCAGCCGGATTTTGACTGGCAAAAGGCGATCACTCAGCTTAAAAATACCGGCGTATATGACTGGATCCTGATCGACTCTCCGGCAGCCGATCCGCTGACCGCGCAAAATATTGCCGACAGTACGGTAGTGCTTCTCCACGCCGATACCCAGTCACACACCCGTTTACATCAGTATGTGCTGCCAGCCAACGGGCGCTATCTGCTCAATCAGTTCATTCCTTCCAGTCAGTTACAGCAGGATATTTTGCTGTTATGGCAGGAAACTTTACCCGTTTTGATTCCGGTGATTTTACACCGCGACGAAGCCATGGCGGAGTCACTGGCGGCGAAACAACCGGCAGGGGAATGGAATAGTAACAGTAAAATCAGTCGCGAAATTAACACACTGGCGAACTGGTTCCTGCTGCATTTGCGCCATTCAGGGGACGTGCACAGCCAGACAATGCGGCGGAGTCCGGAAAAATGAACCGCGTGCTCAACCTGTTTCTGGTGCCGCCGGTAGTTTTCGAATTACAAAACCGCTACCGGTACTATCGCGCCAGCCACTCCTCACGGACCGCCGCTGGCGTAATGATTTTCTGCGTGGCGTTAAGCTGGCTGTTTTTGCGTTTTGAATCCCCTGTCTGGCAGCGTGTTAAAGCACAACGCACCCGCTGGTATCCGCAGATTTCGCCGTCGCGCCCGCGTCTTGCCGATCCGCTGCGCTATATCGTGCAAAGCCTGTGGTTGCTGATCATCCTGCCTGCTGAAAGCCGGCGCGGACGTGTGATTCACACCCGCTGGCCACAGCAGTTGCGCAAAAAAGTCCATTTGTGGCTCGAATTATTGCCTGAACAGGTCACACACAGTCTGCTGGAAATTAAGGTCACGCGCCGTATCGGCAAAATGAGCCGTCTCGGTAAACGTATTCTGGTCTGGATGACCGCACTGGTGGCGCTCACCCTGGCGATGTTCTGTATTTCTCAGCCTTTTAGTTACATCGCACAGTTCGTCTTCGTGGTGCTGCTGTGGAGCATTGCGATGATTATTCGCCGTATTCCGGGGCGTTTCCCGGCGCTGATGATGATCGTGTTGTCGCTGACCATTTCCTGCCGTTATTTATGGTGGCGCTACACCTCAACGCTGAACTGGGAAGATCCGCTGAGTCTGATTTGCGGCCTGCTTCTGTTAGGTGCGGAAACCTATTCCTGGACGGTGCTGGTGCTGGGCTATATCCAGACCCTCTGGCCGCTTAACCGTAAACCGGTGCCGATGCCTGCGGATGTCTCGACGTGGCCGACGGTGGATTTGCTGATCCCGACGTATAACGAAGATCTCAGCGTCGTGAAACCGACGCTGTACGCCGCGCTGGGTCTCGACTGGCCCCGGGACAAACTGACCATTTATCTGCTTGATGACGGCAACCGGCAGGAATTCGCCGATTTTGCCCATGAAATTGGTGTGAAATACATCGCCCGTGAAACGCGTGAAAATGCCAAAGCGGGCAACATCAATAACGCACTGAAACAGGCGAAAAGCCAGCTTGTGGCGATTTTTGACTGCGACCACGTGCCGACCCGTTCTTTCCTGCAACTGACGGTCGGCTGGTTCTTTAAAGATAAAAAACTCAGCATGTTGCAAACGCCGCATCATTTTTTCTCGCCCGATCCGTTCGAACGTAATCTGGGCCGTATGCGCCGCACGCCAAACGAAGGCGAACTGTTTTACGGACTGGTGCAGGACGGCAACGACCTGTGGGATGCCAGTTTCTTCTGTGGATCCTGCGCCGTATTGCGCCGCGATGTGCTTGATGAAATCGGCGGTATCGCCGTAGAAACGGTCACTGAAGATGCGCACACGTCTCTGCGGATGCACCGCCACGGTTACACGTCGGCGTATATTCGTATTCCGCAGGCGGCGGGGCTGGCGACAGAAAGCCTCTCTGCTCACATCAGCCAGCGGATCCGCTGGGCGCGCGGCATGGTACAGATATTCCGCCTCGACAATCCGATGTTTGGTAAAGGGCTGAAGCTGGCGCAACGGTTGTGTTACGCCAACGCCATGTTGCATTTTCTGGCCGGTATTCCGCGCCTGATCTTCCTCACAGCGCCCCTGGCGTTTCTGCTGCTGCATGCTTACATCATTTATGCACCGGCCGTTGCCATCGCACTGTATGTCTTGCCGCACATGATCCATGCCAGCCTGACCAACTCCCGCGTACAGGGCAAATACCGCCATTCGTTCTGGAATGAAATCTACGAAACCGTGCTGGCCTGGTATATCGCCAGGCCGACCACCGTGGCGTTGTTTAATCCGCATGCCGGGGCTTTCAACGTCACGGCCAAAGGCGGCCTGAATAAGCACGCTTACGTTGACTGGAAAATCAGCCGCCCGTATCAGATCCTGATGTTGCTCAATCTGGCCGGTTTATTCTTCGGTGCCTACCGCATTGTCTATGGCCGCCCGGATGAAATCCTGACGGTGCTGGTGAGTATGGCGTGGGTGATTTACAACATGATTATTCTGGGCGGGGCGATTGCCGTGGCGTTCGAATCCAAACAGGTGCGCCAGGCACACCGTGTAGAAGCCAGAATGCCCGCGTCACTATTAAAACCCGACGGACACATTTATGTCTGCACCATTCAGGACTACTCCGACAACGGTGTCGGACTGGAAACCCCGAGTGCAAGCCAGTTTCATGCCGGTGACAACGTCACGTTACTGCTTCACCGTGGACAACAGGAATATACCTTCCCGATGCAGATCAGCCGCGTGTTTGGTGAAAGCATCGGCATGCAGTTACTGCCATTAACCACCCAACAACATATCGATTTCATCCAATGTACGTTTGCCCGGGCCGACAGTTGGGTATTACGCGAAGACAACTTCCCTGAAGACAAACCGATGGAAAGCCTGCGTGAGGTGCTGGGGTTGGGGATCCGTGGCTATCTGCGGATGCTGGACATCGCCCCGCAACGCTACCGTCCGCTGGCGTCCGGAACCCGAACGTTTGGCCGCTGGCTGCTGTCTTTCGCTCCGCGTAATCCGCCGCTTGCCGTTCAGCCTGATGAATACAACCTGATGATGACAAAACAATGAAAAGACTTCCGTTAACCACTTTTATGGCATCTGCCTTGATGACATTGGCGTTGGGTTCTGTGGCTCCGGCCTTCAGTGAACAGGCGCCTGCACCGGTTGTACCGGGCAACACCACGCCTGCGCCTGAAGTGACCCTGCCGATGGTGGCGCCTGCGGTAAACCCGATGATTATTCCGGGTGCGCCGGTGCGCAGCGTGACATTACCTTTTGCCGATGTGGCACCGCAGCCGGGTGCCATCACCTTGCGCGGTATTCAGCCGAACGGACAGATTGAGTTCGGTGTGCGCAGTGACGAAGTCGTGACACAGGCCACACTGAATCTCGAGTTCACGCCGTCGCCATCGCTGATCCCGGTTCAGTCGCATCTTAAGGTGTATCTCAACGACCAGCTGATGGGCGTTGAAGTGATTGATAAAGACCAGCTCGGCAAGAAAAATCACCTGCAGATGACCATTGACCCGCGTTATGTCACCGACTTCAACCGCATCCGTCTGGAGTTTATTGGTCACTACCAGAACGTCTGTGAAAACCCGGCGAACACCACCCTGTGGCTGGAAATCGGCAAGGGCAGTTCGCTTAGCCTGCAATATCAGAAACTGCCGCTGAGCAACGATCTGGCACATTTCCCGGTACCGTTCTTTGATGCGCGCGACAGTCGTCCGCTGAGCCTGCCGATGGTCTTTGCCACGTCTCCGGATGCCGGCCAGCAACAGGCAGCGGCGATTCTGGCCTCCTGGTTCGGCACCAAAGCCCAGTGGCGCGGGCAATCCTTCCCGACGTTGTATAACCAGTTGCCGGACAGCCACGCGGTGGTGTTTGCAACCAATGGCAAACGCCCTGATTTCCTCAAAGAATTGCCGCCGGTGAAAGGGCCTGTGGTGCAGATGATCAGCCGCCCGGATAATCCTTACATCAAAATGCTGCTGATCCTCGGTCGTGATGATCAGGACTTACTGACGGCAGTAAAAGGCATTGCGCAGGGGAATATCCTGTTTCGTGGCGAAACGATCGGCGTCGATAAAGTGGACAGGATCCAGCCACGCCAGCCGTATGACGCGCCAAACTGGGTGCGTACCGATCGCCCGATGAACTTTGGCGAACTGAAACAGTATGCGGAACAGTTACAGTCTGACGGCATCCAGCCGAATCCGATCACGCTCAACATTAATCTGCCGCCGGATCTGTTCCTGATTAACAGCTCCGGTATCGATATGCGGCTGAAGTACCGTTATACCTCGCCACAGCTGAAAAACACTTCTCGCCTGAGCATCAGCCTGAATAACCAGTTTGTGCAGGATCTGACCCTGAAAACCGGACACGATGAGGATTCACAATTACTGCATCTGTCCCTGTTACAGGGGCTGCTGGATGGCAGCAAAGACCTGAATATTCCCGCGCTGAAACTGGGTGCGGTTAACCAGATCCGCTTCGATTTTGACTACACCTCGCTGCTGGCGAGCGGCACCGAAGGGCGCTGTGAAACCTATAACACCGTGCCAAATCATGTGGTGATAGATGACAGCTCCACTATCGACTTCTCCGGTTACCGCCATTTCATGGCGATGCCTGACTTGCGCGCCTTCGCCAACGCCGGTTTCCCGTTCAGCCGCCTGGCGGATTTATCCCAGACGCTGCTTGTGGTTCAGCCGCAACCGCAACCGGTTCAGTTAACCACGCTGCTTGATACGATGGGCAATATTGGCGCACTCACCGGTTATCCGGCGCTTGGCGTGGGGCTGACTGAAGATGCGGCAAAAGCAAAATCCACCGACGCCGATCTGCTGGTGATCGGCAATCTGCCTGCGGATTTGCGTGACGACAGCATGCGCGATGAGAAAAAGGCCAGCTTACTGATCGAGGCAGCGCGCGATGCGGTGAATACGCCAGTCCGCCAGACGTCGTTACCGGATAACACGGCACCGGCCAGCGATGCGCGGGTGGATGCCAGCGCGCAAATCAGTGCGCAAGGCCCGATTGCGGCGGTTGTCGGGTTACAGTCGCCGTACTTTGATCAGCGCAGCGTGGTCGCGCTGATGGCAAACGGTCAGCAGGGCTTCGAAATGCTGAACAAGTCGATGCAGGATAGCAAACAGAGGGCGCAGGTCTTTGGCTCGGTGGCGGTGGTGCGTGATTCCGGCGTCAGCAGCCTGAAAGTCGGTGATACCTATTATGCTGGCCATTTGCCGTGGTGGGAGCGGGTATGGAACGCCCTGGCGAACCATCCGGTATTGCTGGCGGTTATGGCGGTGATCGTGGTGATTCTGGCAGCAATCCTGTTGTGGACCGGTTTGCGTTCTCTGGCCCGTCGTCGTCTGTCTGATGATGACCAGGAATAAGTCCGTGAACACACAGCGCACAAACCTGTTTTTGCGCGGCAGACTGGCCCTGACGATCGGGCTGGCCTTGCTGGCTGCGCCTGCGGTTGCAGCCCCCGTTGTTTCACCGGAACAATGGTTACTGGAACAGGTGCGGGTCGGTGAAGCCAGTCATCAGGACGATCTGGTGCGTCAGTCCCTGTTTCGCCTGGAATTAATGGATCCGCAAAACCCGAAAGTCATGTCCGCCCGTTTACGTTTGCTTCTCCGCGAAGGCGATCAGGCCAAGGCACAGCAGCAACTGGAAAAAATTAAACAGGTTTCGCCTGGTTCGGATGAATACCGGCAGGCGCAGCTGAGCCTGAAAATCGCCTCCCCGGAAATGCAGCAAAAACTCCAGCAGACGCGGTTACTGGCAACGGCAGGGCGGCTCGATGAAGCCAAAGCGCAATATGATGAGTTGTTTGGTGGCCAGCCGCCAACGCTGGATCTGGCAGTAGAATACTGGCAACTTATTGCGCGGCTGCCGGGGCAAAAAGCCCGTGCGCAGGCACAGCTTCAGGCGCTGAATAATCAGTATCCGGGTGATGTGCAGTTACGTCTGCAACTGGCGCAGATGGCGTTTGACGAAGGGGATAACGCCAAAGCTGTCGGGCTGATTAAGCAAATCGCCGCCACCAATGAAGGGCGTTCTCCGGCCGCTGATTTATGGCTGCAGAAGATTAAGGACCAGCCTGTGGGCAACCCGAGCGTCGATGCCTTGCAACAGTTTATCGCCACGTTCGACACCGGTCCGCAGGTGATTGCCGCGCAGCAGGAACTTCAGCGCCAGCAGGCGTTACTGGCCGATCCGCGTTATCAGGCGCGACTCCGTGGTCTGGCGCAGATTAATAATGGTGGCTCCACCGGCGCGATTGCGCCGCTGAAGCAGGCATTGCAGGCACAACCTGACGATGCTGAAGTCCTCGGTGCGATGGGGCTGGCTTATTCCCGCGCTGGTAACCGCCAGCAGGCGCTGACTTTGTTTCAGCGGGCGAAAGCCGCCGAAACAGATGGCTATAACGCGGGTAAATGGAACAGCCTGATCCGGTCCAACAGTTACTGGCTGAAAATCGAGCAGGGCGATAAGGCATTGAAAACCGGGCTGCTTGATCAGGCCGAAGCGGCTTACAACCAGGCGCAACGTCTGGACTCCCGCGACCCGTGGGCGCAGATCGGGCTTGGGGATGTGGCGGTTGAGCGCAAAAATGACACGCAGGCGGAGCAGGCTTACCGTCGCGCACTGAAGCTGGAGCACGATAACAGTAGCGCCCAGCGCGGGCTGGCGAATATCTATCAGCGTCAGTCGCCGCAAAAAGCGCTGGATTACATTAATTCATTGCCTGGTGCATCGCAGGCGAAACTCAGCGATAAACAGCGTGGACTGCAAAGTGACGTTGTCACTGCACAGGCGCAAAAATATGCCGCCGAACACAACTGGAATCAGGCTGCGAACCGCTACGGCGAGGTGCTGAAACTCAATCCGGACGATGTCTGGACGACCTACCATTATGCCAGTGCCCTGCGTGAGGCGGGTGAACCGGCGCAGGCGGATGCGGCTTTTGCACAGCTTGCGGCGAAGCGTCCGGTGGATCCGCAACAGGTTTACGCTTATGCGTTGTATCTGTCCGGTTCCGATCGTGACGACGCCGCACTGCACCATCTCAATACCTTGCCGCAGGCGAAATGGGACGACAACATGCGCGAAATGGCGCAGCGCATTCAGCTCGGTAAAACCCTGACCGCCATTGATACTTCCCTTGCTGCCGGTAATACCTCGCAGGCGAAACAGCAGTTGCAGCAGGCTGATCTGCATGAACTCAGCCTGAATCAGCAACGACAGGTCGCCATGGCCTGGCGTGATGTCGGTGAAACCACCAAAGCGGCGGCGCTGTTACAACCCTTGAAAACGGCTGCGCGTTCACAGCCGGACGGACAAGACAAGGCGCTGATTTATCGCAACGCCGCCAACCTTGAGCAGCAACTCGGACAGCCACAAACGGCGCGTCAGGATTACGCACAGGCGATGGTCGCCAGCGGCATCACCGGTAAAGTGCCAGAAGATAACGACAGCTATACGCGCCTGACCCGCAACAATGCCACGGATGACTGGCTGAAACGCGGTATCCGTTCAGACGCGCATGATCTGTACCGTCAGCAGGATGTGAATTTCACGCTGGACACCGATTCGTGGACATCAAGCGGCACGCCGGGGAAATCTGATCTCACGGCCAACACCACCATGTTGCAGGCGGATATGCCGGTTTATCAGGGGCGCGGATTCCTGAGGGCCGACTGGGTGCGGATGGATGCCGGAACCTTTGATAACGAAGACGGTAATTACGAAGCCAGTTTCGGGACTTGTAGCGATCAAAACTGCCGCCGTTACCGCAGCCAGAACGCCAATGGCGTCAGCCTTGGCGCAGGATGGGAAAATGACAAATGGAAAGGCGATTTAGGCACCACGCCACTGGGTTTCCCGGTTGTAGACTGGGTCGGCGGGCTGGCTTACAGCGGTGACTGGGGCGATATCGGCTGGACGACCACGGTGTCACGCCGTCCGGTTTCCAGTTCGTTACTTTCTTTCGCGGGCGCAAAAGATCCGGGGACCGGCACCACCTGGGGCGGCGTTCGTGCGACCGGTGCCAGCCTGGGATTAAGTTACGATCAGGGGCAGGCTAACGGCGTGTGGGCTGATCTCAGCGCGCATCAGCTGACCGGTGAAAATGTCGAAGACAACACCCGCGAACGCCTGATGGGGGGCTATTACTACAAAGTCATTAACGAAGATAACCGCCGCGCCACGGTGGGCCTCAGCTCCATGCTCTGGCATTACCAGAAAGATCTCAGCGGTTACACGCTGGGACAGGGGGGTTACTACAGTCCGCAGCAATACTTCTCACTCTCCGTACCGGTCAGTTATCGCCAGCGCACGGAGAACTGGTCATGGCAGCTTGGCGGTTCGGTCTCCTGGTCGCGCTCCTCAACCAGCGATCAGAAACGCTATCCGATCCAGAATCTGATCCCGGATTCATTACCGGATAAAAATGCCATCGAAACCGGCAGCAGTGGATCCGGTTTTGGCTATACATTGCAGGCACTGCTCGAACGGCGTGTCAGTTCTCACTGGACCGTCGGCGGGGGGATTGATATTCAGCAGGCGAAGGATTACACGCCAAGCCACTTTCTGCTCTACGCGAGATATTCGATGAGCGGCTGGCAAGGGGATCTGGATATGCCGCCGGAACCTTTAGTGCCGTATGCGGACTTTAAATAATGCCAGATCGTGCATTAGGGCGGTTTCTCGCTTGCAGCGAGGGCTTGATCGAGACAATTTCGGTTTATTAATAACGGCTATCACTCTGCTTTGATCGCCGAAACCGACCAAAAGGGGCCATGACGGGCCCCTCTTGGATCTCCCACGTCTTAAACTGCGCGCTATCGCGGGCACGACGGACATGTTCATTAGCAACAGTGAGTGGCGTAAAATGTCATCGCTGCGCGATTCCCGAGTTTCAGGTTTCGAGCCTCGGGTCTCGAACCATTCACTCGGTGCCATTTTTGAGCACGCCAATCAACTTATTAAAAAGACGAAAAACAGGCTGTCTTTGAATTTAAGATCGTGCGGGCGTTTCAGAAAGCTTGCTGAATGAGAGGTTGCAGACCTGAGGCTGCAATCCCGAAATGAAGGCACCGCGTAGCGGCAAGATTTCCAGCCTGTCACTGTGATACCTGAAACATGATTTACTAGCGATAGCGCGCAGTGAAAAAGCGCGGAGTCCAGAGGCCCGCGCGTTACCGGGTCTCTGGTCGGTGTGGGCCGACGCCCACGGTCTTGACCTTAAGCCTAGTCTGGGTGGCAACCCAGGTTTTACCCTTAGCGGCCAGCGAAAAGCGAAATTAAACAGCGCTTTGTTTATACCTGTCCGTCCCCCATCTCACCATCCCTTCCAGCAACTGTTTCAATAACACCTGCAATTCAGCCGCCTTATCAGGCGAGTAGGCAAATGGCTCCATCTCCTCCATGTAATTCACCTGCGCCAGCTCAAGCTGAACAGCGTGAATATCCATATCAGGCTGGCCGTAAGCCCTCGTGATATATCCGCCCTTAAAACGGCCATTAAGCACATGGCTGAAGCGGGTTTGTTGCTGGCAGGTTCTCTCAAGGATTTCACTCAGCGCCGGTGAACAGCTTGCGCCGCTGTTGGTGCCGAGGTTGAGATCCGGTAACTGGCCGTCGAAAAGACGCGGGATCACCGATGCAATGGAATGCGCATCAAACAGCAGTGCATAACCGAATTCCTGTTTCATGCGCGCCAGTTCTGACTGGATTTTCTGGTGATACGGTTGCCAGATTTGATCCAAATATTGCTGGCGTTGGGTATTTGTCGGCGTCATGCCTGGTTTGAAGGTCGCGCGACCATCAAATAACGTCTCGGGATACAAACCCGTGGTGGCAGTGGTATACAGCGGTTTATCGTCGGAAGGCCGGTTGAGATCGATAACGAACCGTGAATACTGGCCGACCAGAATGCTGGCACCCAGTGAGCGCGCAAAATCGTACAGTTGCGGGATATGCCAGTCGGTATCGGAAAGCGGGAGGGCGGCTTCGCTCAGACCGCTGGCGACTTCTGGCGTCAGATGTGTACCTGCGTGAGGGATACTGATCAGTAACGGCGCTGTACCCTGGATAAAATGGTACGGTTCAGCGATAACATTGGCAGTTGAAAGGCTCATGAACGGAACTCTCCTCGTACTTCTCCACGAAAAACAACAGTGCAGGGCAACTGACCGCCCAGCCAGTAAACCAGCCCGGCAGGACGCGACAGTGGCCAGTGTATAAAGTCAGCGACTTTGCCCGCTTCCAGCGTGCCGTGCGTGTCCTGTAAACCCAGCGCACGTGCACCATGGCAGGTGATCCCGGCCAGCGCTTCTTCAGGCGTCAGGCGGAACAAGGTACATCCCATGTTCAGCATCAGACGCAATGAAAGCGCAGGCGATGTGCCCGGATTGGCATCACTGGCCAGCGCCATCGGCACCCGATGTTTGCGGAACTCATCCACCGGCGGGCATTGTGTTTCGCGCAGCAAATAATAGGCCCCGGGCAGTAATACGGCGACGGTGCCGCTGGCGGCCATTGCCTGAGCATCTTCTGCAGTGGCGTATTCCAGATGGTCGGCTGACAGCGCATGATGTCGTGCAGCCAGGGCGCTACCATGCAGGGAAGACAGTTGTTCGGCGTGTAATTTAACCGGTAAACCTAAGGTTTTTGCGGCATTAAAAACCCGTTCAACCTGAGCCGGTGAGAACGCCAGATGTTCACAAAAGGCATCGACGGCGTCGGCCAGATTTTCACTGGCAACCACCGGCAATAATGTGTCGCAGATGAGGTCAATATAGTCATCAGCGCGTCCTTTGAATTCCGGCGGCAGGGCATGAGCGGCAAGGCAGGTGGATTTCACCTCGACTGGCAGCATGACACCTAACCGGCGGATCACCCGCAGCATCTTCAGCTCGCTCTCTACACTCAGCCCGTAACCCGATTTAATCTCAACACAGGTTACGCCTTCGGCCAGCAAGGGCTGTAAGCGGAACAACGCCTGAGCCAGAAGTTCATCTTCGGTGGCCTCGCGGGTGGCATTGACGGTGGAGAGAATTCCCCCACCGGCTGCGGCGATTTCTGCGTAGCTGACGCCGTTCAGCCGCTGTTCAAATTCTGCGCTGCGGTCGCCGCCAAATACCAGATGCGTATGGCAGTCAACAAAGCCCGGCGTGATGATCCCGCCGCTGAATTCATGCTGTGTGGCGTCTGCGAAAACCGGACAATCTGCGGCAGGGCCGGTCCAGACGATCTTCCCGCCTGCGACAGCAATCGCCCCGTTTTCAATCAGGTTGTAATGCCCGTCCTGCATGGTGACCAGCGTGGCACCGCGCCATACGCTGTCACAACGGGAAGGGGGTTCGGAAGAAAAAGAAGGGGATATCGCTACCGGCATGACGGGCTCCAGGCTGAATTCATCTTGTATAGACAACTAAAGTCAACCTAACGCATAACCGTTAAACCGGCAAGGCGCCCGGCGATAGTTTTTTCTTATTACGAGACGTCTTCCAAAATTTGAACGAAGAGATAGCGGCCGTACAAAGCCGCCATTAAGGTGTGCCGGAATCAGCCGTGGCTGGTGAAACGTCCAAATAATTGATAGCGGGAACCCGGGTAAATCAGGCGCGCGGAAGTCACTACGCGGCTGCCGCTCCAGGTCCGGCGGTGGATCAGGAGACAAGGCTCATGTTCATTCAGTTGCAACAGCTCGCGTTGCTCATCGCTGGCGCTGATGGCTTCAACGCGATGTTCACCCGCCGTCAGCGGCGCGATTTCCATCAGGTACGTATAGGGCGTCTGCTTGTTCAGCACCTGTTGCAGATAATCGGGTGCGGTTTCCGGGTTCACAAAACGGTCTTCAATCTGCACCGCGACGTTGTTTTCGTAATGAACAATTTGCGAATAAAACATCATCGTGCCAGTGGCGATACCCAGTTGCAGCGCCTGATCGGCATCCGCCAGCCGCGCTTCACACACCAGAATCTTGCTGTCGTGGCGATGACCGCGCTGGGCAATTTCATCGGCAATGTTGTGCACTTCCAGCATCGGCGTGTAGGCCTTGGCTTCGGCCACAAACGTGCCGACTCCCTGCATGCGGATCAAAAAACCTTCGCTGGTCAGTTCACGCAAAGCACGGTTGATGGTCATACGGCTGACGCCAATTTCATTGACCAGCTCACTTTCAGAAGGTACCCGCTGATGCGGTTTCCAGACACCGGCGCGGATCTGGCTGATGATCGCCTGTTTCACCCGCTGATAAATCGGTGCGGGTGTATCGCTCATCGCGGCCGCCAGTTCGGACAATGTCTGCTGCGACACGCCCTGTTGTTGTGTGACCTGATGTGGCGCGGCACCATTTTGAGAAAGTGGTGTGGGCTCCGACATGTCTCTTACCTCACTCAATGAAATTCCAGAAATATTGGGAAAGCTTGCCTGTTCGCCCGGCATTTTCCATCAGTGGAAAGTAAACGGAAAGGGCGTGACGGAAAACTAAATTTATAAAAAAAGGGTTGTTGCAAGTTTACAGCGCAATCAGGCATATGTATATGTATAGACAAGTCGGTTAAAAGTTTTGCAATTGTTTCCGTAAAATTGCATTTATGTTTCTTCTTACTGTTCAGGAATGATGCTGTTATGCCTGCTTATTTTGCTTCACGCGCCTTACTTTCAGATGGCTGGGCGCATAACGTGCGGCTGGACGTCGATGCAGCCGGAATGCTGACTGCGGTGACCCCGGACAACTATGCGCAGGGGTGTCTTCCCCTTTCCGGCCCGGTGGTTCCGGGCATGCCGAACCTCCATTCGCACGCCTTTCAGCGGGTGATGGCCGGGCTGGCGGAAGTCGCCGGTGATCCGCAGGACAGCTTCTGGACCTGGCGTGAGCTGATGTATCGCATGGTGCAGCGCCTCACGCCTGAGCAGGTGGGTGTCATTGCCCGTCAGTTGTATATCGAAATGCTCAAAGGGGGTTACACGCAGGTGGCTGAATTCCACTATCTGCATAACGATATCAGCGGTCAGACTTATGCCGACCACGGTGAAATGACTGCCCATCTGAGTGAAGCCGCGTCACAAACCGGCATCGGACTGACCATGCTGCCGGTGCTTTACAGTTACGCCGGATTTGGCGCGCAACCGGCACAGGCCGGACAGAAACGGTTTATTCAGGATACGGACAGTTACCTCAAACAACAGGAAATTATCCGCAAACAACTCAGCGGTAAAAGCCTGCAAAATCAGGGACTGTGCTTCCACTCCCTGCGCGCAGTCACGCTGGAACAAATGCAGCAGGTGTTGCAGTCCGCAGATAAAAACCTGCCGGTGCATATTCATATCGCCGAACAACAGAAAGAAGTGAACGATTGTCTGGGCTGGAGCGGGCAGCGCCCGATTTCCTGGCTGTATGACAATCTGGATATTGATTCCCGCTGGTGTCTGATCCACGCCACGCACGCTGACCGTTTCGAGCTGGCGAGCATGGCAAACAGCGGGGCGGTCGCGGGGTTGTGTCTGACCACCGAGGCTAATCTGGGCGATGGCATTTTCCCCGGCGTCGATTATCTGGCGCAGTCAGGTCGATGGGGGATCGGTTCCGACAGCCATGTCTCCCTGAACGTGGTTGAAGAACTGCGCTGGTTTGAATACGGGCAACGCCTGCGTGACCAGCGACGTAACCGGCTGACGACCTCTGCGCAAAATTCTGTAGGCGATGTGCTGTATACGCAGGCATTACAGGGCGGTGCACAGGCTTGCGGCGCGGCTATCGGGCAGCTTTCTGCGGGTTATCGTGCCGACTGGCTGGTGCTCGACGGGCAGGATCCCTATCTTGCCGCCGCAAAAAACAGTGAACTGCTCAACCGCTGGCTGTTCGCCGGTAATACCGGGCAGATCCGTGATGTGTATGTCGGCGGTATTGCGCGCATTGTGAACGGCCAGCATGAACAACAACAGGCTGCGGCGGCGGATTTCCTCGCGCTTCTCCGTCAGCTGGCGGGGGACGTTGCATGATTGCCTGGCAGCATTTCACCTTCGATGACCTGCCGGTCAGCCCGTGGCGTAACGGCGGTGGCGAAACCCGCGAAATCTTCAGTTTCCCTGCCGGTGGCCATGATTTTGACTGGCGCGCCAGCATTGCCACCATCGCACAGGACGGCCCGTTCTCGGCATTTCCCGGTATTGACCGTTCCATCACCTTGCTGAGCGGGGAAGGTGTGCATTTAGAGGCACAGCCTGATGTCGATCACTTACTCGTTGTCGCTGGTGAGCCTTTTGCCTTCAGCGGTGATACTGCGCTCCATGCCCGCCTGATGGGAGGAGTGACAACTGATTTTAACATCATGACGCGACGTACTGAATGTGCCGCACGGGTGATTGCCGCACGTGAACACCTGACGGTGACGCGGGAAAAAGGTGGCGTGATTTATGTCATCAGCGGGATGTGGCAACTGGCGGATGGCCCGCTGCTGAGGGCGGGCGAGGGGTATTACTGGTCTGAGACAGCGGCACAATCGCAACAGGGTTCAGTGAGTCTGACCCCCGTTGCTCAGCAACAGAGATGCCTGCTGTTGTGGGCGGCGATCAGCTGATAAATACCTTACAGGATTGCGCTAAAAGGGAGCATGGCGCGCACCGAATTGATTCATCAGCCCGCGCAAAACGCCCCATAACCGGCGCTGAATGTTGTAAAAGTGCATGTGCAGAAACTGGCATAAAGCTTGCTTAAATATTGTCGACTGACTTGTATAGACAAGAATATACAGTAGCGTAATTTGCCTGCGGCTTTCACTGCAGCAGGCATTTCCCCCGAGACAGATACTTTGGCAGGAGTGGCAGATGAGCAACATGATTTCCAGGGCTGTACTGAAGCGTTCGTTGTCTTTGTTAGGGCTGGCAGTGGCGCTGGGTAGTGTGACAGTCAGCGTGGCGCAAGCGGCGAATACGCCGGTTGCTATTGGTATTTCTGGCTGGACCGGTTTTGCACCACTGACCCTGGCAGACAAAGCGGGCATCTTTAAAAAGAACGGTCTGGATGTCACGCTGAAAATGGTGCCGCAGCAGTCGCGTCATCTGGCCATCGCTTCCGGTTCCCTGCAATGTGCGGCGACCACCGTGGAAACCTATTTAACCTGGAACGCCAGCGGGGTGCCGATCAAACAAATCGTACAGCTGGATAAATCTTACGGCGCAGATGGTATCGTGGTGCGTAGCGGTATCAACAAGATTACCGATCTGAAAGGCAAAACCATCAGCGTGGATGCACCGGGTACGTCTTCTTACTTCCTGCTGGCGTGGATCCTCGATAAAAACGGCATGACGATGAAAGACGTCAAACTCGCCACGCTCGGGCCGGATGCCGCTGCGCATGCCTTTATTGCCGGACAGAATGATGCGGCAGTGACCTATGAACCCTATCTTTCCAACATCCGTCAGAGCCCGGATAAAGGGAAGATTCTGGCAACGACGCTGGAATATCCGATGGTGATGGACACGCTGGGCTGTACGCCAGACTGGCTGGATAAAAATCCTAAAGCCGCTCAGGCGCTGGTGAACAGCTACTTTGAAGCGCTGGATATGATCAGGAAAGAACCGGAGAAATCCAACGAGATCATGGGCGCAGCAGTGAAAGAGACCGGCAAACAGTTTGCAGAAGAATCCAGTTATCTGCGCTGGCAGGATCGTGAGGCCAATCAGAAATTCTTCAGCGGTGAAATTGTGACCTTCACTAACGAAGCGGCGCGCCTGCTGACTGAGATGAAAATTCTGCGTAAAACGCCGGATATCAATACGTTATATGACGCGAAGTACGTGAAATAGCCATGAAGGACCGCGATATGAACAGCCCTGTCAGCCAGACAGCAGAACAACATGTGACTTCGCAGTCAGCCTTACGCGAGCCGGCACCGTTGCCGGCAAGCAAAAAAGTCTGGCATAACCCGATGATGGTGCCTTTGCGTCCGGTCGCGTCGCGGCGTCGCTGGTTTCTCGGGTTCTGTTTCTTTGTGCTGTTTTTTGCTGTGTGGGCGCTGGTGACGTTTACCGGCCTTGTTTCCCCGACATTCCTCGCCAGCCCGGCGAGCATGTTGCAGGAAGGGATTTTACTCTTTACCGATTTTGATTTTACGACTGATATAGGTATGACGGTGATGCGCGTGCTGGGCGGCTTTATTCTGGCCTGCGCCATTGCCGTTCCGCTCGGCATCCTCATGGGGTCTTACAAACTGATCGAAGCTTTTTTCGAACCGTTTGTGTCCTTTTGCCGGTATCTGCCTGCGTCAGCGTTTGTGCCGTTGCTGATCCTGTGGGCGGGTATTGGTGAAATGCAGAAAGTTCTGGTGATTTTCATCGGCTCTTTCTTCCAGATCACCCTGATGGTGGCGGTAACCGTGGGAGCAGCGCGGCGTGACCTGGTGGAAGCCGCGTATACGCTGGGCGCCACCAACCAGAGTGTGGTGCGCAGGGTGATCATTCCCGGTGCGGCACCGGAAATTGCTGAGTTGCTGCGCCTTGTGCTCGGCTGGGCATGGACTTATGTCATTGTGGCGGAGCTTATCGGATCCTCGAGCGGTATCGGACACATGATTGTTAACAGTCAGGCACTGCTCAATACCGGGCAAATGATCTTCGGCATTATTGTGATTGGTTGCATTGGTTTGCTCTCCGATCTGTTGTTCAAAGCGGCCAACCGCCGGCTGTTTGTATGGAGTTCATTGTGATGAGCCATCCGAAACTGAGTGTCCGTCAGGTTGAACGTATTTTTACCGGCCCGAAGGGCGAGAAAACGCAGGCGCTGTTGCCGGTGGATTATCGGGTTGATGAAAACGACTTCATCACCATTCTCGGGCCTTCCGGCTGTGGTAAATCCACGCTGCTGCGCATTGTCGCCGGGCTGGATCAGCCAACGCGTGGCGAAGTGTGGCTCGATGGTGAACAGGTGGACGGCCCTGGTGCCGATCGCGGCATGGTGTTTCAGAGTTATACCTTGTTTCCGTGGCTGACCGTTGAACAGAACATCCGTTTCGGTTTGCAGGAGCGTGGCGTGAGTAAGGCAGCGCAAAAAGAGCGCAGCGACTACTTTATTAATAAGGTCGGGCTGCGGGGTTTTGAGCAGCACTTCCCGCGTCAACTTTCTGGCGGGATGCAGCAACGCACCGCCATCGCCCGCGCACTGGCGAATGATCCGAAAATTTTGCTGATGGATGAGCCTTTTGGCGCCCTGGATAATCAGACCCGCGTGATGATGCAGGAACTGCTGTTATCGATTTGGGAATCCTCGCGCAAAACCGTGTTGTTCGTGACACATGATATCGACGAAGCGATTTTCATGGCTAATAAGGTGGCGATTTTCAGTGCCCGGCCGGGGCGGATCAAAACCGAAGTGGCGGTTAATTTCCCGCATCCGCGGGACTACACCCTGAAAACGTCGCCGGAATTTATGGCGCTGAAAGCGCGGGTTACCGAAGAAATTCGTACCGAAACGATGCAGGCAATGGATCACTGATTTCACCGCCCCGCATCTGTACAGAATAGATTGTAGATTCGTCATGTAATGCGTAAATGCCCGGCGGGCTGCGTCCTTAGCCGGGTTTACTTCCGGTTTCACTTGTCTATACAGGAATAGATTATGGCTTCTTCATCCAATGCGTTAACCCTTTGCCGCCTGCAACCAGGTCATGTTGATCTGCCGATGCTGCGCAAGATTTATCAGGGCAATGTCCGCCTTGAACTGGCTGAGGAGGCGCGCGCAGGCGTGCTGGCGTCGCAGGAAACGGTCACCCGCATTGTTGAGTCGGGGAAAGTGGTCTACGGCATCAATACCGGTTTCGGCAAGCTGGCACAGACGCGTATTCCGGCGGCGCGTCTGGCGGAACTGCAACGCAATCTGGTGTTGTCGCACAGCGTCGGCATCGGCAAGGATCTGGCGGATAACGTGGTGCGTCTGGTGATGGCGACCAAAGTGCTGAGCCTGTCTCGCGGCCATTCCGGCATCCGCATTGAGGTGATCGACGCACTGATTACCTTGTTCAATGCCGGTGTTTATCCGTGTATTCCTGAGAAAGGCTCCGTGGGGGCATCCGGTGACTTAGCGCCGCTGGCGCATCTCTCCCTGATGCTGATTGGTGAGGGGCAGGTCACGGTGCAAGGCGAAAAAATGTCGGCGACTGAAGGTCTGGCGACGGCAGGCCTGAAGCCATTTGAACTTGGGCCGAAAGAAGGGCTGGCCCTGCTTAACGGCACACAGGTTTCCACCTCGCTGGCGTTGTCCGGTCTGTTTGAAGCCGAACGCGTATTTTCTGCCGGACTGGTGGCGGGCGCATTGTCGCTGGAAGCCATCAAAGGTTCCGTAAAACCGCTGGATGCACGCATTCATGAAGCCCGCGGCCAGCAGGGGCAGATTGGGGTGGCGGCGGCACTGAGCGAGATCCTGTCCGGGAGTGACATTGTCACGTCTCATGCAGATTGCGGCCGCGTACAGGATCCGTATTCCATCCGCTGTGTACCGCAGGTGATGGGGGCTTGTCTGGATAACCTGCACCACGCTGCCCGTATCCTGCGCATCGAAGCCAATGCTGCTTCTGATAATCCGCTGGTGTTTTCCGAAAACGGTGACGTGATTTCCGGCGGTAACTTCCATGCCGAACCGGTGGCTTTTGCTGCCGATATCATCGCGCTGGCCGTCGCTGAGATCGGCGCGATTTCCGAGCGTCGTATGGCGTTACTGCTCGATACCGGGCTTTCCGGTTTACCGGCGTTTCTGGTCAATGACGGCGGTGTGAACTCCGGCTTTATGATTGCGCAGGTTACCGCAGCGGCACTGGCGTCGGAAAACAAATCGCTGGCGCATCCGGGCAGCGTTGACAGCCTGCCAACCTCGGCGAATCAGGAAGATCATGTATCCATGGCAACCTACGCCGCCCGCCGTCTGGGTGACATGTGCTTTAACACCAGCGTGGTCGTGGGCATTGAAGCGATGGCCGCCGCACAGGGTATTGATTTCCTTCGTCCGCTGCAAAGTTCAGCGACGCTGGAAAATGAAATGAAAGCTATCCGTGAAAACGTGGCGTTTCTTGAAAAAGACCGCCTGATGGCACCGGACGTTGAAATGATGCGTCTGTGGGCTTCCCGCGAGCATTGGCCTGCGGCGATTGAAGCGCTGCTGCCAAGCTTTGCCTGATGACTTTTGTCCTGTAAAGATTGATTCAAACACCCTATTTCAGAGAAGGAAACGATGATGAACGCTCCACAAAAAACGGCCATTGCCCGCGTTGTTCGTGCGCCGCAGGGCACGGAACTGAGCTGCCAGAACTGGCTGATTGAAGCGGCATACCGCATGATCCAGAACAACCTCGATCCGGATGTCGCTGAGCGCCCGGAAGATCTGGTGGTTTACGGCGGCATTGGTAAAGCAGCGCGCAACTGGCCGGCGTTTGAAGGCATTCTTGACAGTCTACGCAAGCTGCGTGAAGACGAAACGCTGCTGGTGCAATCCGGCAAGCCGGTTGGCGTTTTCCGCACCCATACCGATGCGCCCCGCGTGCTGATTGCCAATTCCAACATTGTGCCGCACTGGGCAAACTGGGATCACTTTCACGAACTGGATAAAGCTGGCCTGATGATGTACGGCCAGATGACCGCCGGTTCCTGGATTTACATCGGTGCGCAGGGCATCGTGCAGGGTACTTATGAAACCTTCGCGGAAGCGGGACGCCAGCATTACAACAGCGACCTGCGCGGCAAATGGATCCTGACTGCCGGTCTGGGCGGCATGGGCGGCGCCCAGCCACTGGCGGGCGTGCTGGCCGGAGCCTGCGTACTGGCAATTGAATGTCAGGAATCGCGCATCGATTTCCGTCTGCGCACCCGTTATCTCGATTACAAAGCACACAGCATTGATGAAGCGCTGGCCATGATTGAAAAAGCCTGCGCCGAGAAAAAAGCCATTTCCGTGGGGCTGCTGGGCAATGCCGCAGAGGTGATGCCACAACTGGTTGCCCGCGCAAAAGAAGGCGGTCTGCGCCCGGATATCGTCACTGATCAGACCTCGGCACATGACCCGCTGAACGGCTATCTGCCGGAAGGCTGGAGCCTGGAAAAATGGCAGGATGCACGACTGTCAGATCCGCAATCGGTGGTGAAAGCTGCCCGTGCGTCGATGGCCAAACACGTTCAGGCAATGCTCGATTTCCATGCAATGGGCATTCCGACGGTCGATTATGGCAATAACATCCGTCAGGTTGCCAAAGACGAAGGCGTGGAAAATGCCTTTGATTTCCCGGGTTTTGTGCCTGCCTATATCCGTCCGCTGTTCTGTGAAGGCAAAGGCCCGTTCCGCTGGGTGGCGCTTTCCGGGGACCCGGAAGATATCTACAAAACCGACGCCAAACTGAAAGAACTGTTCCCCGATAACGCAAACCTCATTAACTGGCTGGACATGGCGCGCGAACGTATCGCTTTCCAGGGGTTACCGGCGCGTATTTGCTGGCTGGGGCTGGGAGAGCGCCATATTGCCGGTCTGGCATTCAATGAAATGGTACGTAATGGCGAGCTGAAAGCGCCGGTGGTTATCGGCCGCGACCATCTCGACACCGGTTCTGTTGCCTCACCAAACCGTGAAACGGAAGCCATGAAAGACGGTTCTGATGCAGTTTCCGACTGGCCGCTGCTGAACGCTTTGCTTAATACTGCGGGCGGCGCAACGTGGGTCAGTCTGCATCATGGCGGTGGGGTCGGGATGGGCTTCTCGCAACACGCCGGAATGGTGATTGTGGCTGACGGTACCCGGGAAGCCGATGCCCGTCTTGACCGCGTGCTGTGGAACGACCCGGCAACCGGTGTGATGCGCCACGCAGACGCTGGCTATGAACAGGCAAAAGACTGTGCTGAACGTCATCACCTGAATTTGCCAATGCTCGCAAAGTAATAATGGTAAGTGATTAATTCATTGAGAAATTAAATTGAACAAACCTCACGGGCAGTGGCGCAGGCCGTTGCCCGTTTTGTTTCAAAAACATTCGGAAAATGCTGCAAAAAGTGGCGTAAAAATCCGCTGATTTACGGCATACTCGGGAGCATATCTACAGTGTGAGGTAAGTAATGGCTTCAGATCTGGCAGTTCTTGATTCGGCATTTAAAAAGCAGCAACAGCTTCTGAAAAATCTGGCAAGGCCCGGGGCGCGGTCACTGAGCGTTTATAACGCCGGGCTTTCGGCCGATGCGGTGCAAAAAAAATACGGCGTGACTCATATTGCCAAACTGGCCAGTAATGAAAACCCGCTTGGTGCCAGCCCGCAGGTGGTGGCGGCGTTAGAAGCGGATGCCCGTTTCAGTGCGATTTATTCTGATGCATCGAGTGCGGTGCTGCGTGACGCGCTGGCAGCAGATACCGGCGTGGCAGCCGAAAATATTGTTATCGGCAACGGTTCTGAAGACATTTTGCATATGCTGGCGCTGGCGTTTCTTAACCCCGGCGACCGTGTTGTGACGCTGATCCCCTCGTTTGGTTTACACGAAATCTTCCCGCGCATGATGGGGGCGGATGTCACGATGGTCGGCGTGAATGCACAGCAGGAATTTGATGTTGAAGCCTGGGAAACCGCACTGCGCACACCGGCCAAAATGTTGATTTTCAGCAACCCGTCCAATCCGGTGGGCTGCATGCTTAACCGGGAAGGATTCACCCGCATTATTAATGCCGCGCCAGCGGATTGCGTGCTGGTGATTGACGAAGCCTATTTCGAATATTGCGAAACCGACGCTGCCTATCCTGACAGTCTGCTGGTGCTGGCTGAGCAGCCACGACCGTGGATTGTGCTGCGGACTTTCTCGAAAGCGTACGGGCTGGCCGGGCTGCGGGTGGGGTATGGTTTAGCCAGTCACCCTGAACTGGTGAATTTGCTGGACAGGGTGCGGACACCTTTCAACATCAACCGTTCGGCGCAGGTGGCTGCCGTGGCGGCATTGCAGGATAAACAGCATGTCCGCGACAGCATTGTGCTGGTCACCGCACTGCGTGAGGACATGGCGGCCGAACTTACCGCGCTCGGTTTTAACGTCGCCTCATCCTATGCCAACTTCCTGTTCTTCGATTGCGGCCGCCCGGCTACGGAACTGGCACAACGCTTGCTTACTTATGGCGTGATTATCAAACCCTGGCGTGAAACCGGTTATGAAAACTGGATCCGCGTGTCCATCGGTAATGAACAGGATAACCGGCAGTTTATCGACAGCCTGAAACGTATCCTGACGGAGGAGGTGGAGTGAAACGTGCTGCGCTGAACATTGACGATCTGCGCCAGCAGGCTAAATGCGCCTTGCCCCGTTTTGCGTTTAGCTATGTTGAAGGCGGGGCGGATGATGAGCAAACGCTGCAGGATAACCGTGAGGTTTTTGGCCGCTGGCGCTTTATTCCGCCGGTACTGAACGATTCAAGCCAGCGCGATTTGTCCGTCAAGGTGTGCGGGCGGCGGCTTTCTGCACCGTTACTGATTGCACCGACAGGCTATAACGGCATGTTGCGTTTCGGCGCGGATACCATGCTGGCCCGTACAGCGAAACGTGCGGGTATCGCCTATATCCAGAGCACGGTTTCAACCGCTTCGCTTGAAGAAATCGCGGCACAAAATCTGCCCCAGCACTGGTTTCAGTTGTATGTGCTCAAAGACCGGAGCGTCACCACCAGCCTGCTGGAGCGCGCCAGAGCAGCCGGTTGCACCACGCTGGTGGTCTCGGTTGATGCGGTGCATTTCGGTAACCGCGAAAAAGATAAGCGTAATTACCGACGGCCGATGAAGCTATCGGTGCTGAGCATGATTGATGTCGCGCTGCATCCGGGCTGGGTCTGGCGAACCTTAAAACCGGCAGGAATGCCCGGTTTCGGCAATCTCAAACCCTACGTTCCGGCAGATAAACAACGAGGAGCGGGCGGGGCGAGCTACTTTTCAGCGCAGATGGATACCCGTCTGAACTGGGAAACACTGCGCTGGATCCGCAGCCAGTGGCAGGGTGCATTGTTGATCAAAGGGATCCTCGCGCCGGAAGATGCACAGCTCGCTTTTGCGAGCGGAGCCGATGGCATTGTGCTGTCAAATCACGGCGGCCGTCAGCTCGACGGTTCGGTAAGTGCACTGGAAGTGCTGCCGGAAATCCGCAAGCTGTGCGGTTCGCAGGCGACGATCCTCATCGACAGCGGTTTTCGCCGTGGCACTGACGTGGTGAAAGCCCTGGCGCTGGGCGCGGATGCGGTGCTGCTCGGCAGACCGATGTTATATGGTGTCGCCGCAGCCGGTGAGGCGGGTGCGCAACGGGCGCTGGAGATTATTTTGCAGGAAGTTGACCGCACGATGGCGCAGCTTGGCTGCACGTCGGTTCGCCAGCTTGGGCCGCATTTGTTGCGTCAACAACCCTATTGATTTGAAGTAATAACAAAAACATCTTCAGAGAATTTTCATCAGACCCGTCAAATACAAAAATCACGGAGAGGCAGTTATGCAGGCACAGAATATTATCTTCCCGGCGCAAATCCTGCGCGGCCCCGGCGTTATCTCTCAGCTTGGTGACATTTGCGCACTGCTGGGTACGCGTGCGCTGGTGATTGGTGGCCATCAGTCGCTGGCCGCCGTGGGGGATAAAATCCGCCACCAGCTTGAGGGTTCCGCCGTGGAACTGGTTGGCAGCGAATGGTTTGGCGGGGAAAGCAGTGAGGGCAATATCAGCCGCCTGGCTAAAATCGTTAAAGATAAAAAAGCCGATATCGTGATTGGTGTGGGTGGCGGCAAATCTCTTGATACCTGCAAAGCCGTTGGCGTGGAAACCAATGTGCCGGTTGTGACGATTCCGACGATTGCCGCGACCTGCGCCGCCGTCACGCCGCTGACCATCCGTTACCACGACGACGGTCATTTCCGGGATTTATTCCCGCTGCCACAGGCACCGGCTTCGGTGGTCATCGACAGCGAAATTCTGGCTGTTGCCCCGTTGCGCTGGCTGGCTGCTGGCCTTGGCGACACGCTGGCAAAATGGTATGAATTCCGTGCCATCAGCAGTCATCATGGCCAGCTGAGCGGCGTCGCACGTTCTTCCAGCGCCAACAGCCGGATCTGCTATGACCTGATCGAATCTTACGGCCCTGTGGCCTGCGACGCCGTCCGCGCAGGTAAACCGAACGCCGGGCTGGATCAGGTACTCGATGCTATTTTCATGTTTGCGGGCCTGACATCGCTGATGAGCAGCGGGGCACATGCCGCTGCATCCCACGCCATTTATGAAGGTTTCACGGTCTGTGATAAAACCCGTGAATTCGGCCATGGTCTGCTGGTCGGCTTCGGCAACCTGTGCCTGCTGGCGCTGGAAAACCGCAGTGATGAGGAACTGCTGGAAGCCGTCAGACTTGCGCAAGCCTGCGCTGTGCCGCTGCGTCTGAGTGAGATTGCCGATCTTAATGAGGATGAGCTGGAAAGTATTGTGCAGGCATCACTGCATGCGCCGGATATGGCGAATATGCCAGAACAGGTGACGGCGGAGGCGCTGTATGCGGCAATTGCAAGGGTGGAGGAAATGGGGGCGAGAATTTAAGGTTTTTTAGAGTTTCAGGTGTGTCGTGCAAGCTTTAACTTATTGGTTTTTCATTAATACCCCCTCCCGGCCTCCCCCTTCGCAGGGGGAGGAGCAAAAGCCAATCCCACAAGCAACCCGGTCGGCTCCCTCCCCTGCGAAGGGGGAGGGTTGGGGTGGGGTATTACAGACAAAACAGTAACTTATGTACACTCCGGTTGAACGCCGAGCTTGCACGGGGCCTGAGCCAACCCGTGTCTGACATCAGATCCCCGCCAGATATCCCCCGTCCACATAGAGCACCTGCCCGGTGATATACGCCGCGGCCGGACTGCTCAGAAATACCGCTGCGCCGATCAGATCTTCCAGTTCGCCAAATCTTCCCAGCGGGATCTTTGCCTGCATCTGCCGGCACCAGGCGGCGTTGTCATAAAACTCAGCGGTCAGGTCTGTTTTGAAATATCCCGGTCCGATGCCGTTCACCCGGATGTTTTTACAGGCCCATTCTGTCGCCAGAGTATGTGTCAGGCCGACCATCGCCGATTTAGATGCGCCGTAAGCAGCAGCGCCGGGCACGCCGACCTGGCTGGTCAGGGAGCACAGATTCAGGATGCTGCCACCGCCATTTTCAGCCATCAGCCGTGCTGCGGCCTGGGCACAGAAAAATGCGCCTTTAAGATTGGTGGTCAGAATGCGGTCCCACAGCACTTCGTCGACATCCATCGACGGGCATAACTGTTCAGTACCGGCATTGTTAACCAGCACATCCGGCGGTGCGGGCAGCGAGGCGAAAGCGTCGGCAAAAGTGGCGGGCTGCGTGACGTCCAGTACCAGCGGCGTGGCGTCACCGCCTTGCTGGCGGATTTGTTCGCAAACGGCATTCAGCGTGGTGATATCACGCCCGCAGACAATGACGCTGGCTCCGGCTTGTGCCATACCTGAAGCCAGGGCCTGACCAATGCCGCGTGAACTGCCGGTGATCAGTACCCGCCTGCCTTGCAGCGAGAAACGTTGCAGGGAGAAAGGAGAGGCCATCAGGGTCTCCCCACCGGGCTTATCCGCGCCAGCCAGTCGCTGAACTCATCGGTATCTTCGACCGGTTCGCTGCCGAGCATGACGGCCATTGCCAGCCCGAGG
The DNA here is from genome assembly GCF_963881615.1 of Rahnella sp. CJA17(1/100). Taxonomy (NCBI): domain Bacteria; kingdom Pseudomonadati; phylum Pseudomonadota; class Gammaproteobacteria; order Enterobacterales; family Yersiniaceae; genus Rahnella; species Rahnella sp. CJA17(1/100). The sequence continues at coordinate 313,567 of NZ_CAWOJA010000033.1, read as the reverse complement.
GCGGAACTGGTTGGCGTATGGCCGCTGAAACCTCCGGCGCGTAAATCCAGTACCAGCGTCGGGCAGCAGAACATGGCGAGCCGGAAGATCCGCTGCCAGTGGGGTGGCAGCCAGCCGTGGCGGGCGAGTTGCGTCAGTAACGGCTGCCAGTATTCCTCGCCTTTGTCGCGTAAAAACGCTGCGCGCAGCGGGGTTAACTGCCAGTTATGATCGACATATAACGTGTCGCCGCGACGCATCACGGTTACTTTGTAAAGTTCGCCGCAGCGTGCAGGTTCATACAGCCACAGCGGATGGGCAAAAATGTTGTGGAATGTGGCTTTGATTTCCGCCAGTAGCGCCGGAATATTACGACCGGCAAACGCCGGGTCGAAGCTGACCAGTTGCGGGATTTCCTCTGTAGTGTCGTACCAGACGTTGGCATTATGCGCGTCACCGTGCGCGGTAATCACCCCGTGATCGGCCAGTGCCGCCGGTGCCAGGCGGACGCCTGCTTCACTGAATAGTTGGCGTAAACTGTGCTGATAAGCCACGCCGTTGATTACCCATCGCAGGTTGCTCAGTGTCTGCCATTCCAGTTCCTCATCTTCCAGCCGGAAGGTTTTACCGACGTAAAAACGGGCCACGCGACCACCAAAACCCGCGGTGATTTCCGGGTTTTCCGGAGAAATTAGCCGGTGATAGAACAACTGATGGACAGGTTCGGCCGCCACCGCACTGACTGAGCCGGGTTTCAGCGTCGGCAGGGTATGGGTCAGAATATCGCGGTCAGCGCGGCGCTGTGCCTCTTCGATTTCCGCTTCCTGGTCCCACGCCTGCTGCTGTTCGATATCGCGGCAGATGTCCGCCATGCGCCGGTCATGGCGCAGGGTGTACATCAGAATCTGCCGCCCCGGCTCGCCGCAGGCATAGACAGGAACATCCACGCGAAAGCCACTTTCACGCAGCAATTCTGCGTTGTAATACTCCTCGATGGTTTTATCTTCGCCTTCTTCATTGTGATATTTGAAGAACAGGGCGCGGCCATCCTCAAGGGTCACGGTGCCGTTGAGAGAGTTGAGGCTGTACTGATCGCGGTTGATGGTGAGCTGACCGGCAGCCACGCCGGTGACTTCGCCGATAAGCTGGCGCAAAACGTCTGCCGCCTGCTGCCATTCTCCCGCCTGCACTAACTGACGCGCCTGCGCGGCCAGCGGTTCACTGCCCGTCATATTGCTCATCGTTACTGGCCTTTTTTGTTGATGATCTCAGTGCGTAAAGCCGATACCGCCAGCGCGTGGCCGGGGAATCCTTCATACAATGCAAAGGCGTGTGCTTTATCGGCCAGCGGCTGATAGCCTTCGCGGGTGACATAGCCTACGGAGATCCGTTTCATGTAATCGAACACAGACAGCGGCCCGACGGTTTTCGCTGCGCCATTGGTCGGCAGAACTGCGTTCGGTCCGAGGACGAAATTCCCCAGCGTGATCGGTGTGTAATTGCCCAGCAGGATTTCACCGGCATTGCGGATTTTGCCCATCACGGCCATCGGTTCTTCGGCCAGAATTTCCAGATGTTCCGGCGCGTACTGATTCACAAATTCAACGGCTGCGGTGAAATCTGCTGTCAGCACCACGCCGCCGTGGGTTCCGCATAATACGGCCTGTGAGAATCCGGCCCGTTTTTCATCGAGCTGCGCCCAGTAACCGGGCAGTGCGGCGATGGCCTGTTCAGCGACCCGACGGCTGCTGGTGACCAGATACGCCGAAGAATCCGGGCCATGTTCTGATTCGATGATCAGATCCAGCGCTGCCAGCGCACCGTCCACGGTGTCATCGGCGAGGATCAGGCTTTCGCTTGGACCGGCAGGAATGCCGGGGTCGATCAGATTCGAGAGTTGACGCTTGGCGGCCACCACCCACGGGCTGCCCGGGCCGACTATCTTCAGGCACTTCGGCACGGTTTCCGTGCCGAATGCCACGGCAGCGACACCCTGTGCGCCGCCGCATTTGTACACTTCGGTAATGCCAACCAGACGTGCGGCCACCAGCGTGGCGTCATCGACTTTCCCGTCGGGGCCTGGCGGGGTGATGACAATGGCGCGTTTTACCCCTGCGACCACCGCCGGAATGGTGGTCATCAGTAACACGCTTGGGAATGAGCCTTTGCCGCGTGGCACGTAACAGGCTACGGAATCGATAGGCACATGGCGGTCACCGGCAAAGGCGCCGGGGCGGATTTCTTTCATCCACATGTCTTCCGGTTTTTGTGCTTCATGGAAGGCGCGGACGTTTTCGACGGCGAAACGGATCGATTCCACTACCTGCGGATCGAGGCGTTCAAACGCCGTTTCGAATTCCGTATCTTCCGCCAGAATGCTCATATGCGGCGCGGTAACGCCGTCGAAATCGCGGGCAAAACGGCGCAGGGCGGCATCGCCTTCGGTACGCACCGCTTCAATGATCGGCGCAACGCGCTCAGTGAAAAACGACAAATCGGCTTCCGTGCGTTTGAACAGCTCCGCTGGCAGTTCAGACGAATCACTTAAATCATGAAAAGTTACGGCTTGAAAAGGTGCAGACATGGTCAATCTCCGGTTATCAGGCCAGTGCAGCGCGGGGATGGCCGCTGCGGATAGTGTGCAGGACCTGGCGTTGCAGATCAGTGAATTCAGGGCTGGCGGTCAGTTCCTCACGGCGCGGACGCGGTAATGGCACGTCGTAAGTCGCGGCAATCGTGCCGGGGCCCATCACCACAATGCGGTCAGAAAGATATACCGCTTCTTCAATATCGTGGGTGACGAACATGACGGTCAGCCGGTGTTGCTCCCAGATGCCGGTCAGTAATTCCTGCATCTGGTGGCGGGTCATGGCATCCAGCGCGCCAAAGGGTTCATCCATCAGCAGGATTTTAGGGCGGTAAGACAGCGCACGGGCGATGGCGACACGCTGTTTCATGCCACCGGAAAGCTCCGCGGGCCAGGCATCAGCAAACTGCGTCAGTTGCACCAGTTCGAGATGCTGACTGGCTTTTTCACGGCATTCCGCGCGGCTGAATCCGGCGGCTTTCAGCGCAAACTCAATGTTCTGACGCGCTGTCAGCCAGGGCAACAGGGTGTATGACTGAAACACCACGCCACGGTCAATGCCCGCGCCGCGAATGGTTTTGCCATCCACCTGAACGTCGCCGCTGTCGTAATCCTCAAGCCCGGCTGCAATCGACAATAAGGTGCTTTTGCCACAGCCGGATGTGCCAACCACCGAAACAAATTCATTGTCCGCCAGTGTCAGGCTGATGTCGTGCAGCACTTCGCGCGTTTGTTTGCCAACCTGAAAACTTTTGTGCAGATGGGAAATGGTTAACACCGACATCAGGCGCGCCTCTTGTTGTAGCGGAACAGCACGCGCTCAAGTGCACGCATGATCTGATCGCTGATTAAACCCAGAATACCCAGCAGCAAGATGTAGCCGATGATGGTGTCAGTCTGGAAGAAACGTTGCGACACCACGATGCGGTAACCGAGCCCGGACGTGGATGCCACCAGTTCGGCCAGCACCAGCCATGTCCACGCCCAGCCGAGACTGATGCGCAGTGCGTCCCAGATACCCGGCAGTGCACCGGGTAAAACGATGCGGAACAAGATTTTGCGGTCCGGCATGCCTAACGTGCGGCCTAAACCGACAAAATCGCCGGGCACCCGTTTCACGGCGTCGATCACCATCAGAACCTGCTGGAAGAATGTGCCGATCCAGATAATCAGGAATTTCTGCACATCGTCGGTGCCGGTCCACAGAATGGTCAGCGGCACGAACGCCACCACCGGCATGTAACGGATAAAGTCCACCAGCGGTTCGGTCAGCGCTTTGAAGAAACCGTAACAGCCTGCCAGCACGCCAATCACAATCGACATCACTGAGGAAATCGCGAAGGCGATACTGATGCGGTACAGGCTGCTTTTAATGTCGCTCCATAGCGTGCCGTCCTGCGCCAGACTGACCATTTTCAGCCAGACATCGGTCAGTTTGGGCAGGAAAATCGGCGGGATCGCGCCGCTGCGGGTTGCCAGCCCCCAGGCAAGAAACAGGATCACGAACAGCGTGACCGCAATGCCGACGAACACTTTGCGCGACGGCAGGCGGCCAATCACCATCAGATTGAGCGGTTTACGACGCGAACTCATGGCAGGCTGTTCACGAAGCTGGCGTCAATCACCCCGGCGGCGGTTACCGGTTTAGGAATAAGCCCGGCGGCGGTGGCGGCTTTGAGCACGTGGGCGAAGGTCTGGTCGGAGAAGGAATGGCTGAGCACCTGTTTGTTTTCCGCCAGCGAGTAATATTTCACGCCGTCAAACGCGGTTTCCAGATCTGCAGGCGTTGCGCCAACCGCTTTGGCAATGATGGCGCGATCCGCTGTGGTATTGGCCTGGTAGTGGGTCAGGGCGGCGTCCCAGCTTTTAATCAGCGCAGCGATTTGCCCCGGTTTTTCTTTCAGTACGGAATCACGGACCACCAGCACATCGCCAATCAGGCCGGGATCGGAAGAGCCGCTGTAGAGCATTTTCAGCGACGGGTCCTGTTTTTTCGCGGCAGAAATATAGGGTTCATAAGTGACGGCAGCAGTGACGCGTTTGGCAATCAGCGCGCTGCCCGCAGAATCGGCTGGCATCGGCACCGGTGTGATATCACTCCATTTCAGACCTGCAGAATTAACGGCGCTGTGCAACAGAATGTCGCTGGTGGTGCCTTCTTCAAAGGCCACCTGCTTGCCTTTCAGATCTTTCAGTGTGGTGATGTCTTTGCCCACCAGCAGGGCGTCTGCGGTTTCACTTTGATCCAGTAACAGCACCACTTTGATCGGCAAACCGGCAGAGACCATCGCCATCGCGGTATGTGTGGCAATGTTTGCGCCGTCGATCTGGCCGCTGGCTAAGGCGGCGTTGATGTCTTTATCTTCGGCGAAGTTAATGATATCGACCTTCTCCAGCCCCTGTTGTTTAAAAATGCCCTGACTTTGTGCGACGTGCCACTGGCCGTAACCCAGCCAGGGTTCAATGCCCATTTTGAACGTGCCCGCTTCGGGTGCAGCGGCGGAGGTGCTCAGGCTGAATGTGCTGAGTGCGCCAAGACAACAGGCCAGAGCCAGTTTGTTTTTGAAGAAACCCGTAAAGGTCTGAGAAGGTGACATAATTTCCTCGCTTGGTGTGGGAAGAGAAAAAGACGGCCAATAAAAATCCTAATGTGCAACCCTGTATAGACAAGTGGGTGAAGCAATTACTGCGCCACAGTTGAAATCGCAGAAGGAAATCATGCAGGGCTTTGATGTTATACATTTTTAGATAATTAATGAGAAGAAGGTAAATGAACTTATAATTAAAAGTGATAATCCGCACCACAACATGACTTTCTTTGCACCTTCAGGGTGCAGAAAAACAGTGATATACAAAGGGTGCATAAGCCGGTCAGCTGGCTCTGGCTTCAGGAACGGGGATTAATGCCTGTTTAAGGGCGTTGTAAAATAACGTCATCACCGAATTAAACGGTGCGCCTTTTTTCAGTACAAGGCTGAACGGTGTGGCAATTTCAATATTCTCCGGCATCAGTGCGCGGAGTTTATTTCCGCCCATAAATGTACTGGCGTAATGTTCAGGCAGAAATCCGAGATAATTTCCCGTCATCAGCAGCATGGTGACGGCTTCGACTTGCACCGCAATGGCGTGCGTGGAAGTGACATCCGAAAAGATATTTTTTTTACTGTGATTGGCGTAAAAATGATTCACCATGTGCGACGATTTGATCTGTGATTCTTTTATTTCAGCGGCAGGGACGCTGAACAGCGGATGTTTGTCGCCGCAATAAAGATAAGCCATTTCATGATAGAGGAAATAGTAATCAAACTCCGGTTTTTCCTGATACACCGGCATGATGCCACAGGTAAAACGTCCGTCGATAATCCCGCGTTCAATCTCGTCCAGCTGAGTGGCGTGCAGGCGAATACTGACCTTCGGTGCCTGACGGTAAATCTCACCCAACGCACTGACTACGGGCGATTGCGGGTCAGTGATGGTGTTGTCGATGATGCCAATATTCAGCTCGCCAAACAGTTCATGACGGGCGTGATTGAGTTTGTCGCGAAACTGATTGATGGATGAAAATAAATCAAGGCAGGCCTGATAAGCCACTTTACCGTGTTCGGTTAAATAAAATCCTTCGCGTCCTCGGGTGCAAAGTTTCATGCCAAAACGGATTTCGAGATCAGAAATTTGTTTACTGATCGCCGCCAGACCAATATTCAGTTCATTGCATGCGGCGGTAAAGCCACCGGCTTCCACCACAGTTTTAAAGACGCGCAAAAGTTTTAAATCGGCGACGCCAAGGCTGTGCTGGTTAATATCACTTTTTGCGGGTGATGTGTTTCCTGATTTGGAAAGTGGACTTTCCATAATTAATATTTACCCCCGCCTTTAAAATCTACACCATCAAATTCACGTAGCCTCACTCGTTATTACCTTGCAAGCCTCAGATTGTTCAGTGTCATTCGTCATGTTGCCGGAAGGGTTTTATTTTCTCTTACCGTCAGACATGCCACCGGATCCAGGTTTGCAACATTTATGCCATACAAGGAAAAAATTATGTCGCAACAGCCAGAATTACTGTGGGGAGCACGCTTCAAACACGGGCCAGCCGCCGCATTAAGCGCGTTATCGCGCAGCCCGGAATATTATTTTTCCCTTGCCGAATATGATCTGGAAGGGTGCCGCGCCCATGCGTATGAATTAAGCCGCGCCGGTTTACTCGACGAAAATGAAACCGTCCTGATGGTGGAGGCTATTAAACAACTGGCGAAGGATTTCCGTGCCGGCATTATTCAGCCGGTTCAGGGGGATGAAGACGTTCACACGTTTATCGAACGCAGCCTGACCGAGCGGCTGGGCGAACTCGGCGGCAAGCTGCGGGCAGGGCGTTCACGTAATGATCAGACCGCTAACGATTTACGCCTCTACCTGCGCGACAACGCCCGCAAGATTGTGGCGGCATTGCTCGAACTTCAGACTGCACTGGTGAAGCAGGCGGAACAGCATATTCATACGCTGGCACCGGGTTTTACCCATCTTCAGCAGGCGCAGCCGATTGTGTTCGGGCATCAGCTGATGGCGCATGCGCAGTCCTTTTGCCGTGACATTGAACGCTTTCAGGACTGGGATAAGCGTTGCGCACTGTCGCCTCTGGGCGCGGCGGCGATGGCGGGTTCTGCCATTGCCCTGCACCCGGAACTCTCCGCCAAAGATCTCGGTTATGACGGCGCCTGTGAGAACTCGATTGATGCCGTGGCCAGCCGGGATCACGTCGCAGAATTCCTGTTTGCGGGCAGTATGCTGAGCGTCAATCTTTCCCGCATCAGTGAAGAAGTGTGTCTGTGGGCATCGCGCCAGTTCCGCTGGGTTGAACTGGACGACGGCTACGCCACCGGCAGTTCCATCATGCCGCAAAAGAAAAACCCGGATATCGCTGAACTGACGCGCGGCAAAAGCGGACGGCTGATTGGCAACGTCACCGCCATGCTGACCACCATGAAAGGCCTGCCGCTTTCCTATAACCGTGACCTTATCGAAGACAAACGTAATGCGCTGGATACCGTCGAACAGTTGCTGTTAGTGCTGCCTGCGATGGCGGGCATGATCGATACCATGACCGTCAATGTTGAGCGTTTACGCGAACAGGCACCGGAGGGCTTTACGCTGGCGACTGAAGTGGCCGACTGGCTGTCGCGCCGTGGCGTGCCGTTCAAGGAAGCCCACGAAATCACCGGCAAACTGGTGCAGGTGTGTGAGCAACATAATCTGGCGCTGCACGAAGTCAGCGACGCGCAGTTACTGGCAGTAGACGCACGCCTGAGCGCTGACGTGCGTGAATGCCTGACGCTGGAAGCGGCGATCAACGCCCGCAGCGGCAAAGGCGGCACGGCGCCGGTGCGGGTGGCGGAGCAAATTGCGCGGCTGAAAATTCGTCTGCAGGCGCAGGCGAACTGGGCTACAGGCTACGCTGGCTTGTCTTTATAACCGGGCGGGAGAAGGCTTATGACCCCTTATCAGAAAATGTCGGAAAGCGCGAAAAGCGCAGAGATTGATCTCAGCGAATATCACTACGTGCCGCAACGTTATTACGGCCGGATTTTTGCCTCGGTGGTGATCCTGCTGCTGCTGGCGTTGCTGGTGAATGCCTTTGCGCACGGCAAAATCGAATGGCAGTACGTGGCGCAGTTCCTGACCGCCAAAGCCATTCTGTTCGGGCTGGGCAATACCATTGTGATGTCGGTGCTGGCGATGGCGCTGGGGATCGTGTTCGGGGTGATTATCGCCGTGATGCGCATGTCGCAAAACCCGGTCCTGCGCAGCGTGGCGATGGGGTACACGTGGATTTTTCGCGGCACACCGCTGATTTTACAACTGTTGCTGTGGTTTAACCTGGCGCTGATTTTCCCGGTCATCGCCATTCCCGGCGTATTCAGCATTCAGACCGTCGATATCATGACGCCGTTCACCGCCGCGCTGCTCGGCCTGAGCATTAATCAGGGCGCGTACACCTCGGAAGTGGTGCGGGCCGGGCTGATCTCGGTCGATCTCGGGCAGTACGAAGCCGCGAAATCCATCGGCATGACCCGTCTGCACGCGCTGCGGCGGATTATTTTGCCCCAGGCAATGCGGGTGATTATCCCGCCCATCGGTAACGAATTCATCAGCATGGTGAAAACCACCAGCCTTGCCAGCATGATCCAGTATTCCGAAGTGCTCTATAACGCGCAGACCATTTACTTCGCCAATGCGCGGGTAATGGAACTGCTGTTTGTGGCGGGCATCTGGTATCTGGTGGTGGTGACCGTGCTGTCGCTCGGGCAGAACCGTCTGGAACGATATTTTGGCCGTGGCACCCGCCGCCGCACCAGCCACTGACAGGAGCCTGACCATGAAAAGTATTATCAAAGCCGTCAACGTCAATAAGTACTTTGATCAGTTTCAGGCGCTGAAAAACGTCAATCTTGAGGTTAAACACGGCGAAGTGATGTGCATCATCGGGCCTTCCGGCTCAGGGAAAAGCACATTTCTGCGCTGCATCAATCAACTTGAGCGTATCGACAGCGGGGGCGTCTGGGTCGATGACGAACTGGTCGGTTACCGCATGGACGGCAAAAAGCTGTATCCGCTTAATGACCGGCAGATTGCCCGTCAGCGGCTGAAAACCGGCATGGTATTCCAGCGTTTCAATCTGTTCCCGGACAAAACCGCGCTGGAAAACATCATCGAAGGACCGTGTCAGGTGCTGCTGCGTCCGGTGAAAGAGGCGACGCAGGAAGCGATGGCGCTGCTTGAACGCGTCGGGCTGGCGCATAAGCGTGATGCTTATCCGCTGGAACTTTCCGGCGGCCAGCAACAGCGCGTGGCGATTGCCAGGGCGCTGGCGATGAAACCCAAAGTGATGTTGTTTGATGAACCCACCTCGGCGCTCGACCCGGAGATGGTGGGCGAAGTGCTGGCGGTGATGCGCGGCCTGGCGGCAGAAGGCATGACCATGATTGTGGTCACGCATGAATTAGGTTTCGCGCGGGAAGTGGCAAACCGCGTGGTCTTCATGGACGAGGGCGGAATTATAGAAAGTGGTAATCCGGAAGATATTTTGCTCAACCCGCAAAATCCACGGACGCAGAACTTTATTTCTGCCGTCCTGATCTGACCCTTTTGACGTTAACTTTTGACTATGGGAATGCCTTCATGAAAAAAACATTGTTGTCCCTCATTACCGCTGGCGTGCTGCTGAACGGCGCTGTTTCTGTCGCCAGCGCGGCGGAGCTGAAGCAAAAAGACGAAATTAAAGTGGCGATGATGCCGAACTATCCGCCGCTGGAATTCAAAGATCCGGCCACCGGTAATCTGACCGGCATGGATTACGATCTGGGCATGGAACTCGGCAAACGCCTGAACCGCAAAATCAGCTGGCAGGAAATCGGCTTCGAACAGATGGTTAACGCCGTCGCCACCCATCGTGTCGATATGATTTTATCCGGTATGACCGACACCAAACCGCGTCAGGACATCGCCACGTTCGTCGATTACTACAACAGCGGGCCGCAGTTCTATACCACCGTCGCGCACAAAGAAATCAATACCATGCTGGATTTGTGCGGCAAGAAAGTCGGCACCAGCCGCCGTACCACATTCCCGGCTGAAATTGCGGCCTGGAGTGAAGCTAACTGCGTTCCGGCAGGTAAGCCCGCTATCGTGGTGATTGGCGCGGAAGGCACGGCGGATGCGCGCACCCAGTTGCGTCAGGGGCGTATTGAAGGCGTGGTGCAGGGCAGCGAAACCCTGCCGTACATCATGAATCTGGAGAAAGACACCTATAAACCGCTGGGCAAAGCTTTTGCCTATCAGGTGACAGGTATGGGGATCAGCAAGGACGATCAGCCGCTGATTGACGCGGTAAAAGGCGCATTGACCGACATGATCGCCGACGGTACCTATCTGAAAATCCTCACCAAATGGGGTTTGCAGGATGGTGCAATCCAGGAAGTGACCATCAACAAAGGCAAATAACCTCAGGTGACGGACTGACTCATGACGATTTCACAACAGGCGGCCAGTTTATGGCCGCAAAACAAACGCGGCTGCATGGCGCTGGCGTTTGACCTCGACGGCCCGACCGGCGATGCGATGCTTAACGGCACCCTCTGGCAGAAAGCGGATTACTTTACCTTCGGCGCTTACGGACCCTACCGCGCGCTGGAGCGCATTCTTGATTTGCTTGATGACCACCAGCTTCCGGCGACATTTTTCATCCCCGCATGGGTCGTGGAGAACTGGCCGAAACAGTGTCAGGCGATTGTCGGACGCGGCCATGAAGTGGCGTATCACGGTTACCGTCATGAGTCTTTTTACGCCATCAGCGCGGAGAAACAGTTGTGGGTGATGCAGAAATCCCGCGAGATTTTCTGGCAGTTTCTCGGCATCCGTGCCGAGGGTTTTCGCACGCCTTCCGGTGACTGGCATGCAGAAACCCCCGCCATGTTACTGGAGGCGGGCGTGACCTATTCCAGCAGTATGCGCGGCGACGACCGGCCTTATCTCATCAACGTTGCGGGGCATGATCGCCCGCTGGTGGAAATCCCGGGCCGCTGGGAAATGGACGATTACGCTTCTATTGCCTATACCCGCGAGCCGAATTTCCCCTCAGGCTTAGACCGCACCGCCAGCTATGAACTGACGCTGGATAACTGGTGTCGTGAATTCGATGGCGCAATGGATGAAGGGCTGAGCCTGACCACGTTGTTCCATCCAAAAATCAGCGGAAAACCCGGACGCATTATGTTACTTGACGCATTTTTTGCTCACCTGAAAGCGCGGGATGACGTGTGGTTTGCACGTTGCCGGGACGTCGCGCACTGGTGGATGCAGGAGCATGCCAATGACTGAACAAAACTGGCCCGCAGGTTACCGCTCTGCGGTGGTGATTACTGTTGATTTCAATGATATTCACGGCATTCTCAGTCAGGTGCCTGCGGTGGCCGGACGCGAAAAAACGCTGTCCGTCTGGCGTTATGGCACGCTGCGCGGCATCGACAGGCTGCTGGCTTTGCTGGAGGAGAAAAACCTGCGCAGCTCGTGGTGTGTGCCGGGCATTGTAGCGGATGAAAACCCGCAGAAGATCCGTGATATAGACGGTGCCGGTCACGAACTGGCGACCTGTGGCTATGAATTCGTCCATTTTGACGGCCTTTCGTTGCATCAGCAAACTGACAGCCTGCAACGGGGTAAAGCGGCGCTGAAAGCGCTGACGGGTAAAGTGCCACGCGGTTTTCGTTTGCCCGCCGGTAACTGGGCGCCGGGCTTTGCGGATGTGCTGGCGGATGAAGGATTCAGCTGGACATCCGGCTGGCGCGGGGATGATTTACCCTATTTCCAGCCGATGCAGGATGGTCTGGCGTCGCGGCTGGTGGAACTGCCGCTGCATTATGAAATGGAAGACGAGCCGTATTTTGCCTTTAACCTCAGCCCGGCGGTGCCTCCGGCGCAGTCGCGGATTGCCTCTTACCGCCATACCCTCGGCAATATGAAGATGGATTTCGACGGCTTCCACCGTTTTGGCCTGTGTTACGTGCTGCGCCTGCATCCGGAAGTGATCGGCACGGCAGGGCGCATTGGTATGCTGGCGGAACTGCTGGATTACATCACTTCGCACCCGGACGTCTGGGTGGCGACGGCCGGCGAAGTCGCGGACTGGTGGTCGCAGAATCAGCCGCAAAACGAGGCGTCGCATCCGGCGCAAATCTGGATGCAACACACCGCGCCGGGAGTCAGCTATGAGTAATGTTTCACAACAGCAGGTTCTGGCCGGATTCGTGGTGAATACCCGTTTTGAGGATTTGCCGCCACGGCTTGTTGAACGCGCCAAACGGCATATCCTCGACACGCTCGGCGCGGGGCTGGTGGGATCCGCCAGCGATGTTGCAAAACAGGTGGCGGCGATGATCCTCGGTGAAGGCGCATTGCCGCTTTCGCCGGTGTGGGGCTGTCGCGAACTGACGTCGCCGCGCAACGCCGCGCTGCTTAACGGTGTGGCAGCGCATGCGCTGGAACTTGATGATACCGGCGGTTGCGATCATTCCGGCGCGGTGGTGATTCCGGCTTTGCTGGCAGTACTGCCGTTATGCCCGCAACCGGTCAGCGGAAAAGCGTTTATCACTGCGGTCGTGATCGGTTATGACGTGGCGCGCCGCGTGCTGGAAGCCTGTGGCGGATATTCACCACATAACGGCGCAGGCTGGCATTCGACATCCACCTGCGGCGTGTTTGGTGCGGCGGCGGCAGCCGGAAAATTAATGGGGCTGAATGCGGCGCAAATCAGTTCGGCGTTAGGCATCTCCGGCAGTTTCAGCGGCGGCTTGTGGGCGTTTATCCACGACGGTTCGCAGAGTAAAAAACTGCACGCCGGACGTGCTGCCGAAGGCGGTGTGCTGGCCGCGCTGAGTGCCAGGCAGGGCATCAGCGGCCCGTCGCAGTTATTCGGGGATAAATGGGGAGGATTTCTTTCCACGCTGGCCCCTGCCAGTGCAACGCCGGGAGCGCTGACCGCGCAACTGGGGGATATCTGGAAGCTGGAACGTTGTTCCATCAAGCCTTACGCCTCCTGCCGTGGCACGCATTCAGCCATCGACGCCACCGGCATTTTGCTGGAAAGACTGAATGCCAGCGCGGGGGATATCGAAAAAATCGTTGTGCGCTTGTGCCCGTTCCTCAACGGCATGTGCGGCGACAACGAAATCGCCACGCTGGCCGCCGCGCAGATGAGTATCCGCTACGCTATCGCCGCCCGTGTGGTCTTTGGACACGCAGGGCTGGCGGCGTATGACGCTGATAAACGTCAGGATCCGGCCTTGCTGGAGATGATCCGCCGGATTGATTTGCGGGAAGACGACACCCTGAGCGCCGACGGCGAGCCGGATGTCACGCTCTTCACCCGTTCGGGCGCATCGCAAACCCTGCGGGTTGATGTCGCGCTGGGTGCGCCGGGTAATCCGGTGTCAGATGAGCAACTTAAACAGAAGTTTATCTCGCTGGCGACACGGGTGATGTCGGAGGAAGGGGCAGAGAGGATATGGGAGCAGGGGATGCGGCTGGAACTGGCGCGAGATATTAATGCGTTCATCGGGCGGTAACTCCTTCCCCCTTCGCAGGGGGCGGTGCAAAGAGACAGGGCAAATTTTTCACTTGTTCATCCTGCGTGGCTGGTGTCAAATCAGATGATTAGCCTCCAGCGGGTAAGACCGTTAAATAAAGGAAATCCTATGACTCAGACCCTGCGTACCGGCCTCGTCGGCTACGGCTTCGCCAGTAAAACCTTTCATTCACACCTGATTGATGGCACGCCCGGCCTTGAGCTGGCGGTGGTTTCCAGCAGCGATGCGGGCAAAGTCCATGCGGACTGGCCCAATGTGGAGGTGGTAGATTCGCCGGAAAAGCTGTTTGCCGATGCGTCCATTGATCTGGTGGTGATCCCGACGCCCAACACCACCCATTTCCCGCTGGCGAAACTGGCGCTGGAAGCGGGTAAGCACGTTATCGTGGATAAACCCTTTACCGTAACACTTGAGGAAGCCCGCGAGCTTGACGCGCTGGCGCGTGAAAAAGGCAAGGTGCTGTCAGTATTTCATAACCGTCGCTGGGATTCGGATTTCCTCACGGTTAAAACGCTGATTGAAGAAGGTGCGCTCGGCGATATCGTCTATTTCGAATCCCATTACGATCGTTACAAACCGCAGGTTCAGCAGCGCTGGCGTGAAAGTGATGCGCCGGGCAGCGGCATCTGGTTCGATTTGGGTTCGCATCTTCTGGATCAGGCGCTGCAATTGTTCGGACTGCCGGAAACGTTGCAGGCGGATCTGGCTGTACTGCGCCCCGGCGGTAAAGCCGTGGACTATTTCAACGCGGTGCTGACCTATCCGCGCCGTCGCGTGGTGTTGCACAGTACGGTGTATGCGGTTGCCGAAACTGCGCGTTTTATCGTGCAGGGCGAAAAGGGCAGCTACGTGAAATTCGGGCTGGATCCGCAGGAAGATCGCCTGAAAGCCGGTGAACGTTTACCACAGCCTGACTGGGGATTCGACAAGCGCGATGGTGTGATTACGCTGAGCCACGATGGCGTACTGGCGGAAAAATCGCTGCTGACCATTCCGGGCAATTACCCGGCTTATTATGCCGGGGTGCGGGATGCCATTAACGGACAGGGCGATAATCCGGTTCCGGCGGCGGATGCTATCCGTGTGATGGAAATGCTCGAACTGGGGATGCAGTCCTCAGAACAACAGGCGACCCTGAAAGTCATCAAGAACTAACACGTCGTCTACGCTTCTTAAGTGTCACTTTGGTGGCACTTTTATTTTTCATTTGTTATTCACTTTGCAAGGAAGGTTCATGTCCTGGTTACAACGTCTGAAAATCGACAAGTTTTTGCTGATCCTGGTTTGTGTTGTCGTGGTCGCCTCATTTTTCCCGTGTGAAGGCATTTATAAAACCTTCTTCGGTTACCTGACCACGGCCGCTATCGCGCTGCTGTTCTTTATGCACGGTGCGAAGCTTTCCCGTGAAGCGATCATGGCGGGTATCAGCCACTGGCGTCTGCACGTTGTGGTCTTCCTCAGCACCTTCGCGTTGTTTCCGCTGCTCGGTCTGGGCATGAAATGGCTGGTGCCGGTGGGGATCCTGACGCCGACGTTGTACTACGGTTTCCTGTATCTCTGCGCACTACCTGCGACCGTGCAGTCTGCGATTGCTTATACTTCGGTGGCGGGCGGTAACATTCCGGCGGCCATTTGCAGCGCGTCGGCATCCAGTATTCTTGGCGTGTTCCTCTCGCCGGTGCTGGTCGGCCTGCTGATGCATACACAGGGCGGCACCACTGACACCCTGCATGCCATCGGTTCTATTGTGCTGCAACTGATGGTGCCGTTTATCATCGGGCATCTTTGTCGTCCGCTGATTGGCGGCTGGGTACAGCGTCACAAGAAAATCGTCAACGTCACTGACCGTTCATCGATTCTGCTGGTGGTATATGTGGCGTTCAGTGAAGCGGTGGTGCAGGGGATCTGGCATCAGATCAACGGCTGGTCGCTGCTGGCGATCCTCGGCTGTTCTGTTGTTCTGCTCACTATTGTGCTGATCATCAACACTTACGTGGCGCGTCTGTTTGGCTTTAACACCAAAGATGAAATCACCATTGTGTTCTGCGGGTCGAAGAAGAGTCTGGCGAACGGTATTCCGATGGCGAACGTGCTGTTCCCGGCTGCCGCCGTAGGGGCGATGGTGCTGCCGCTGATGATTTTCCACCAGATCCAGTTGATGGTGTGCGCGGTACTGGCCTCACGCTATGCCAAACGTGTGGCACGTGAAGAAGCCGCAGCACTGCTGAAGAAAGAAGAAGTAAAAACGGTTTAACAGGTTGAATCAAAAAGAAAAGGGCGGAGATTATTCCCGCCCTTTTTTATTATCGCAGAAAGCGTTACGCCGCTACTTTGTGGCGAATGGCCTGCTTTTCAGCATCGGTCAGGAACGCCATGGTCAGGCCGTTTTCCTGTGCCTTGCGGATCTCGTCTGGCGTCAGCCCGGCAGCCGGTGCGGCGACGTTATATTCGTTAGCAATCTCAATGCCCTGAACCGCCGGGTCATCGGTATTGATGGAAGCCAGCACGCCGTGACGCAGGAAAATCGCCAGCGGATGCTGCTCAAAAGAGGCCACGGTGCTGGTCTGTATGTTGGAAGTCAGGCAGGATTCGATACCAATCTGATGCTTCGCCAGGAAATCCATCAGTTGCGGATCCTGTGCGGCTTTCACACCGTGGCCGATACGCTCTGCGCCCAGCTCGCGGATCGCCTGCCAGATGCTTTCCGGCCCTGCGGCTTCACCGGCGTGCACGGTAATGCGCCAGCCTGCGTCACGCGCACGGTTAAAGTGGCTGAGGAACAGACTGCCGGGGAAACCCAGTTCATCACCGGCCAGATCCAGTGCGGTAATGCCGTCGCGGTGCGCCAGCAAACCCTCAAGCTCTTGCTGGCAGGCATCTTCACCAAAGGTACGGCTCAGAATGCCAATCAGACGCACATCGATATCATGATGTTGCTGACCTTCGCGGATCCCTTCAATCACCGCTTCCACCACGCCAGCGACCGGCAGTTTGTGGTTCATCGCCATGTAATACGGGGAGAAACGCAGCTCGGTATAATGCAGACCGGCACGCGCCGCATCTTCAACGTTTTCTTTGGCGATACGGCGGCAGGCATCGAGATCGCCCAGCACTTTTACGCCCCAGTCGAGTTTCTGCAGAAAACTCACCAGATCCGGTTCGGTATGCATCACCTGGACATGCGGGCGCAGGGCTTCAAGTTCATTGGCAGGCAAGGTCAGGTTAAACTGACGGCCTAAATCGAGAATGGTTTGAGCGCGGATGTTGCCATCAAGGTGGCGGTGAATGTCGGTCAGGGGAAGGCGTGTGTCGATCATGGTGTGCACTCATTATTATTGAAATGTGCGGGGCATTATAACTGTATTTAGTTGCGCAACAAGAAGGGTTTTGAATTTGCTCCCTCCCCTGCGAAGGGGAGGGTTGGGGTGGGGTATTAAAGAAATATCAGGAGGTTGAAGTGTGAATCGACCAGGTGTTTGCCCTTAAAACCCCCTCCCGTCCTCCCCCTTCGCAGGGGGAGGAGCTTAGACCAACTCCCTGATGGCATTGATTAATTTTTCAACACCCGCTTCCACCTTCGATCTCGGACAGCCAACATTCAGGCGCAGGAAGCCGTTGCCTTCTTCGCCGTAGGTATAACCCGGCATGATGGCGACTTTTTGATGTTCGATCAGCTCATTTTGCAGTTGATTATCGTCAAGCCCGAGCGGGCGCAAATCAATCCAGGCCAGATAAGTGGATTGAGGCGGCTGCCAGTTGAGCTGCGGGAAGGCGGCGTTCAGTTGTTGCGCAACGTATTGCAGATTGCCCTGTAAATATTCCCGCAGCGCGTCAAGCCAGGCTTCACCGTGATGATACGCGGCAACGTGCGCATGAATGGCCAGCACTGCCGGAGACGATAAGCCATCGCAGGATTTCAGCTGCTGCAGATACGCCTCGCGCGGGGCCTGATGGCTGATCAGGCCGTAAGCGCCGGTCAGCGCCGGGATGTTGAAACTTTTCGAGCCGGAGGTCAGTAGCGCCCATTCGCCGCGTGCGACTTCATTCCACGGCGTATGGCGGTTTTCGCCCCAGACCATATCCATGTGGATTTCATCACTGATCACCCGCACGTGGTGGCGTTCGCAAAGTTCTGAGATGAGCGCCAGTTCTGTACGCGTCCAGACTTTACCGGTCGGGTTATGCGGGCTGCACAGCAACAGCAAAGAGCAGGCCGGTTGCGCCAGCAGGCTTTCCAGATGTTCTGCGTCCAGTGCCCAGTCGTTAGCGTTTTTAATCAGCGGACAGGCCAGCATCTGGCGCTGATTGCCATCCACAACTTTGAAGAAGGCGTCATAGGCGGGCGTAAATGTCACCACGCCGTCGCCCGGCTGGCTCCACTGGCGGATCAGTTGCGCAACCATGTAAATCACTGACGGGCCGTACACCACCATTTCGCGGTCAATCTGGCTGTTAAAACGTTGCTGATACCAGTGCGCCACCGCGCCGAGGAAATCATCGTGATGCCAGCGGCTGTAACCAAGCACGCCGTGTTGCAGACGTTTTTGCAGCGCATCGAGAATGCAGGGTGCAGCGGGGAAATCCATGTCGGAGATGGTAAATGGCAGTAAGTCTGCGCTGCCGAAACGGTCAGCGACGTAATCCCACTGGGTGCACCAGGTGCCATGACGGTCGGTAACGGTGGAGAAATCAAAAGTCATTCTTTTCACTCCCTGAATAAAGCAGAAAAGGGCGACCGGAGTCGCCCTGTTAATCATATTACGCGATAGCCGGTTCCGGCGCGGGCTGACTCGCCGCGGTGCGGATCAGGTAATCAAGTTCATCTTTCACTGATTGCACCTGCGGACCAATCACCACCTGCAGATTGTGTTCGTTAAGATGCACAACACCGATGGCGCGGTTGGCTTTCAGCGTGGCATCGTCAACCAGCGACATATCTGCCACGGAAAGACGCAGGCGGGTGATGCAGTTATCCAGAGAAACGATATTACCGGCACCGCCCAGCGCGCTCAGAATAACCGGCACGTTGTAGCCAGATTTACTGGAAGACGGCACCGCAGCGGCAGCAGGCATGTTCTCAGATTCACGGCCCGGGGTTTTAATGTTAAAGCGGGTGATGGAGAAGCGGAAGATAGCGTAGTAAGCCGCGAACCAGATAGCCGCCACAACCGGCACCAGATACCACTTGGTGGCAGTGCCGTGCAGGATACCGAAGACCACAAAATCGATGATGTTGCCGTCAGTATTGCCGATGGTTACACCCAGAACCGACATGATGGTGAAGCCCAGACCGGTCAGAATGGCGTGGATCACGTACAGAACCGGCGCAACAAACAGGAACAGGAATTCGATCGGTTCAGTGGTGCCGCCAACCACACAGGCAACCACGCCGGAAATCAGCAGGCCTTTAATTTTATGACGGTTTTCAGGTTTCGCGCAGTGGTACATCGCCAGTGCAGCACCCGGCAGGCCGCCGAGGAACGCAGGCATTTTGCCCTGAGAAAGGAACTGTGTCGCGCTTTCAGAAAAACCGTGCGTGGTCGGGCAGGAAAGCTGCGCCTGGAAGATGGTCAGCGCGCCGCTGACTTCGCGACCACAGACATCCAGCGTACCGCCAGCTTCGGTGAAGCGGATCAGTGCAACCAGAATGTGATGCAGACCAAAAGGTAACAGCAGACGCTCGCCGGAACCGAAAATCATCGGACCAAATACCCCTGCGCCCTGAATCAGGCGGCCCAGACCGTTAATGCCAGCGGCGAAGAAAGGCCAGATCAGCGGGATAAGCAAACCGACCAGACCGAGCACCACGGTGGTGACAATCGGGACAAAACGCGTGCCGCCGAAGAAGGCCAGCGCATCCGGCAAACGGATCGTGTTGTAGCGCTCGTGCAGGATGTACACGATGATACCGACAATCACTGCGCCCAGAATACCGGTGTCGATAGACTGAATGCCGAGGATCATCTGGATATTATTGGCTTTCAGCACCATCGGGTCGACGGTCGGCAATGTGCCGTTGGCGGTCAGGAAAAAGTTAATCGCCAGATTCAGCACGGCGAAACCGACGAAGCCGGAGAAAGCCGCCACACCTTTGTTTTCACGCGCCATGCCCAGCGGGATAGCGACAGCAAACATTACCGGCAGGAAGCTGAAGGCAAACGATCCGACTTTGCTCATCCAGACGAAAACCAGTTGCAGGATCGGATTCCCTAATGCAGGGATCAGCGTCACCACATCATGACTGCTTAACGAACTGCCGATGCCCAGCATGATGCCGCAGAACGACAGCAGGGCGACCGGAAGCATGAAAGTTTTCCCCAGGCTTTGGAAGAATTCCCAAAGTGTGACACGTTGTTTTTTATTTGCAGGCATACCCGCTCCATGAGTTGTTTTATTAAGCTGCTTTTGATGGCGGCTAAGATAAAACGTTTTACCTAAATAATACGTGTCGTACCTCACAATATTTAATGATGCTTGCACTGCGCTGGTGAAAGGAAGGTTAAACGTTTTACTCAAAGAGTGGAATTAGGTATAACTGTCTGACCACGCTAATTATTCCAGCCTTCGAGTAAAGCGGGCGGGCAGGGATCCTGTTTCATGGCATTTCAAATCAACGGCAACACCCGATGAACCCTAAAAAAATCACGATCGTAGATGTGGCGCAGCACGCGGGAGTGTCCGTGACCACGGTTTCACTGGTGCTCAGCGGCAAGGGACGGATTTCCCAGACAACCGCAGAACGGGTTAACCGGGCGGTTGATGCGCTGGGTTTTGTGCGCAACCGGCAGGCGAGTACGCTGCGCGGCGGAGAATCCGGCGTGGTCGGGCTGATAGTCCGCGATATCTGTGAACCGTTTTATGCCGAAATGACCGCCGGTCTCAGTGAGATGTTTGAAGCGCAGGGCAAAGTGTTATTTCTGCTGCAAAGCGGCCCGTCCGGTAAAGGGCTGATGCGTTGTTTCGATACGTTGCTGACCCACGGCGTGGACGGCATTGTGATCGCCGGTGGCGTGAATACCCTCGGTGGGTTGAGAGAAAAGGCCGAAGAACATGGCGTCCCGTTGATTTGCGCCGCGCGCTCCGGCGGCATTGAGGGGGTGGACGTTGTCCGTCCCGATAATATGCTTGCGGCGAAAATGGCCACGGAATATCTGATCAAACAGGGCCACAAACAAATCGCCTATCTTGGCGGATTGAGCAATTCGTTAACCCGTGCCGAACGCCTCGGCGGCTTCTGCGCCACACTGCTGCAATACGGTCTGCCATTTCGCACTGAATGGATTATCGAATGTGACTATCAGCAAAAATGTGCCGCCGATGCTGCCGAAACCTTATTATCCCGCTATCCGAAAATCAGCGCGATTGTCTGCCATAAATCTTCCGTCGCACTGGGTGCCTATTTCGGCGTCCTGCGCACCGGCGCACAAGTCGGCGGCGGGGCAGTAGACAGTTTCTTCCAGCAAAAAATTGCCCTGATAGGCATGGAAGATGCACCGGAATCGGAGCTGACCGAGCCTCCGCTGACCTCCATTGCGAACTCCGCACGGGAAATCGGCCACGCAACGGCCAGGCGCTTGTTGCTGAGGATTGGCGGGCAGAATCTGGAAGCGCAGAATATTATTGTGCCACCGGGGCTGGTGGAGAGGGAATCGGCTTAGCTGATGCCTGAGCGGGCGCTCCGGGCGCTCCGGGCGCTTTTAAATTTAGAATCCAGGTCAAGGTTGTGGGTTGCCGCCCACAGTGTCCCAAAAAATTTGAAACGAACCCCCTGGAATCCTGCGTTTTTCTCACTGCGCGCTGTTGCCGGAGTCTGTGTTCCAGCGGGCGGGGTCACAGCCGCAAGCCCAGGGTGTTCGTCTGGATTTATTCCACCGTCGAATATTTCACGTAGTGATTGGAACAGTTAAAGTGCGCGACATAACCTAGGGTGCCGTTCGGACCTTTCGCGCTGAACGGGATGTTATAGGTCCCTTTGTCTTCTTTAGCGTCATCGCTGATGAAATTCAGAACCGGCACCGACGTGCCCATGTTGTCTTTATCGTTGCCCCAGTTAGGGATACGATTTTCCATGTAATCACGGGTGACCGTATCGATGGCATTGTCCTTGCTGATATCGGCACACGCGCCTTCTGTGGAGCGCTGCATCCACCACGGGTAGATATACACAGAGCCCAACATCAGCACCATCAAAACGAAAATGACTGAAACAATCCCGATCAAAACAACTTTACTCATAATGCTTGCCACTCCTGAAAATTATCAGTCAAATCATAAGCTGCCTGAATAAATCAATATTAAACGCCAGGCGCGAAAGCGCGTATGTTACGCCACTTACTCAGCAGAGGTTAAGTAATATCAGCCTTTCTGTTGCATTCGCTTACAGAAGCCAATGCCCCGGACAGCGCGCCGGGGTGTTAGCCTTTTTACAACATACATTGTTTACGTAAGGAGTCAGGCATGAGTCAGCAACAACCCACGGTCGCCGTACTGGGGCTGGGCGCAATGGGGCACGCGTTCGCCGCTAACCTGATCAAAAAAGGGTTCAATACCCGCGTCTGGAACCGGACGGCTTCACGGGGTGATGATTTGGTGAAAGCCGGTGCGACACGCGGCCGGACACCGTGTGAAACTGCTGAAGGGGCGGATGTGGTGATTACAATGCTGTCCGATGGCAAAACGTCCCTTGACGTTTATCAGGGTGACAACGGTTTGCTTGCCGGCCTGAAACATGGCGGCATTATCGCTCAAATGGGAACGCTCGGCGTAGACGCGACGGAATCGTTGATGGCGCTGATTAAAACGCTGCGTCCTGATGTGGTGTTCTTTGATGCACCGGTTTCCGGGACGAAAGCACCGGCCGAGCAGGCGCAAATTGTGGTGCTGGCCAGCGGGGATCGCGAAGCGGGTGCGGCTATTGAGCCGGTATTTGCCGCCATTTCCAAAGCGACAAAATGGCTGGGCGAAGCCGGGCGTGCATCCAGAATGAAACTGGTGGTCAATGCCTGGCTGATTGCCATGATGGAAGGTATTGCCGAAACTACGCAACTTGCCGAAGCGCTGGGTTTCACCCCCGACGATCTGTGGAATGTGCTGGAAGGCGGTCCGCTTGCTGCGCCGTATATCAGGGGCAAAATGGAGATGTTCAAAAGCGGTGATTACACCCCGCAGATGCAGCTGACCTGGGCCCTGAAAGATATTAATCTGGCGCTGGAAGCGGGCAGTAATCTTGAACTGCCGGTGATGAAACGTATCAGTCAGACCTGGCAGGGTGCGGTCGATGGCGGTTATGGCGGGAAGGATCTGGCGGTGGTGTATCACTATCTTGGCAATAAGGCTTAAGTCATTAAAAATTTGTGAATAAATCAGCGGTCTGTCCACGGAAGGGCTGGCTGTTTTCTGCCTCTCATTCATAACCCTGAAGTATAAACCAGACCATCTGGCTATTGGTCTGTCATCCGGCAACCGTGATAGCGTTGATAATTATTAATAACATCACGGCGGACTACGCGATGAGTCAGACATCCCCCTCTATTCCTCTGATCGATTTCAGTCAGTTTTCTGCAACGCCCGGACAGCGGGAAGCGTTCCTTGCGCAACTGCGTTATGCCGCGCGTGAGATTGGTTTTTTCTACCTGAAAAATCATGGCGTTGATGCGCAGTTACTGAAGGATGTTCAGCGGGTTGCCCGACAATTCTTTGCACTGCCCGAGGAAGACAAACTGGCTGTGGCGATGATCAACTCGCCACACTTTCGCGGTTATAACCGGGCCGCCTCGGAGATTACCCGGGGTGAGCCGGACTGGCGCGAACAGTTTGATCTCGGTGCCGAGCGGCCAAAACTGCCGGTGACAGAGAGTACGCCTGCTTGGGCAAGATTGCAGGGGCCGAATCAATGGCCGGAAGCATTGCCGGAATTGCGCCCGCTGTTACTGCGCTGGCAACGGGAGATGACGGCCATGTCGCTGCGTCTGCTGCGGGCTTTTGCCCTGGCGCTTAAACTGCCGGAAGACGCGTTTGATCCGCTGTATGGCGAAAAGCCTAATGAACATATCAAACTGATTCGTTATCCGGGACGCACGGTGGGCGCCGGAAATCAGGGGGTCGGTGCGCACAAGGATTCAGGATTCCTCAGTTTTCTCTTGCAGGATGAACAGCGCGGTTTACAGGTTGAAGTGGAAGAAAACCAGTGGATCGACGCGTTTCCGGTCCCTGATACGCTGGTGGTAAATATCGGGGAGTTACTGGAACTTGCCACCAACGGCTATCTGCGCGCTACGGTACATCGGGTTGTCTCGCCACCGGAAGGCGGCGAGCGCTTGTCGCTGGCATTTTTCCTCGGCGCTCAGCTTGATGCTGTTGTGCCATTATTCCCGTTGCCCGCAGAACTGGCGCAGGAAGCGCGGGGAGAGGCCAGCGATCCGCTGAATCCGTTATTCCGCGATGTGGGTTTCAATTATCTGAAAGGGCGGCTGCGTTCACATCCTGACGTGGCGCAGCGCTATTATTCCGATTTCCCCGGGGCTAATACTGCTGGCTGACCGGGGCCTGTGCAGTATCTACGCTGACTATGGTGGACATGCCCGGACGCAGACGGTTACTTTGCTGCTGTCCCGGTTCCAGTTCAATGCGCACCGCGATACGTTGTGAGATTTTGGTGAAGTTACCCGTCGCGTTATCCGCTTTGAGAACGCTAAACTCCGAACCTGCCGCAGGGGAAATCCGTACCACATGCCCTTTAAATGGGTGATCGTTCAGGGCGTCGACAGTGAACGTCGCCGGTGTGCCGATAACGATGCCCGCCAGCTGGCGCTCTTTGAAATTGGCAGTCACCCAGACCTGTTTCGGCGTAACCGAGGTCAGTTGTGTCCCGGCACTGACGTACTGCCCGAGTCGTGCGCTGACTTCACCGAGCTGACCGTCTGAAGGGGCAACGATCTGCGTATGCTGCAGATTGATTTGTGCCACTTCAACTTTCGCCTGTGCGGCTTTTAACGCGGCGGCCAGCGAAGCTTTATTTGCATCAACCAGGGCCAGATCCTGCCGGGCGATATTCACGGAGGCATGTGCTTTGGCAACGTTTGCCTGTGCAGTCAAAAGCGCCGCATGGAGTTCGTCACCGGTTGTTTTAGACACCAGTCCTTTCTCCAGCAAAGGCCCGTTACGCCCGGTATCGAGTGCTGCTTTGCTTTGTGCGGCCTGCGCGCTTTGCAGTTCAGCCTCCGCCAGTTGCAGGCTTGCGGCACCCGAGGCGCGGTTCTGCTCAAAGTTTTGCAATGCGACCTGTGCTTGTGCGGCGGCGGCTTCTGCCTGTAATAGCTCCTGAAGATAGGTGCTGTTATCAATCACAAACAACACGTCACCTTTTTTCACCGGCATGAAATCTTGTACTTTGACGTCGGTGATATAGCCTGACACCTGGGGGCTGAGCAGGGTAACGTTGCCACGAATATACGCGTTATCCGTCGATTCCACCTGAGAGTTAAACGGGAACAACTGCCAGCTATACAGCACGATCATGACCCCGATAATGCCGAGGCAAAGCACCACAATAATTGATGGATAACGAAAGATATTTTTCATCAGTTTTTTCCGCTGTACTCTTTTTGTTCATTAACAGAAACAATGTGCTTACGCGACAATCTCTGCGGCTGCGCGTTTCTTCATCAACATCCGTCCGGCAATAATGTGCGCGACAAGGACGGCAAAGCAGCCCAGCGACATATAGAAAACCACCATAAAGACATCGTTATAGGCCAGCAATCCGGCCTGTTGTGTCACTTTCTGGCTCAACTGAGCCAGACCTTCGGCATTCAGTTGCGTGCCGTCGTTTAATATCGGTTTCAGCAAATGGCTGTATTGGGAAACACGCTCAACGACCAGCGGATTTTGCAGGCTGATGTTTTCGACCAGCGTGCTGGAATGAAATTTCTCCCGCAGGATTTGGATCGTGCCAAGGAATGCGCTGCCCACCTGAGCGCCGACATTTTGGGTCGTGAGAAACACCAGAATAAAACTGATGATCTGGCTCTGCCCGAATTGCAGTGCACGGATAAACCCGAGCCACAGAGACGTCGGAAGAAATATCGCTCCGGCAAACGCGATCATTCCCTGTGTCAGGTAAAACTGTTCCGGACGGGTATCTGCTGTGGAGTTGGCGTCTGTCAACGAGGCGGCGGCGATCAGGGCAATTGAAAACAGATGGATGTAAACAATCCGGTTAGCTTTGTGAATGATGCTGACCACCACCAGTCCGGCAAAAGTCGCGGCCAGAATCACGCAAAACAGCATGATCAGCTGATCGTTAACTAATCCCACCAGATTCAGAAACCCGACCATGCCGGTAGTTTGTTCCGACAACAGCATGCGCACGAAGAGCATCGAACCGGTGAACAGCAGCATTTCCGGCGTCATCAGCCAGCGCAAATCGATAATCGGATTTTTGCGTTTCAGCTCGACCATAAAAGACAGCGTCAGCGCAATAATCCCGACCACCAGCACTTCGCCAATCCAGTCTTTTTCCTGCCACCAGTAATAACGGCCCATGGTCAGAACCACCGACATACAGGCCACTGCGGTGGCAATGAGCGGATAACTTATCCAGTCAGTACGCTCGAACACTTTCACTCGCGGCGGATGGGTAAGTGGCAAAATCCAGATAATGGTCAGGCAGATAAGCGAAAGGCCGGACTCCAGCGTCGTCAGCTGATGCCAGTGTCCGAGATCTAACAAATGCGGAGAAATAATGCGCGAGATCGGCAACGCCAGCTGGCTGCCTGCCAGTCCGAAACATAATCCTGCCGTCAGTTTTTTAGCGGGCGGAAAGATCTCGAACATATAAAACAACGCCAGTGGTCCGAGCGACGCCATCGCAAAACCCATCACGGCACGCACGGCAAGCGCGGTCTGAAAATCATGCGTAAATGTCTGTGCCATTGACGCGACAGCGAAAAACAGCAGGCCATATTCGCCAAACCGACGAAAACCAAACTGGGTGCGGATTTTGTACAACAGGATCGTGCCGGTGACACTGGTTGCGGTATAGGCCGCTACCAGCCAGTAACTTTCGACGTTGGAAATGCCCAGCGAACCCTGAATACCCGGCAGGTTGGAGCTGACCAGATTAATCCCCAGCCCCTGCGTCAGCCCGATAATCAGTGATGCCATGGCATAGACAACAATCCGCAGACGCGGATATTGCAGCAACCCGGTGCTGACCTGAACGGCGAAAGGGTGATGCTGCGACGGCGGTACCGGCGCTGGCTTTTCAGGTTGTACTGCCTGTGCCTGGGGTGGTGATGCTTCCCGTGTTGATAATTCACCGGCATCCTGCCGGACATCTGAATCAGAACGCGTCGTCATCGTTTCGCCTTGTAAATCATTACCCGACTAATTTGTACCTTGCTACATAATGTAATAAGGCGTTTCCACGGTGTCTACCCAATTATTCATACTGGTGATATTTACAAATGAAAATAACGAGTAACAAATCAGTAACGGAAGTGACTATTTCGGGCGGGAAAAGCTATAAAACGAGAAAAATCGCCAATTAAAGCGCGGCGATATTGGCAGTAATACTGGCGAGAACACCCCGGGCGATATCCACATCATTTTGCGGAATACCTTCCATGACGCGGATCAGAATGTCATCCGTCATGATGCGTACCTGGTTTGCCAGCTCAGTTCCGGTTTCTGTCAGTCTGATATCTTTCGAACGACGATCGGTTTCTCCGGGGCAGCGTTCCAGCAGGCCCAGCTCGGCGAGGCTGTCAAACAGGCGAATGGCGGTAGGGTGTTCCACTTCCAGCAACGCGGTCAGTTCACCCTGAGGCAGGCGTCCGCTGGCGGCTTCCAGATGTAATAACACTTGCCCGCGAGCCAGTGTCAGACCAATGGTTTTGAAACGGGCATCACAATAAGTCCGCAACTGACGGCCGATATGAATAGTTTCAGGCAGGAAACGGACGGCAGGAGAGGTGGCTTCCGGGCGGCGGCGTAATATGGTCACAGGAGATCCTCAACGTCGGGGATTAGCAGGTTCTGAGACGTCAGATTAGCACGATAAGCAACATTTATCAGAAAAGGACGGGTGCCATTAACATTTTGAGACAAGTGGAAGGGTTATCTAAGTAAAGTTTCCGGAAACTATTTATGCTGTCCGGAAAGCCGTTTTATCTGTTTGCTTTATCCCTCTGACGGAGAAAATACAATGCAACCTGTCATCAACATGATCACGCTGGGTGTTAAAGACCTGGCCGCTTCTACCGAATTTTATCAGCACGGACTGGGCTTTCCAAAAGTGGTTATCGATTCTGAAGGTGTCAGTTTTTTTGAACTGGCAGGTGCCTGGCTTTCTCTGTTTCCGTGGGATGAACTGGCCAAAGATGCGCAGGTCAGCCCGGCAGGGAATGGTTTTCGCGGTATGGCGCTGGCGCAAACGGTGGCCAGTGAAGCTAAAGTGGATGCCATTCTGGCTCAGGCAGTCAGTGCGGGAGGTAAAATGATTAAACCGGGACAGAAAGTGTTCTGGGGCGGATATTCGGGTTATTTCGCCGATCCGGACGGACATCTGTGGGAAATCGCCTATAACCCGTTTATGACCATCGGGCCGCAGGAGAAATGACGTTCGTTCCTGGACCAAGAAATAATTAATTAGTTACAACATACAGTGTGTTTTATTAAAAATGGTGATCGTCTTTGACATATAAAAAGACACCGCATAAAGCGGTGTCTGTCATTATTCTGGCAGGAAAAGAGGAGGTTATAAACCGCGTTTTTCCATTAACAGTGCCAGATCGACCAGGCGGTTTGAAAAGCCCCATTCGTTATCATACCAGGCGAGAATTTTCACCAGCTTGCCGCCAATCACCAATGTTGAAAGCCCGTCAATAATGGATGAACGCGGATCACCGCGATAATCGCTCGACACCAGTGGCTCCTCGCTGTAACCCAGAATGCCTTTAAGCGGGCCGGATTCAGCCGCCTTACGAAACGCGGCGTTAATTTCTTCAACAGTCGCTTCGCGTTTAAGGTTAACGGTTAAATCGACGATGGAAACCACCGGCACCGGAACTCGTAGTGAATAACCGGTCATGCGTCCGTCCAGTTCCGGGATAACTTTCCCGATCGCTTTCGCTGCGCCGCTGGAATACGGAACAATGGAAACCGCTGCCGCACGCGCACCCCGTAAATCTTTTTCAGGTTGATCATGCAACGCCTGGCTGTTGGTGTAGGCGTGAGTGGTGTTCATCAGGCCATGTTCAATGCCGAAGGTCTGATGCAAAACCTGAGCGGCAGGGGCCAGACCGTTGGTGGTACAACTGCCGTTGCTGACCACTTTGTGTTTTGCCGGGTCGTAATCGCTGTCATTAACGCCCATCACAATGGTGATGTCATCATTTTTGGCCGGTGCGGAAATAATGACGCGTTTTGCTCCGCCCCGGGTGATGTGAACTTCCGCTTTAGCTTTTTCAGTAAAGAAGCCGGTAGCTTCAATAACGATATCAACGCCCACAGAGCTCCACGGAATTGCAGCGGGATCCCTTTCTGAGAAAACGCGTACCGGTTTTCCATCAACCCGTAATTCGCCTTCACCCGCTTCGACGTCAGCTTTTAACGTGCCTGAGAGTGAGTCATATTTCAGAAGATGAGCGAGAGTCTTACTGTCCGTTAGATCATTAATTGCCACCACCTGGAAGTCATCCCGCCCGAGTGCGGCGCGCAACACATTCCGTCCAATCCTGCCAAAACCATTGATACCTACTTTGACCATGATGAACTCCTTAGTTATCTGCTTTACAGTTAATCTAGTACGCAGGAGGGTTGGCGTAAATGACAATAAAAGATCAATTTACGCCAAATATCTGGAGCAAAAGCGTTCTCTGTATTCTGTCGGTGTCAGTTGTAAATTTCGTTCAAAAACGCGGCGCAGGTTCAGCCCGCCGCCGAAGCCGGTCGTGAGGGCGATACGATCTATGTTTTGTGTTGTTTGTTCCAGAAGCTGTCGCGCGGCACTCAGCCTGACTTCCTCAACATATTTTGCCGGGGTTATGCCGGTTTCGCGTGTGAAAACGCGCGTGAAGTTTCGCGGACTCATCGCGACACGTTCAGCAAGGTTTTCGACAGATAAATCGCCGTTGAGATTCTCAGGTAACCAGGCCTGAAGTTCGCGGATAGAGCCATTGCTGGCCTGATTCAAAAGATAGCGGCTAAATTGCGACTGTCCACCCGGACGCCGGAGAAACATCACTAAATCCTGAGCAACATTTTTAGCGATGCTGAAACCATGATCTTCTTCGACCAATGCAAGAGTGAGGTCAAAGCCGGAGCTGACGCCACCTGACGTCCAGACCGGACCGTCCTGAACATACATCGGGCCGCGTTCCACGGTCACCTGCGGGTATTGTGCCTGCAGGGTGTCGATCAGACGCCAGTGTGTGGTGGCGTGTCGGCCGTTGAGTAATCCCGCCTGGGCGAGCAACACCGCGCCGCCACAAACAGACACCACGCGGCGGGCATGCGGCGCAGCCTGTTGTAACCAGCGTACAACGTTTGAGCCTTCTTCTTCAGATAAGCCTTTACCGGTGACTAAGATAGTGTCGCGGGTCAATGTGGGGTCAAGATCGCACAACCGGTGATCTGCGAGAAGGTTAAGCCCTGAGACACCGTGAATCACACGGTGCGGTTGTGTGGTCGCCACAGTCACCTGATAAGGCGCAATTTTGGAGTCAGACGTGGCGTGGAGAGGCAACAGACGATTCGCCTGCATGAGGATATCAGCAATGCCTGCTGCTTCGAATAACATGCCCCCGTCGGGGACAATAATCAGGAATGTGTTCATGGCATTAAAAATACAATGTGTATTAAATAAGTCAAATCTGCGAATGCTGTTATTGAATCACACAGCCAGTGAATTAACGTGAAAGCAGGGCGCAGGGACAGGATTTCGCACTTTTGATACCGTTGAATGTCAGAAAATCCCTCATAAATACATGACCCTGAGTGACGATAACGGTATCTTATCAGCCGGAGAAACGTTCATTTAGATCCTGGAAGATTATGATTTCATTATTCAAAAAAACTTCACAATTCAGCATGTTGGTTATGCTGATGATTTTGGCTGGCTGCTCGGGCAAACCTCATTATAAGAAATACGACACGCATGCCTTTGATGATGAGATTGAAGATGCTGCCGATGAATACAAAGTTGACCGTAAACTGGTGAAGGCAATCATTCAGGTCGAATCCGGATTTAATCCCAAAGCAGTCAGTCCATCTAATGCTATTGGTCTGATGCAGCTGAAAGCATCGACCAGCGGTTGCGATGCGTATCGTTATAAAGGTAAACGCGGTTGCCCGGACGACGATGATTTGCTGGATCCGGAAACCAACATTGATCTGGGAACGGCATACATCAGTGCATTGCAACGTCAGCAACTTAACTGGATTAACGATCCGCTGACGCGCCGTTATGCCACGGAAGTCGCGTATGCTAACGGTGCGGGAGCGTTACTTAGGACGTTTTCCAGTAACCGGCAGACGGCAATCCAGATGATTAATCAACTGACGCCGGAAGCCTTTAACTGGCATGTTCGTCAGTATCATCCGGCGCCGCAGGCACCCAGATACATGGCCAAAGTCGAAAAAGCCTATGCCGGTTTATAGTGTTTAGAGCACTGAAAAATGGACGTGCTACGTGAAATCTGCAGTACAACTATGCTGTTCAATTCTCAGAATTCACGTAGCGCGATCAATTTGAAACCCTGAAAGTCCGGACGGAGGTGGTGAATGCCAGATAACATATTCACAGATATTCCTGAAGCTGCACGCAATGGTGAAGGCGAGACCTTTGAAGAGTTGCTGACACGACCCGGTATTCGTATTGAGCGGATTATTTCCACAGGACAAGCCAGCCCGACGGGATTCTGGTATTGCCAGACGCATGACGAATGGATACTGGTCTTGCAAGGTTCGGCCGGTTTGAAGTTTGATACTGAAACCGACGTGCGCATTCTGAAAGCAGGCGACTTTGTGAATATCCCGTCGCTGTGCAGACACCGCGTCGAATGGACTGAACAGAATGGAACGACCATCTGGCTGGCCATTCATTACGGTGAAAAAACGTTGAACGAAGCAGGTGAGGCAGAATGAGGAAAATGATGGCGCCTGGTGCGTAAGTTGATATCCTATTTAACATAATATACATTATGCGCACTTTGATTATCCGTTCTATATCATCTACATTGTTCTTATTCTGATAACGGGAAATCCTCCCGGAGGTTTTTGGTGATTATCGCCCAGGTGTCTGACATTCATGCCGCAGAAAATAATGATAACCTCACACGCTTTGAACGCGCACTGACGTGGATTGATCTCATTACGCCTGACGCCCTTGTGCTGACCGGTGATTTGATTGACGACAACTGGCGTGATGGTTATGCCGCTATCGCCGCTCAGCTGAATAAAAGATCTTACCCGTCATTCATATTGCCCGGTAATTCAGACGACCGTGCAGCAATGAAATCAATTTTGCATTGCCATTACTGGTGCAATTCCGGCGAAAATGACGCGCTGCATTTTGTCGCGGACATCGGTGAACTCCGCCTTATCGGCCTTGATACCACCATCCAGGAAAATCCCGCAGGAGCCATTGGCGAACATCTGCCGTGGCTGGCCGATAATCTGATCAGCGACGGCCCCGCGAATTCCATTCTTTTCATGCATCATCCGGTTATCCGCAGCGGCATTCCGCCTTTAGATCAGATAATGTGTCGCGATGTGGTAAAACTGGCTGAGTTTTTAAGTGAGCATCCGCGAAAACCTATCGCTATCTCAGCAGGTCATGTTCACCGGTCAATGGCCGGTCAACTGGCCGGAATACCGGCTTATATTTGCGGCTCCATCTGCCCGGAAAATCCTTTGTGGTTTGGCTCGGCAATTGTTCCTCCCGTGAACAACTTCTTGTCATTTATGATTCACAGATACAATGACGGTGAGATGGTTAGCCACCCTGTCCTTCTTTAATATCTGCCTGATAAATGAGCCGTTTACAATTCTTATTTGGCTCGTATAATGAGCTGAAAAAGTTTTCTATTCGGCTCACAGGCTCCCCGTTATGGATAATAAACAATGGATCTGGCAAAAACCTGACTGGCCTCAGTTCAACTGGGATGATGATGTTATACAGCCCATGTTGCGACAAACGCGGCTTAAAATGGGCAAACTTGTAGGAAAAGTGGAATCCCGCCCCGGCCATGAAGCCATGGAATACTCCCTCAACGCTATGCTGAATAACATTCTTTCTTCCTCAGAGATCGAAAATGAACGGCTCGATGCCCATTCTGTCCGGTCGTCTCTGGCAAAATGCCTGGGAATTGCGGGAGAACCGACGGGCAGAATGACTGATCGCTCGGAAGGTCTGGCAAAAATGATGATGGATGTATTTGATCCACATAACTCTTTGCTTTCAGAAACACGGTTATTCCAGTGGCATTGCTGGTTATTTCCCGAGCCAGCACCAACGTATTTAAGGCGAGGAC
Source organism: Rahnella sp. CJA17(1/100) (assembly GCF_963881615.1). Classification (NCBI taxonomy): domain Bacteria; kingdom Pseudomonadati; phylum Pseudomonadota; class Gammaproteobacteria; order Enterobacterales; family Yersiniaceae; genus Rahnella; species Rahnella sp. CJA17(1/100). The sequence goes on along the minus strand of NZ_CAWOJA010000033.1, from coordinate 280,328 downwards.
AATGGCGTGGTGATGAAACTATGCGCGTGGTTTCAGGCCGGATTGGACATGAAAACGTGCATTATCAGGCACCTCCGCGTGAACAATTAACAGGTGAGCTTTTCCAGTTTATCGAATGGTATAACCAGTCATTATTCAGACCGGCTTTGGATCCGCTTTTACGTACAGCTCTGGCCCATTTCTGGTTCATTACACTTCATCCGTTTGAAGATGGTAATGGTCGTATCACCCGTGCACTGACGGACATGGCTCTGTTTCAGGCTGATCATGATAGCGTGCGTCTATATGCAATGTCAGAGGCCATATTAAATCACCGTAGCGGATATTATGAAGTGCTCGAAGCCACACAGCGTGGAGGAATGGATCTGACCCGCTGGCTAAGCTGGTTTTTGCAAATGCTTGAAACTACCGTGGATACGGCAATCCATCGCATTAATCAAATATTGGATAAATCCCGTTTCTGGCAGATTTACCACACCAGCGCGCTTTCAGTTGAACAGAAAAAAGTACTCAACCGATTACTCGACGGCGGTGAGAACGGTTTTTCCGAAGGCATAAATGCGAGTCAGTATCAGAAAGTGGCAAAAGTCAGTAAAGCCACCGCAACGCGACATCTGGCTGATCTCGTTTCTCTCGGCTGTATGCGCAAGTCTGTAAGCGGCGGGCGAAGCACACGCTATACCATCAACCGGACGTTCTCTCTATTTAACGCAGGAAACCTCATGAAAAATATTACTTTTTACGGTCGTTTCGAGGCTGATATTCTTGCTGGCCGTAAAACGATCACCCTGCGTGAAGCCAGCGACGCGGATTTTACGGCAGGCGATCAAGTTCGCGTCAGCCGTTATGAAGATGACGTGTTTTTCTGCAACATTGAAATTATCGCTGTCACTGGAGTACAGTTCGACGATCTCAACGATCAGCACGCGGTGCAGGAAAACATGACACTGGAAGAACTTAAACAGGTCATCAGCGAGATTTATCCGGGGCTGAAATCACTGTTTATGATTCAATTTCGTCTTCTATAATTGCGTGTGGCGCGCCGGGATCCCTTCTCCACGCGCCCTTTTCTTCTCATCAGCCATTCCAGCGCGAATTGCGGATCACTGAACAAAAATTTCCTTTGATAAAATCGGGTTCTTTATCAGCAATGACGTCGGCTTTGACATTACCGAATGTGGTCTGCGGCTTGTGTTTAATTCCGTCATAAAATGCCTGAATAATATCCTCCTTGAACGCCGGTGTCCGCGGATGCGCTTCGACAACCGCATTACGTACGCTGTCATCGTAGCCCTGATAATTGATGCCGAGTACGTCCATTTCCACACCTGAAGTCACCAGTGCGATCACCGGATCCATAAATTCAGGGATGCCCGGCGTGGTATGCAGCGCAATGGCGGTCCAGACCTTATCGATGTCCTGCGTGCTGATGCCGTGCTGTTGCATAAACTCGCGTGCGGCATTGGCGCCGTCAACTTCAAAGCGTTTATCGCAACTGCAATTTTCGTGTGTCAGCCCCACATCGTGGAACATACAGCCAATATAAAGCAGCTCATGATCAACCTTTAGCTGACGTTGTTGCCCGGCCAGCGCGGCCCAGTAATATACACGGCTGGAATGATGAAACAGTAAATCGGATTCCATATCACGGACCCGTTCTGTTGCTTCACGAGCCATCTTGCTGTCGGGAATGCGGATACCCTTAATGTTCAGAGTCATAGTATTTGTCCTGTTGGGTTGAATAGAGTCAGCATAAGCGGCAAGATAAATGTCATCAATCATCGTAATATGACGTTATGAGACATAATTGTTCATTTGCGACAGGAAATATTCAAATGCCAAAACACATCATTATTCTCGCCGTGCCGGGCGTGCAACTTCTCGATGTCTCCGGCCCGCTGGACGTTTTCGCTGAAGCCAACCGGCAACGCGGCCGCGACGTTTATACCCTGAGCGTGATGGCGATTGGCGACGATCCCGTTGTACGCACCTCTTCCGGCGTGCGTCTGTTTGCAGATCTCACTCTTGCAACCCCGCTTCCTGCCGCCGTCGATACTTTTCTGGTCGCAGGTGCGCCCGTGCTGGAAACATTCCTGCGGGATGAAAAATTAAAAGACGGGATCCGTACCTGGAGCCACCATGCGAAGCGTTTTGGTTCCGTGTGCAGCGGTGCGTTATTACTTGCCGCCGCCGGATTGCTTGACGACCGGCGCGTGACCACACACTGGTCCGTCGCCGCAAAACTAAGCCAAGAGTATCCGCGGGTGAATGTCGAAGCTGACGCTATTTTTATTGCCGAGGGTGAGCTGAGAACGGCAGCAGGTGTCACATCCGGGCTGGATTTAGCCCTGAATATGGTGGAAGAAGATCTTGGACGGGAAACCGCGCTGGATGTCGCTTCGCAACTGGTGATGTTCTTCAAACGTCCCGGCGGGCAGTTGCAGTTTAGCCGCCATGGTCAGGCGTCGCTGAGTGGCCGGTCGGCATTACAGGACGTACAGCGGTGGGTGATGAATTCGCTCGACCAACCGCATAATGTGCAAAGCCTGGCTGTTCATATGGGGATCAGTGTCCGCCATCTGACGCGTTTGTTTAATCAGGCGCTGCGGCAATCACCGGCAGAATGGCTGGAACAGCAACGGATATTTCACGCACGGCAACTGCTGGAAACGGGGGAAATGGCGGTGAAGCAGGTTGCGGCACAGTGCGGATTTTCCAGCGTTGATATCCTGCGACGTGCGTTCGTCAGGCAATTATCCGTGACACCGTCACAATATCAAAAGCAGTATTCCCGTTGAAAAAACCTTCGAGAAATCAGGCTTCTTTTGCTACCTGAGCACGCCGGAAACAATCCGGATGATGGGTATTAATCAGGCCGGTAGCTTCCAGCCAGGCATAGACTATTGTCGGGCCGACAAACTTGAATCCACGCTTTTTGAGATCTTTTGAAATCTGATCAGACAGCGCATCTTTAGTCGGAACCGGCCCGGTATGCTGAATCGCCTTCCCGCCGATTTGCGCCCAAATCCACTCACCAAAATCTTCACCCGCTTGCTGCATGGACAGATAGGCCCGGGCGTTGCTGACAACCGCCGTGATCTTGCTGCGGGAGCGGATAATATCGGCGTTATTCACCAGCCTTTCGATGTCTTCATCGGTAAATTCAGCGACTTTCTCGGGTATAAAATCGCAGAAGGCCAGGCGCAAGGCATCCCTTTTTTTCAGCACGATCCGCCAGGATAATCCGGCCTGAAAGCCATCAAGCATCAGCTTTTCCCACAGTGCCCGGCTGTCACGTACCGGCTTGCCCCATTCATCATCATGATAGTCAATCATCATCGGGTCACTCGTGCCCCACGGGCAACGGATCAGATCTGTCATCGCGAACTCCTGAAAGCAGAAAGTTCTTTATTCTAACCTGACCCGTGCATGGAAGGGGTAAACTTCTTCTCCACCCTGCTCAGCGACTTTCACACCGAATTTAATGATTTCACAGATGTTTATGTGTGCACATTTAATCATTATGTCCTAAACTGTATGTTGTAACTAACCGGAGGGTTTATGGCGGATTATGATTTAATTGCCCGGATGAACGGCTGTTTTAACGAACTGGAAATGGCATTGCAAGATTTGGGGAATTTCCTGGGGCAACTGGAATTATTGCAGGCGCGGGTATTTACCTTGCCTGAAGTAGTGAAAGGCGAAGAGCATAATCCGGCGGACAAAATCACTGTCACGCCTCACACCGGCGAAACCGCACAGCAACTGGCATTACAGCATTTTCAGCGGTTGTTTATTCATCATAATAACGAGAATGTCAGCAGTAAATCCGCCGTCCGTTTACCCGGTGTATTGTGTTATGCCGTGGACGCAGCGGAGCATCAGTCTGCCCTGCTGTTGATTGAAGAAGTGAATAAGCTGAAAGCTGAGCTGGAACATATCGTGACCGTCGAGTCCGGTCTCGCCCGTGAACAGCGTTTTGAGTTTGTACATACCCACCTTCGCGGCCTGATAACGCTGAACGCTTACCGTTCGGTGACGTATCTCAATGACCCGGACTCCGTGCGCTTTGGTTGGGCGAACAAACATATTATTAAGAACGTGACCCGCGATGAAGTTCTGGCACAACTGGAAAAGAGTCTGCATGCCGGACGCGCTGTCTCGCCTTATACCCGTGAGCAATGGATGGAAAATATTAACCGCGAGATGATAGACGTGAAGCGTTTGCCCGAACACGCGGCGCTCAAATTCAAACGCCCGGTGAAAGTTCAGCCCATAGCCCGCGTGTGGTATCGCAACAACCAGAAACAGGTGCAACACCCCTGCCCGCTGCCGCTGATTGCGTTATGTCTGCGTTCGCCCATGATGCAACTTCCTAAGTTAGGGGAACTGCATGATTACGATGTGTCATCCGTGAAGCATAAATATAAACCGCAGTCGCAGCCACTGAGCCTGCTGATCAAACGTCTGCATCTTTATACGGACCATCCGCTGTAAGCCGCTCAGAACGTGAAAAGGTCCGGTTGCCCGGACCTCGTTTCACATGTAAATAGCAGGCTGTTTACGCTTTCATGCTACCGACCATGGCTTCAGGCCGCACCCACTCGTCGAACTGTTCTTCGGTCAGATAGCCGAGTTTCAGCGCCGACGCTTTCAGGGTCAGGCCTTCTTTATGTGCTTTCTTGGCGATTTCCGCCGCCTTGTCATAGCCAATATGGGTATTCAGCGCAGTCACCAGCATCAGCGATTCATTCAACAACTGGGTAATACGGTCACGGTTAGGTTCAATACCGACCGCACAATGCTCGTTAAAGCCGCTTATACCATCAGCCAGCAAACGAACGGATTGCAGGAAGTTATGGATGACCAGCGGACGGAACACGTTCAGCTCAAAGTTACCGGATGCACCGCCGATGTTGACTGCAACGTCATTTCCCAGCACCTGTACGCACAACATAGTCATCGCTTCGCACTGCGTCGGATTGACTTTGCCCGGCATGATCGAGCTACCCGGTTCGTTTTCCGGAATCGAGATTTCACCGATGCCGCAACGCGGGCCGGAAGATAACCAGCGCACGTCGTTGGCGATTTTCATCAGTGAAGCGGCCAGCCCTTTCAGCGCGCCGTGGCCATGAACCAGTGCGTCACAGGTCGCCAGCGCTTCAAATTTATTCGGGGACGTCACAAACGGTTGTCCGGTCAGTTCTGCCAGTGCTTTCGCCACACGCACGGCGTATTCCGGGTGCGTATTCAACCCGGTACCGACTGCAGTTCCGCCCAGCGCCAGTTCGGCAATATGCGGGATGCTGTTTTCAATGTGCGTCAGGCTGTGTCCCAACATGGCTACCCAGCCGGAAATTTCCTGTCCCAGTGTCAGCGGTGTGGCATCCTGCAAATGCGTACGCCCTATTTTCACAATGTCACGATATGCCGTGGCTTTATCGGACAGCGTTTTGTGCAACACTTTCAACTGCGGGATCAGGGTTTCGCGCAGTTCAATCACTGCCGCAACGTGCATGGCCGTCGGGAAAACATCGTTGGAGCTTTGGCTCTTGTTCACATCATCGTTCGGGTGAACTTTACGTTCTTCGCCGCGCACGCCACCGAGAATTTCACTTGCCCGGTTAGCCAGCACTTCATTCATATTCATGTTGGTCTGGGTGCCGGAACCGGTCTGCCAGATGGACAGCGGGAATTCGGCAGAATGCTTGTCGGCAAGCACTTCATCGGCAGCGGCAATAATGGCGTTTGCCCGCTCAGCAGGCAGTAACCCGAGGTCCATATTGACGCTGGCTGCCGCACGCTTTGTCAGTGCCAGCGCGTGAATCAGCGCCGTTGGCATTTTTTCAGAGGAAATACGAAAATGCTCGAGGGAACGTTGCGTCTGTGCGCCCCAAAGCTTATCTGCCGGAACATCAATTGGCCCCATTGAGTCTTTCTCAACGCGTGTAGATGCCATTACTGTCTCCTTAGATGCTTATTACGATGATAAATCAGTTTTTTTGCAGGTTACTGTTTGCCGCACGCGCTCCCACGCATCCGTTGGCGGCCTGTTGATTATAGTGACATATAAGCCGGGCGTATAATTGGATTCGATCCCCAATCTGAAAATGCATGCCAGCCGCACTTTTTGGGCCTTCGCAGTTGTAAAGCCCCCTTCGTCATTGTTTACTAGTCGGCAATATTTTCTATTCAGGATGAAGCAATGCAAAAGATGCATAACGGTGTACAAAATTACGCCTGGGGCAGCAAAGACGCGCTGACCAAACTCTATGGAATTAAAGATGCAGAAGGCCGTCCGATGGCTGAACTGTGGATGGGTGCTCATCCGAAATGTAGCTCTCAGATTGAGAACTCCCGTGGTGAGAACCTCTCTCTGCGCGACCAAATAAGTGCCGGACTGTCTGCGCAACTGGGCGAAAAAGTGGCTAAGCGCTTTGGCGAATTACCTTTCTTGTTTAAAGTGCTGTGCGCCGATCAGCCGCTGTCGATTCAGGTGCACCCGAGCAAAAGTGCGGCTGAAATCGGTTATGCCAAAGAAAATGCTGCCGGTATTCCACTGGATGCCGCCGAGCGTAACTACAAAGATCCGAACCACAAACCTGAACTGGTTTATGCCCTGACCCCTTTCCAGGCCATGAACGGTTTCCGCGAGTTGCGCGAAATTGTTTCATTATTGCAACCCGTGGCCGGTGCGCATCCGTTAATTGCCAGCTTCCTGACGTCTCCGGATGTTGATCACCTGCGCACGCTGTTTGCGGGCCTGCTGAGTCTGGAAGGTGAAGATAAATCCCGGGCGCTGAACGTGCTGAAATCCGTTCTGGATGAACAACAGGGTGAGCCGTGGGACACCATCCGCAGTATTTCTGAATTTTATCCTGATGACAGCGGCCTGTTCTCCCCGCTGCTGCTCAACGTAATCACCCTGCAACCGGGCGAAGGCATGTTCCTGTATGCCGAAACGCCGCATGCCTACCTGAAAGGCGTCTCGCTGGAAGTGATGGCGAACTCCGATAACGTGCTGCGCGCAGGTCTGACGCCGAAATACATTGATATTCCTGAGCTGCTGGCGAATTTGAAATTCAACGCCAGACCCGCTTCTGAATTGCTGACCACGCCGGTTGTCAAAGGTGCGGAACTCAACTTCCCGATCCCGGTCGAAGATTTTGCTTTTTCAATTCACAGCCTCTCTGCTGAACCACAAACGCTGGAGCAGGACAGCGCGGCGATTGTCTTCTGTATTGAGGGTCAGAGCGTTCTGGTGAAGAACAATCAAACCCTGGTTCTCAATCCGGGTGAGTCGTGTTTCCTGTCAGCCGATGAGTCACCGGTGACTGCCAGCGGCAACGGCCGCATAGCACGCGTGTTCAATACACTCGCGAAATGAACAGTTGATTAAACAAAATGGGGCTAAACGCCCCATTTTGGTGATTTTTTTGCTGATTCAGCTACACTCTGTAGACTAATAACGCCGGAAGGCGTTTTTTATTTTCGGGACATTTCATAAGGATAAACAGAGATATGAAGAAGTCGTTAGTCGCTGTAAGCGTCATTGTAGTCCTTGGCGCGGCCTGGACAGGCGTCTCGTGGTATACGGGCAAGCTGATCGAACAACATATGGATGAACAGGTTGCGGCGGCTAACAGCCAGTTGCAAAGTGCTTATCCGAAAGCCGGGCTGAAAGTCAGCTATCAGGATTATCAGCGCGGGCTGTTCAGCAGCAAAATGCGCATTGTTCTGCAACCGGAGCCTGCTGCCGCAACGGCGGGCACCAGCGTACTGAAAACGGGTGACGAAATTGCCTTTATCGAAACTATCGATCACGGCCCTTTCCCTGCCGCTCAGTTGAAAAAATTCAATCTGATCCCAAGCATGGCTTCTGTTCATTCAGAGCTGCAAAACACGCCAACGGTGAAAGGTCTGTTTGATGTCACCAAAGGCAAATCTCTGGTCACGATTGACACCCGCGTTTCCTACAGCGGCGCAAGTTCTTCGGCGGCTGACATCATTCCTGTGACGTATCAGAAAGATGAAAGCCAGCTTGCCTTCTCTGGCGGTAAAATCAATGTCGATGTCGACAAAGATCTGACGGCCATGAAGCTGGACGCCAGCACCGACAGCATCGCTCTGACCTCTAAAAATCAGTGGGGTCAGCTTGAAAAAGTGACCCTGGCCGGTTTCAGCATGGACAGCGACACCAAACAAGGTAAGTTTCAGGTCGGCGTGGGTGATCAAAACCTGACTGTGAAGCAAATCCTGGTGAACGTTGACGGCAAAGATGCCGCTTCGCTGGATAACTTCAAACTGGTAAGCAAATTCTCTGAAAATGGCAATAACATCGCCGGTCAGCAGGATTACACCCTCGACGCACTGAAAATTCAGGGTGCAGATTTCGGTTCAGCCAAACTGACACTGAAGCTGGATAAACTCGATGGCGCGGCGATGAAACAGTTCGCAGACAACTATAACCAGCAATCCCGCGCACTTCTGCTGCAACAGGGTCAGATTGATCCGGCTGTTTATCAGCAACAGGCTACCGATTTACTGCTGGCTAACCTGCCACTGCTGCTCAAAGGCAATCCGGGCATCAGCATTGCCCCGCTGAGCTGGAAAAACAGCAAAGGCGAAAGTAACTTCACCCTGCAACTGGATCTCAAAGATCCGGCCGCAACGCCAGCACAGACTCAGGATCAAATGCTGTCTCAGTTGGTAAACAAGGTTGATGCCAAACTGACTATTCCTCTGCCGATGGCCACTCAGGTCACCACGCAGGTGGCTCAGCTGGAAGGTTACAGCGCAGACGACGCCGCTAAACTGGCACAGCAGCAGGTTCAGGGTCTGGCGGCAATGGGTCAGATGTTTAAACTGACCACCGTGAAAGACGACACTATTACCAGCAGCTTCCATTACGCTGACAATCAGGTTGACCTGAATGGCCAGAAAATGACATTGCAGGAATTCGCCGGTCTTTTCGGTATTCTGGGTGGGCCGGCAGCGCCGGCAGCAACCCCTGACCAGGAAACGCCAGTGGCTCCGGCACCTGCCCCCGTCCCGGCTCAGTAATCTTCTTTACATCTCCCCCCAGCCAGGGGGGAGGTTGGAAGACGGTTTTACAACCGAACTTTCTGCCAGCGTTCTGGTCTAGTAAAAGTTCACACCCCATCCCAACCTTCCCCTCATGAGTGGGGAAGGCGTAAAACCTCCGCTACCAAAGGATTCTCAGGCGTGACCACTCCCACTGACCTCCTTCGTCTGCAAGACGTTTCTTTTACACTCAACCATATCCCGCTGCTGGAGCCTGTTTCCCTCACCCTGAATCCGGGGGAATTTACCTTACTGACCGGCCCTTCAGGGAGCGGAAAGAGTACGTTGCTGAAGATTATTGCGTCATTGCAAAATCCGACCGGTGGAAATCTTTATTTCAAAGGCGAAAATATTACGCAGATCAAACCTGAAGCGTACCGCCAGCGCGTATCGTATTGCTTCCAGACACCGTCGTTATTTGGCGAAACGGTTTACGATAACCTCGCCCTGCCTTATCAGATCCGCAATAAAAAACCTGATGACGGGCAGCTTCGCGACTGGCTGAAACAGGTAAATTTATCCGAAGACATGCTGACCAAACGTACGCAGGAGCTTTCCGGCGGGGAAAAGCAACGCATCGCATTGCTGCGCAATCTGCAATTTATGCCGGATATTTTATTGCTTGATGAAATCACCAGCGCGCTGGATGAAGAGAATAAAATCAACATCAACGACATCATTGCCGGGCTGGTTGAGAAAGAGCAGATCGCGGTGTTATGGGTAAGCCATGACCTGAACGAAATCCGCCACGCCAAAAACGTCATTACCCTGACCCGTCATTCATCAGGAAGCGCGTCGCATGAATCAGCATAATATTACCAACCAGTCTCTGGCTCTCGCGCTGATCCTGGTCGTCGTCGCCCTGCTCGTCAGCAAGAAAGAAAAGCTCGGACTGGAAAAAGACATCATCTGGAGCGTTGCCCGCGCTATCGTACAACTGGTGATTGTCGGCTACGTTCTCAAATACATTTTTGATATCAATAACAGCCTGTTAACCGTGCTGATGGTGCTGTTTATCTGCGTGAATGCGGCGCTGAATGCCAAAAAGCGCAGCCGTAATATCGATAACGGATTTATCATTTCTTTTATCGCCATTACGGTGGGTACCTCGCTGACATTAATGATTCTGATCCTCAGCGGTTCGATCGAATTTCTGCCTATGCAGATGATTCCGATTTCGGGGATGATTGCCGGGAATGCGATGGTGGCAGTAGGCCTGTGTTACAGCAATCTTAACCAGCGTTTTCTCGATAATCAGCAAAAGATCCTCGAGATGCTGAGCCTCGGCGCGCCGGTAAAAATGGCTTCCGACCGGATTATCCGTGACAGCATTCGTGCCGCCATGATCCCGACCGTAGATGCAGCGAAAACCGTCGGGATTGTCAGCCTGCCGGGCATGATGTCCGGGCTGATTTTTGCGGGTATCGATCCGGTGAAAGCCATCAAATATCAGATTATGGTGACCTTTATGCTGCTGGCGACCGCGAGCTTATCGACGATTATTGCCGGTTATCTCGCTTACAAACGTTTCTACAATGACCGTGCGCAGCTGCGCGATTTGAAATCATCGTAATACGTATTCTGCCCGCGGGTCGAAAACCGGCGGGCAGGATTTTTCAGGCTTTATAAATCAGACAATGCCTGACGCAGATTCACCTCTCCGGCGGCCTCGTCATCAAGATCCAACACCCCTTCCAGATCGTCCAGATGTTCCTGCATAATTTCAGCGGCCTGCGTATTATCCCCCGCTTCAAGTGCATCGATAATCGCCTGATGTTCATCACACTGGCACGACGGCACTTCGTTACGCTGGTACAACGACACAATCAGGGAACTGCGCACCATCAGATTCGACAGAATTTCACTCAGAACATCATTGCCCGAAATTTCCCCGAGAATGAGATGAAATTCACTCAGCTCACGCACAATGGCGCGCCGGTCTTCAGATTGCACAGCTTCACGCTCTCCGCGCAGATGGGTGCTAATACGGTGACGGTGACGCCGGATCACGTCCGGCCCGATGCATTCAACGATCGCCCGTTCGATAGCACGACGGGCGATGAACACTTCACGCGCTTCTTTGGCGGTGGGCTGCGCCACCATTGCGCCACGGTTAGGTTCGATGGTCACAATTCTCTGCATCGCCAGACGCTGTAACGCCACCTGAACGTGGTTACGGTTAGCACCCAGCGCCTCAACAAGCTGTGACTCCACCAGCCGGGTGCCCGGACGCAGGCGTTGCTGCGCGATGGCTTTAGACAGAACATCGACAATGCGCTGAACTTCCAGCTGCTTGGCGGTTGTAGTTTGATTACTCATGGATTGCTAAATGGCCTCTCTCTGGCAGTTTCCGTGCAACCTATCACCATCTGCTCGCGTTCGTCATTAGTAAATGACGTGGGGTTTCAAATCATGCGAAAAATTCCAATAAATAGCACATAACATTCATAATAATTATCATTCCCGCACGCATTCACAATATCCCTGTTATCACCTTCCGTATCCTTGCAGCACCTCACGCTACGCAGAAAAATGTTCAGAACACGTGAAGTATGCACGCCAACGTATTGAAATCAGGACAATAATGAAACACACATTTTTTAAACACTTACTCAATTTTATCTTATTAGCCCTGGGGGCCCTCTGTACCGCGCTGGTCATCTGGCTGGATGTGGCCATATTTAAAGACGGTATCCAGGAAATTTCCGCCACTGAGTTCCTTCAGGAACTTTCACTGCTGGCCATCAGCGCGTTGTTTTTCTTACAGGCCAGAAAACATCCGGCATTGCGGGGAGGTATGATCCTGATTGGCGGGTTCTTCTTCTGCATGCTTATCCGCGAACTCGATGCCCTGTTTGACCTGATCCACTACGGCTCATGGGTGTATTTCGCCAGCCTGTTCGCGGTCTATTGCATCGCCTGGGCCTGCATCACGCCGAAAACCAGCCTGCGCGGATTATCAGCTTTTCTGGTTCATCCGGCCTGTCACTATATGGTTTGCGGTCTGGTACTGATCCTGGTGTTCTCACGGGTCTTTGGGATGAATATGATCTGGAAAGTGGTGATGCAAGGCGAATACGTACGGACAGTGAAAAATATTGTCGAAGAAGGCACCGAACTGATGGGTTATCTGTTGTGTCTGGGGTCTGCAGTTGCTTTCTGGCAGCGCAGTGAACCACTGAAAACCCTGTAAAATTCTGCCTGCTGCGGATTTCTGCAGCAGGCAGAATGTCAGACGCGCCACGGCAATACGCCTTCCGGCAATCGACGCGCAAACAGCGACGCCAGCAGCATAAAGACCAGCACCACACCAATCATCAGGCACCCCACGGCTGCGGCCAGCGTGGAAGAACCGCCTTCATCAAGAAACACAATCATCGGTCCGAGCGTTTGCGTTCCGGATGTGACCAGCAGAATCGACACCTGAATCTCATTCAGTGCGGTCAGGAACACCAGAATCGTGCCCGCCATGGCCGACGGCGCCGCCAGCGGCATCACTATATCGCGCATCCGTTGCAGGAAACTGGCACCGAATATTTGTGCGGCCTCATCCAGCGAACGCTCGATTTGCGCAAAACCGGCCAGCGTCGGACGAAGCACCAGTGCCATAAAACTGGAAAGATAAGCCGCCAGGATAATCCATACCGTGCCGTAAAGGCTGACATGCACCAGTGGCAACGGTTTGAGGAAAAACAGGATCGCCGCAATTCCGGTCACTATCCCCGGCAACGCGTAAGCCAGTTCGGTCGACAGTTGTAAAATACGCACCAGCCGCGTTCGCTGCCAGCTCAGGAAATACGCCAGAAATAACGAGGAAAGTGTCAGGATCAGCGCGGTCATCACGGTCAGCCCGAGGCTGGTCATAAAGGCATGGCGGATTGCCGGATACCCGAACAGCGCATTGGCATAATTGCTCAGCGTCAGACTCTGCAAGGTCAGTGCCTGACCAAAACCCGTGGTCAGGGACGTGGTCATCAGCGCGGAAAGCGGCAATAACAGCGTCAGCGACATCCACAGCCAGGCCGCAATTTCTGCCGGTAAACGCCATCGCCCCAGAGACTGATGCAGCGCGCGCGGCGTCCCCGTGACACGCACATCCTGCCGCCCGCCCAGCCAGCGGCTGAACATCAGTCCGGCAAGCGTAATAGCGGCAATCAGCAGCGAAAGCACTGCCATATCCGTCAGCGCCGACGCACCCACGCTGTTGAGTTGCTGATACACCAGCGTGATCAGCGTCGGGATACGACCGGGAATGCCGAGCATTGCCTGAATACCAAAATTACCCGCTGCGGTGACAAACGACAGTGCCGCACCGGCAAAAATAGCCGGGCGCACCAGCGGCAAAATCACGGTAAACAATACCCGCCACGGTTGTGCCCCACCGCTGCGCGCGGCCTCCACCAGTTCGGCTGGCAACCTGCGCAACCCGGCCCGCACCATCAGGAAAACCAGCGGCGCATTGTGCAATCCCAGCAGAACAATAATGCCGGTCAGCGAATACAGCGGCGAAGTCGAACCGGCGGGCAGCGTTAACCCCAGCCACTGCAATACCGGACTGGATGGCGAAAGTGCCTGAACCCACGCCAGCGCTGTTACCTGCGGCGGGATCATCAGTGGCAGAATAAAAGTAAATACCCAGGCCTGCTTACCGCGCAAATTAGTCAGCGCGATCAGCAGCGCCGCCACCGTACCCAGCACCATCGCCAGAAAAGTTGAGACGACAGCAATCGTTAGTGTATTCAGCGTGGCAGTCAGGACTTTTCGTGTGCCCAGTAAATGGCTGAGCCGCGAGATGTCCGGCACACCTTCAGGCGCCATTGCCGCCCAAACCAGTCGCATCAGGGGCGCTATCGATAATATCCCGATCAGCAACGTCAGGGCCCAAAGCACGCCCTTCTCACTGCCCGGCCAGAACCGACGCGAGGGGGTGGCGCGGCGCTGAATTTCACTCATCACGCTCATCTGGCTGTCCTTTGGGCTGTCAGCCACCGAAGATTTCAGTGAATTTCGCGCGAACTTCTTTATCATCCGCCACCGCTTTATCCGAATCCAGCGTCAGCAGCTTAATCGAATCCAGCGGTGCAAAGCCTTCAGGTGCCGCAATGCCGGATTCAATTGGCCGGTTACCTTGTTTCGCAACCAATTGCTGGCCCTGCGGTGAGAGCATGAAATCAACAAACGCCTTCGCCGCAGGCACGTTATGTGCCCCGGAAAGAATGGCTACCGGCTCAGTCACAAATGAAGCGCCCTCTTTCGGATACACCAGATCAATCGGCGAGCCCTGCTTTTTAGCGCGGATAATATCGGCATCGGTAATCACGCCATACTTCGCCATGCCACTCGCTACCGCTTTCAGCGCCGGGCCGTTGCCACCTTCCGGGGTAATGCCGTTCTGCGCCAGTTTCTGATAAAACGCCCAGCCGATGTCCGGCGTATTAATGGCCGTATGCAGGTGATACAACGCCGCCCCGGAATACAGCGGACTTGGCACGGCCACCTGACCTTTGTTTTGCGGTTCGGTCAGCGCCATCCAGCTATCAACCGGTGTGGCGTTCTTAGTGTTGTAGGCAATGACCGTGGCGATAATTTTGGTGCCAAACCAGGTTTTATCTTTGTCGTAAAAATCCGGGCTGATATTTCCCACCGGCGCATCGGTATAGGCCATCAGTTTGCCGTCTTTTTTCAACGCGCCCAGATTGATGGAATCCGCAACCAGCAGCACATCAGCTTTTACGTCCCCGGCCATCATTTCAGTTTGCAAAACATTCATCAGTTGCGTCGTGCCGTTGCGCGTCCACTCCACCTGCACATCGGGATAAGCCGCCTTGAAGGCGTCAATCGTTTGCTGGGCAATTTCCGGTGCCTGAGAGGTATAAACCACCAGCTTTCCGGAGGCGGTTTCGGCAGCATTTGCCTCTCCCTGCGTGGCGCAAATCAGCAATGCGCTCAAGGATAACGTGATGGTTTTTAAAATATGCATAGCCCTGTCCTTAGAATGAGAAAATTATTGGGGAAGGATCCAGCCGTCGGCAATGACGAAAGTGACAACGTCACTCGCGTAACTATCGGGCGAAACAGAGGAATGAAGTGAAAGCTTCAGCGCAGGCGTGTTTACCGGCGCGACGTCAATCTGGTGGTAGCCGCCGCGGTAAATCACCCGGGTGATCCGCGCAGCGATGCCCGGTTCGCCGTGCTGAGCAAAACGTAAATCCGCAGCATGGACACACACCTGCGCCTCACTCACCGTTGTCTGATGTGCCGGAGCCCGTAACCGGATACGCATACCGAAAACATCGGCCCAGGCCGTGCCGTTTTCGGCGGGTTGAATATTTTGTGCCGGGATAACGCGACCCTCGTCGATAAAGGTCGCGACCATGGCGTTGGCTGGTTCACGGTACAGCGTTTGCGGCGTAGCAAACTGCATCACTTTGCCCTCGTTCATCACCACGACACGGTCAGCCATCGCCATCGCTTCCTGCTGATCGTGGGTGATATACAAAAGCGTTGCGCCGGTGTGCTGATGAAAACGCCGGAACTCTTCTTCCATCGCCGCACGTAAATGCACATCAAGATTTGCCAGCGGCTCATCCAGCAGCACCACGCCGGGGCGTGTGACCAGGCAACGTGCCAGTGCCACACGTTGTCGCTGACCGCCGGACAAATCGGAAGGACGGCGTATGGCGTAATCGCTCAGCCCCACCAGCGCCAGCGCATCCTGCGTTCGCGTGCGTCGTTCATGGCGATCCATCCCCGCCACTTTCAGGCTGTACGCCACGTTTTCTTCCACCGACATATGCGGCCACAGCGCGTAGTTCTGAAACACAATGCCCAGATCGCGCTTTTCCGCTGGAACATGCACGCCGGTGGATGAAAACAGTCGTTCACCGACGATGATTGTGCCGCTGTTTACCGGCTCGAATCCCGCGATGGTACGCAGCAACGTGGTTTTGCCACAACCTGAGGGACCGAGCACGGCAACAAACTCACCGTGATGAATATGCAGCGAGACGTCATTGAGCACCGGCTGAGTGGTAAAGGATTTACTCAGGTGGGAAATCTGTATGGCAGACATGCGTCGGATGTTTCCTCAAAGCGGCACTGGCCCGTTCAATGAGGAAACAAATTACTGCGGTTTTGTGACTGTTTTATGAACCGGTGGCGAAGGTTTGGTTTGACACGACATGGCATGAGAAGACATAAATGCGATATAGCTTCCTGATTAAAATGAATCACTTCCTTTTAATTAAAACACATTATAAATCAATGCAATATCTGAAGAGTTCTGAATAGAAAAAAGATTATCTATAAGAAACAATCATTTTCCATACGCGGCGATAAATTCTCCGGCAATCGCCACGGCAATTTCTGCCGGGAGTTTGCCGCGCACATCGGGCAGCCCCACCGGGCAACGCATTCTCGCCAGTTGCTCAGACGAAATCCCTTTGCCCGATAAACGGTAATCAAAGCGTTTACGCTTGGTATCCGAGCCAATCAGGCCAAAGTAGCGGAAATCGCCGCGCTTCAGGATGCGCTCACTCAGGGCGAAATCCAGCTGGTGATCGTGCGTCAGCACCATGAAATAACTGTCAGCGGGCATCTGCGCCACCGTGCTTTCGGGTTCCTCATCCACAAGGCAGGTGACTTGCGGGTCCACCCGTGCCGGAAACTCACTGGCACGGGCATCTACCCAGGTAATGCGACAGGGTAAGGTGCTGAGAATGTTCACCAGTGCCCGCCCGACATGACCTGCGCCGTAAACCACAACGTGCGGTTGCGGTTGCCCCAGCGGTTCAAGCAACACCGACGCCATGCCTCCGCAACATTGTCCGAGCCGCGCCCCTAATGAAAAGCGTTCGAAGCGGCTGGTTTTCGCACCCTGCTGCAACATCTCGCGGGCAATGGCTGTAACCTGAAACTCAAGATTGCCGCCGCCCAGCGTATAAAATTGCTGGTCAGCGGTGATCAGCATTTTGCTGCCTGCATCACGCGGCGTGGAGCCCTGATTCTCCACCAGCGTCGCCACCACGCACGGTTCTCCGCGACGTTGCAGGTCATGTAAACGCGTTACCCAGTCATCAGTACGCATGAGAACCTCCGTCAGCCGGCAATTTTTGCGCTAACCATAGCGGGATAAGTGACAACGTCACCCTGAAAATGCATCTGATTTATGGCGTTAAGCACTCTTTCCGGTGTGGCAGGTGCATCAAGGTGCGGATGTACACGATAACCGGCCAGGCTGGCGACGGCATCTTTGATGGCACACCAGACGGATATCCCGAGCATAAACGGCGGTTCACCCACGGCTTTGGAATGGAAAACGGTATCTTCCGGATTCTTACGGTTCTCCACCAGTTTCACGCGCAGATCCTGCGGAATGTCGCCAATTGCCGGAATTTTATACGCCGCCGGACCACTGGTCATTAAGCGCCCTTTGTCATTCCACACCAGCTCCTCCGTGGTCAGCCAGCCCATGCCCTGCACGAATCCGCCTTCCACCTGACCGATATCAATCGCCGGATTCAGTGAGTCGCCGACGTCATGCAGAATGTCTGCCCGCAACAGCTTGTATTCACCAGTCAGCGTATCGACCAATACTTCCGCGCAAGCCGCGCCGTAGGAGAAATAATAGAACGGATGCCCGGCGGCTTTACTGCGGTCATAGAAAATCTTCGGTGTTTTGTAATAGCCGGTGCTGGACAGCGGCACCTGATTCAGCCAGCACTGGGTCGCCACCTGTTCAAAACTGAAATACTGATTTTTAACGCGCACCTGACCGTTGCTGAAGGTGATGTCAGTTTCCTGTGCATCATGAACACGCATCAGCATCTCAACCATGCGCCCTTTGATGATTTCCGCCGCGTTTTGCGCCGCTTTACCGTTCAGGTCAGCGCCGGATGACGCTGCCGTCGGCGAGGTATTGGGCACTTTGCCGGTATCAGTCGCGGTGATCTGAATCCGGCTGATATCCACCTGAAACACCTCAGCCACCACCTGCGCGACCTTGGTATTCAGCCCCTGTCCCATCTCGGTGCCACCGTGATTGAGCTGAATACTGCCATCGGTATACACCAGCACCAGCGCGCCTGCCTGATTGAGGAAACTGGCGGTGAAGGAGATACCAAATTTTACCGGCGTCAGCGCCAGCCCCTTTTTCAGATAAGGGTTGCTGCGGTTAAATTTCGTGACAGCGTCACGTCTTGCGGTGTATTCCGCGCTATCCTCCAGTTGCTGCGTCATCTCCTGCAACAGGTTTTGCCCGACGGGCTGGTGATAATGCGTAACGTTGCGGACTTCCTGACCGTAGTAATTATTTTTACGTACCGTCAGCGGATCCAGACCCAGTTCGCGGGCAATATGATCAACGATGTGCTCAATCGCCACAATGCCCTGCGGGCCGCCAAATCCGCGGTAAGCGGTGTTCGACGCCAGATGAGTTTTACAGCGATAACCGGTGATCAGCGCATCGCCGAGGTAATAGGCGTTATCGGAATGGAACATGGCGCGATCGACGATAGAACCGGAGAGATCCAGCGAATAACCGCAGTTGGCCGCCAGTTTAATGTCGATACCGTGAATGACGCCGTCATCGGTAAACCCTACGTCATAGCTGACATGAAACGGATGGCGCTTGCCGGTGATCAGCATGTCATCCTGACGCGACAGCCGCATCTTTGCCGGACGTCCGGTCAGATGCGCCGCCAGCGCGGCAAGGCAGGCTGCACCAGCGGCCTGCGTCTCTTTGCCGCCAAAACCACCGCCCATGCGTCGCATATCGACCACGACTTTGTGCATCGGCAAATCCAGCACCGAGGCCACCAGTTTCTGCACTTCTGTCGGATGCTGTGTCGAGCTGTATACCAGCATCGCGCCGTCTTCGCCGGGCATCACTGAGGCAATCTGCGTCTCGAGATAAAAATGCTCCTGGCCGCCAATTTCCAGTTCGCCCTGTAAACGGTGCGGCGCACAGGCCAGCGCCATCTCAGCGTCACCGCGTTTATGCTGATGCGGTTCTTCGACGTAATGTTCCAGCGCCAGCGCCTGTTTTACCGTCAGCACCGCGTCACGCGGCTGATACTCCACTTTCGCCAGCGCCACCGCCGCCCGGGCGGCTTCCATTGAGGTTGCCGCCACCACCAGCACAATCTGGCCGACATACTGCACGGTGCCCTGCGCCATCAGCGGATCGCCATGGGTCAGCGGCGCAATGTCCAGATTGCCGGGCACATCCTGTGCAGTCATCACCCGCACCACACCCGGTACGGCGTAACAAGGTTCGGTATCAATATGCAAAATGTCAGCATGCGCATGAGGGCTGAGCAGCGGCACCAGATGCAGCTGACGGGGGAATTCCAGCCGGTCATCGATATACACCGCTTCACCGCTGACATGTTTCTCCGCGCTTTCATGTTTCTGGCTTTTGCCCACGCCGCTCTGCAACCCCGTGCGGAACAACGCTTCCATCTCAGCCTGAGAAAGTGATGGTTTCGATTCAGACATAATGTGTTACCTGCATCAGTGTTTCAGGAGAAGTCATTTCGATATGGCAGCGGCGCAGCAGATTTTTCGCCACCTGCATGCGGTATTCCCGGCTGGCACGAAAATCACTGATTGGCGTGAAATCCAGTTCCAGCGCCTGACAGGCCCGCTCGACAGTTGCCGTCTGCCACGGCTGACCAAGTAATTGCGCCTCACAGCCGCTGGCCCGTTTCGCCACTTCCGCCATGCCGCCAAACGCCACACGTGCATGCACCACCACGCCATTTAGCACTTCAATATGCAACGCCGCGCAGACCGCAGAAATATCGTCCTCCAGCCGTTTCGACACTTTATAAACCCGTAACTGGCGTGCCGCCGGGGTATTGCGGGGAATGCGGATTTGTTCAATAAATTCACCCGGCTGCAATGCAGTTTTGCGATAACCGAGGAAGAACTGATCGAGCGGTAACTCCCGTTGTTCAGCGCCACGCCGCAGCAGCAGCGAAGCGCCGAGCGCCAGCAACACCGGCCCGCCGTCACCGATTGGCGAAGCGTTGGCGATATTGCCGCCGAAGGTCCCCTGGTTGCGAATTTGTTGTGATGCAAACCGTTCAAGCAGTTCGCCAAACGCCGGGAACTCTTCATGTAAAAACGGCATACAGGCGCTGAGTGGCGCGGCTGCGCCAATATGAATAGCCTGACCGGTCAGCGTAATTGCCTTGAGTTCGGGAATATGACTCAGCGAAATCAGCTTCGGCAGGCGCTGATAACGTTGTGTGACTTCCAGCGCCAGATCGGTACCGCCTGCCACCAGACGGGAATCCGGGCAGGCAAGATAACGTCCGGCCAGTTCATCAATAGTCACCGGCTGTTCAGTCGCGGATATCGCGGCGAGTTTTTCCAGCGTTTGCCGGGCATCAGCATCAAACTGATCGGCCTGCGGGGCTTCACAAATGGCTTTCGCCGCATCCATGATTGGCCGGTAACCCGTGCAGCGGCAAAGATTGCCGGAAAGGGTTTCCTGCACGCCTTCAACCGTAAAAACAGGTTTATTTTTTTCCATCGCAAACAGTGACATCACAAAACCCGGCGTGCAGAAACCGCATTGCGAAGCGTGATTATCCACCATCGCCTGCTGTACATGATGAAGCTCGCCGCGATGTTTCAGATCTTCAACCGTAATAAGCTGTTTGCCATGCACCGCAGGCATAAACGTCAGGCAGGCGTTGACCGTGCGGTATTGCAGTTGCTCACCCTGCTTTTCTGCCAGCACCACCGTACAGGCGCCGCAGTCACCGGAGGCACAGCCTTCTTTGGTACCACAGCGCCCTGCATCGCGGCGCAGATATTGCAAAATGGTGGTGTCAGCGGGCAGATTTTCCGTGTGGATCCTGCCGTTCATCAGAAATTGGATCATGATCATATCCTTCAAAAATCACTGGTTTGCTCCCTCCCCTGCGAAGGGGAGGGTTGGGGTGGGGTTTTAAAGCAAAATCAAAAAGTTGATGTATGCTTTGACTGGGAGTTTGCCCTTAATACCCCCTCCCGGCCTCCCCCTTCGCAGGGGGAGGAGCAAAGGCTTTACAGCCATTCAGAATCAGTGTCGTAACCTCACCAATAATGTGTTCACGCGCCTGTTCATCGCCTTCGAAATTGCCGTACATATGCTTGACCTGCACCGCAAAATCGGCGTAATACTGCGTCACTGCCCAGATATGCATGATGAACAGGCGGGCATCCAGCGCACGGATTTTCCCCTGCTCAATCCACTGATGGATCAGGTTCTCTTTGCCGGTGATATTCTGCGTGGCCAGCGGCCAGTATTTATGCAGATAGTGACCGCCGCCGAGCACCTCACTGGTGAAAATGCGCGACAGTTGCGGCTGATCGAACGAGAAATTCAGCTTATTGCGGATATAACGACTGAGCACCGCCTCGGGTTCGCTGAGGGACGGGTCGAACTGAATGATATCGCCCCAGACTTTCAGCACTTTCTGCAAGAGCTCTTCGTACAACTCTTCTTTGCCCGCGATGTAGTAATGCAACTGGGCTTTTTTGATCCCTGCGCGCTGAGCAATGGCCTGAGTGGTTGCCCCCTGAAAACCTTTTTCACTGAATTCTGCAATGGCCGCCGCGTGGATATTTTCCAGGGTGCGTTCACGCGCAAGGCGGACTTTGCCGCCGGTATCACTGTTCATCATGCTGAGAGTTCCTCCCGCTGAGCATCCCGTACATACGCCGGTTCGCCGTCAACGTAGGTGCAATACACATTGCGGTCATCACCCAGCGTCATCAGCACAAACAGCTTTTCAGCCAGCGTTTTACTGTTGGTGGCACGTAATTTTTGCAGCGCACTGACACCCGGTTCGAGCACCACAAAATCCGCCTCTTTACCGGTATTAAAGTTGCCAATTTTATCGTCGAGGTGCAGCGCCCGTGCGCCGCCGAGTGTGGCGTGATAGAAGGCTTCGAATGCGGATAAACGGTAACGCTGCAGTTGCCCGACTTTGTAGGCTTCTGACAGCGTTTCCAGCATGTTGAAGGTGGTGCCCGCACCGACGTCCGTGCCCATGCCGACGCGAATTTGTTTCTGCCAGGATTTCTGCAAATTAAACAGACCGCTGCCCAGAAACAGATTAGACGTCGGGCAAAAAGCGATAGTCGAATCGGTGTCGTGCAGGCAATCCCATTCACTGTCATCCAGATGCAGACAGTGCGCAAACACGCAACGTTCGCCGGTCAGTCCGTACTGATGATAAACGTCGAGATAATGCTGATGTTCAGGGTGCATTTCTTTCACCCACGAGAGTTCAGCGACGTTTTCGCTCAGATGGGTATGCATGTACACGTCGGGGAATTCCTGCTTAAGCAGCCGCACTTTTTGCAGCAGTTCAGGCGAAGATGTCGGCGCAAAACGCGGCGTCAGCGCATAGCTCAGACGCTGGCGGTTATGCCAGCGCGCAATCAGCCCGCGCGTGTCACTTTCACTTTCTTCAGGGGTTTCCAGCAGGGCGTCGGGGGCGTTTTTGTCCATCATCACTTTGCCCGCCACCAGCCGCATATTGATGTCGGAGGCTTCTTTAAACAGGGCATCGACGGACTGCGGATGAACGGTGCCAAACACCAGCGCCGTGGTGGTCCCGTTAAGCAGCAACTGACTGATGAAGAATTTCGACATGCGCCTGGCGTAATCCGCGCAGTGATATTGTTGTTCGGTCGGGAAGGTATAGCGCGTCAGCCATTCGAGCAACTGCTCGCCGTACGCGCCGATCATTTCGGTCTGCGGATAGTGAATATGCGTATCGACAAAGCCCGGGACGATCAGCTTGTCGCGATAATCATCAATTTCCAGAACAGCGGTTTTACGTGCCTGCGCCAGCTTGCCCTCACCTTCCTGCCAGCTTCCCAGCCAGATGATTGTGCCGCCGCTGAGCAACATCAGGCCGTCTTCGACATAACGCACCTGCGCTTCTAAATCTTCCGGCCGTAATACCGGTTCGCGGATATCGAAGAAATTTCCGCGGACGGCGCGGGTGATGATCTGACTCATGGCATCGTCCTTCTCTGCAACATTCTCGTTCACGATTGATAACAGAACATCTGCAAAGCTTATGCCAAATCTGACCAACCGGTCAGATCAAAGAGTCAGACCGGTTGGTTCGAATTTTCAATACCGGATCGAAAATAATTCATTTAGCTATGCCAGACATCTTCTGATGCGTGCGTGTGATAACATTTAGCCCCATCAGAAATCATTAATTAATCTCTATCTTTATGACTACAAAACACATGACATGTAATTTTCATCTTGACCAGATGGCATTTTTAAAAACACAAACCAGGGATATATCAGTTTCAGGTTATGGCGTATGTGCCGGCATGGTAAGTTCATGGATCCAGCATGAACTTTCTGAGAAACCTCAATCTTTTTTATTCTATAAAAACACTTATAACTTTATTTCCCGCCAACGCGCATTAACCTGTAAGTACCTGATATCTGGAAAAATAAACCTGGCTTTCAACAGCGACTTATTTTACCCGATAAGACAAGTTGATTTAAAAACAAATGATTTTCAGTCATTTGCAAGATCCACCATCAGGGGTGTTTTCAGTATCGTTGTTTATTCAAAAAATGGTTACTCACACTGCATTGGCATGAGCATACATAAAGGGACTTATAAAATATTTGACCCCAATCTGGGTGAGTTTGAGATAACAAAAAGCAGAAGTTTTTCTTCTTTTATTTGTCAGGACTGGATATCAAAAAAATATCCCCCTTCACGCACACCCTATTTGCAGATAACACAATATAAATCAAAGCACTTAAACATCACTACTTCAACAGCACTTCATATTGCGGATTGAATTCATCAAATATTGGCAACGCGGCAGCACCGAGCGCGGGTGTGTCGCTGCCGGACATCCCGAGGCGAATGCGTGCACTCTGCGCGTACCGGCTGCGCACTGAATTATACAGGGGTGTCAGGCGCTTAATCAGCTTTTCCACCAATGGCTTAGGCATGGTGCCACCGATAATCACGCTCTGCGCATCGAACACGCATTCCATAATATTGATGGCCTGGAGTGCCGGTTCGACGGCAGTATCGAGCCATTTATCGAACACTTTTTCATCGACTTTCAGCAGGTCTTCGGGCATGGCCGACATCGGATCCAGTCCGCAGGCTTCATACGCCGCCTGCAAAGAAACATAACGTTCGAGGCAGCCTTTGTTGCCGCAATAACATTCACGCCCGCCCGGTTGCACCACAATGTGGCCGACTTCGCCCGCATTGTGTGCATGACCGGTGTAAATCCGGCCGTCGGTGAAGATGCCGGCACCCAGCCCGGTGCCGATATACAGATACACAAACGACGATAATTGCTTGGCAACACCGTGAAAACGCTCACCGATTGCGGCTACCGTCGCATCGTTTTCCAGCGTCACCGGCCAGCCGGTCGCGGCGCTTAAACGCGCTTCAATATCAATATTATCCCAGCCATGCAGCGTGGTCGGCCCTTGTGAGGAAATCCCTTCTACGCCAAACGGCCCCGGCATCACCACACCCACGCCTAATATTTTTCGCCAGTCAATTTTCACCTGTTGGCGCATTTCTTGCAGAACCTGATCGATAAGAGCCAGCGTGGGCTCTGGCTGCGGTTTCTGTACATGGATCAGTTTGCGAAAGCGAACAGTTCCGGTCAGATCCACCAGCACAGTCAGCA
This sequence comes from Rahnella sp. CJA17(1/100), assembly GCF_963881615.1. Lineage (NCBI taxonomy): Bacteria > Pseudomonadati > Pseudomonadota > Gammaproteobacteria > Enterobacterales > Yersiniaceae > Rahnella > Rahnella sp. CJA17(1/100). Next base: position 255,545 of record NZ_CAWOJA010000033.1, on the reverse strand, counting down.
GCGACTGATGATCAAGATGGATGCCTATTGAATAGGCGCTGTCAGGATTGAGTGTCAGTGGCGTTGCTGGCTGACCACGCCCTCCCGCACGGCGCGGCAGGTGGGAAGACAGGATACCCGCCTGCTCGAGTTCGGTGGCAATGTTGGAGACCGTTTGGGGGGTGAGCGACGTCAGCCGGGCGATTTCAGCGCGGGTCAGTTCACCGTTAAGGCGAATGGCTTCGATCACCACCCGACGATTGTGAGCACGGGCGTGCTCAAGATTGGTACCAGACGTTGTTATCACATCCCTCTCCACGGTGAAGACCTTGCGGGCAGTATGTGGCGAGTGATTACAGCAATCAAATTGATTTTATTAACCCGTCATACTTCGTATTGCAGATGCGTTGGTTGCGCGCACTTACCGCCTTCCTGCAACCCGAATTATTTAGGGTTAACCTGGGATGATATGAATATGACGGTGGCATCACAGCTTTGAATGTTATTGCCATGTTAATAATAATCGCCAGTCACTATTTAGATTTGAATCATCCGTGTAGCACACGTTTTATACCTAAGATAATTCGGGTTGCAGAAAGGCGGCAAGCGAGTGAATCCCGATGAGCTGACATAAGTCAGTGATTCGGGTGATGGAGCGTAGCCAACGCATCAGCAGCCCGAAGTATGAAGGGTAAATCCGGCAGGGACGCAGGGACTGGCAGAGTTATGCCTTCCCATTTTTTTTAGCCGATTAAAGCAATCAAATTGATTTAATAAACCTAACCCTGTTTCGGAGAATGACGATGAGCCTACGATTTACCCCTGCGGCCACCCTGTGCGCCCTCTCTGCCCTCACCCTGGGATATTCCGCCAGCGCGCTGGCCGATACGACGCTCAGTGCCTTATTTATGACTCAGGCGGCGTACAGCGAAGCGGATATCCGCGCAATGACCGCCGAGTTCACCAAACAGCATCCGGATATCAAAGTGAACCTGGAGTTTGTGCCGTATGAAGCCCTGCACGACAAAATCGTCGCCGCACGCGGTGCCGGTGACAAAGGTTATGACGTGGTGCTGTTCGATGCGATCTGGCCTGCTGAATTTAACAAATACGGCTTGTTGCAGGATGTCACGGCGCGTATTCCGGCTGAAGAAAGCAATAAGATTTTTGACGGCGCGATTTCCACCGTGACCTACAAAGATAAACGCTGGGGGATGCCGTGGATCCTCGATACCAAATATCTGTATTACAACAAAGCCATGCTGGCCAAAGCCGGGATCACTACCCCGCCCGCCACCTGGGCTGATGTTGAAAAGCAATCTGAGATCCTGAAAGAAAAAGGCATCGTGAAATATCCGCTGGTCTGGAGCTGGTCACAATCCGAAGCGCTGTTGTGCGACTACACCACGCTGGTATCGGCGTTCAAAGGGGATTTCTACAAAGACGGCAAGCTGAATTTCACCAATTCCGGCGCGATGAAAGCCATCAGCTACATGAAAGAGACGCTGGATAAAGGGCTGACTAACCCGAATTCGCGTGAATATCTGGAAGAAGATGTGCGTAAGTCGTTCTCCAACGGTGATGCGGCTTTCGCACTGAACTGGACCTACATGTACAACATGGCGAATGACCCGAAACAGAGCAAAGTCGCGGGTGACGTGGGGGTCATTCCGGCACCGGGTGAAACCGCCGGTGGCGCATCCGGCGTTAACGGGTCGATGGGATTGGGCATCGCCAAAGCCAGCGCACATCCGGACCAGGCATGGGAATACATCAGCTACATGACGTCGCAGCCAGTGCAGAACAAATACGCCAAACTGAGCCTGCCAATCTGGAAATCGTCTTATGAAGATCCGGCGGTGCAGAAAGATCAGGAGCAGTTGATCGCGGCGGCGAAAACCTCGCTGAATGTGATGTTGTCGCGCCCGGTTACAGCAGATTACTCCCGTCTGTCGAACATCTTGCAGCAAAACATTCAGGCGGTATTGCAGGGGAAAACCCCGGCTCAGGATGGTATGGAAGCCGCAACCAAAGCCGCTGATCGTTTACGTTAAGTTTTAAAGCCAACACTATAATAGCCCGCCCGGTTCCGGCCGGACGGGCTGGGAAAAGATATGCTGACATTACCCCAACGCGAGAAACGTCAGGCCTGGTTGCTGCTTGCGCCCATGCTTCTGATGATGTTCTTACTGACCGCCTGGCCGCTCGCCCGCACGTTGTGGCTAAGCTTTACGGATGCCGGGTTAATCGGCGACGGTTCTGCGCCCAACTGGGTGGGGAGCGAGAATTTCATCTATGCGCTGACGGATCCGGATTTTCGCGCCGCACTCTGGCGGACGCTCTATTTCACTGTCGTCTCAGTGGTTATTGAAGGCATCATCGGCGTGCTGGTCGCGCTGTTACTGAACCAGCCGTTTTGGGGACGCAGCGCTCTGCGCGTGCTGGTGATTCTGCCATGGGCATTGCCGACTATCGTCAACGCCACCCTGTGGCGGCTGAACTTTAATCCCGATTACGGCGGCATTAATGCCCTGCTTTCTCAGCTCGGGCTGATTGACGCCTACCGTAGCTGGCTCGGCGATCCGTCTTCGGCGATCAATGCCGTGATGTTCGCGGATATCTGGAAAAACTATCCGCTGATCACCCTGCTGGTGCTGGCGGCGCTGCAAACCATTCCGGAAGATTTATTCGAAGCCGCACGGCTCGACGGCGCATCGGCTTTCCGCCGTTTTCGTAAAATCACCTTACCGGCGATTGCGGCACCGCTGGCCGTCGCGCTTGTCCTGCGCACCATCGACGCCTTCAAAATCTTCGACATCATTTATGTCATGACCCGTGGCGGGCCGCTCGACAGCACCAAAACCGTCAGCTTCTTTGTCTATCAGGAATCGTTCAGTTATCTGCGCGCCGGCAGCGGTGCTGCGTACGCGATACTCATGACGCTGATCTGCGCACTGCTGATCATGATTTACATGGTGATGTTACTGCGTCAGCGCCGTTCAGGGAGCAGCGAATGAAACAAAAAATCCGGCTCGTTTTACGTTACTTTGCGGCGCTGATGGTGGCCGTTTCGATTCTTGCCCCGCTGCTGTGGATGTTCCTGATGAGCGTCAGCTCGGCGGAAGATCTGACCCGCATTCCGCTGGAATGGCTGCCGCGCCACTGGGATTTCAACCGTTATACCCGCCTGCTGACCTTACAGGCCGGAACGCCCGGCGCGCTGTTCCTGCATGCGCTCGGCAACAGTGTGCTGGTCGCCTGTGGTGCCACGCTGGTGTCGTTGTTGCTGGCAATACCGGCGGCCTATAGCTTCTCGCGCTATCCCGGTCGCGACGGCTGGCTGTTTGGCAGCCTGGCGATTTACATGGTTCCGCCGGTGGCGTTTGTGCTGCCGCTGTATTTCATCCTGCAACAGCTCGCGCTGCTCAATACCCATCTCGGGCTGATTCTGGTGTATTGCTCGATGATCCTGCCGTTCCTGACGTGGATGCTGAAAAACCAGTTCGACGCACTGCCGGTGGATATCGAACAGGCATCGCGTCTCGACGGGCTGCGTTACTGGCAAGTATTGCTGCGCATCACCCTGCCGCTGGCAAAACCGGCGCTGGGTGCATCGGCGATGTTTGGCTGGTTGCTGGCCTGGGATGAATTTTTCTACGCCCTGCTGTTTACCAACAATATCGACGCCCAGACGCTGCCGGTCACCATCGCCGGATTCACCGCCGGACGCGCCACTGACGACGGTCTGATTGCCGCTGTCGGGATCCTTGCGGCCATTCCGCCGCTCTTTATTGCGCTCTGGCTGCAAAAAACCATGGTCAGCGGGTTGACCGCCGGCGGCAGCAAGGGCTGAAAATGAACATCAGGGAAACCTCATCAATGACAACAAAACCTCTGACCCGCGCCACGCTGTATGTGACGGGCAATATCAACGTGGATTTGATCATGAGCACGTTGCACGAATGGCCGAAAAAAGGCACGGAAGCGATGCTTGAAAGCAGTTCACTGCGCCCCGGCGGGTCGGCGGGAAACTGCGCGCTGGCACTCTCTGCGCTCGGTTCCCCTTTTCGTCTGGTGGCAAATCAGGGCAATGACCAGTTCAGCGGCTGGCTGGCAGGTATGTTCCCGGAAAGCGCCTCACGCTGGCCGACCTGCGATTGCGAAACCTCGCTGACCTTTGGCGTGACACATCCTGATCACGAAAGAACATTTTTCAGCAATCAGGGACATATAGTTCGTTTATCCATGCAGGACGTTCTGGGGCAAATCCCTGAAACGGCACAGGCCGGAGACTGGGTATTGCTGTGCGGCACCTGGCTGTGTACTGCGCTTTACACTGACTATCCGCAACTGCTGGCAGCGCTGAAACAGCGTGGTTATCAGGTGGCTGTCGACAGCGGCTGGCCGCCGGAAGACTGGAGCGATGCGTTGCGTGAACAGGCGGCAAAATGGCTGCCATTCTGCGATGCGCTGCTGCTCAATGAAGTCGAAACACTCGGGCTGGCAGACGCTACCACACTGGACGTCGCCGCGCTGACGTTGCTGGAGCAGATGACGGACAACGCCTTTTGCGTGGCGAAATGCGGGCCGGAGGGGGCGCGTCTGTGGGCCAAAAATCTGACGCTGCATCAGCACGCCGAACCGGTCAGGGTGGTCGATACCATCGGTGCCGGTGACAGTTTTAATGCCGGGTTTTTATCCGCGCTGATTTATGGCCTGCCGCCTGCCACGGCGCTGCAATGGGGGGTTCGCGTTGCCGGTTGTGCCATCAGCAGTTCCCCGCGCCGTTACCCTGACTGGCAATCACTTTTTGGCCTTGTGGAGAAAATCTAAATGGCTCTGGTAGAACTGATAAAAGTCGCCAAACATTATGGCAAAGTGCAGGTGCTGAAACCGCTGGATCTGACCATCCCTGACGGCAGTTTCACCGTGCTGGTCGGCCCCTCGGGCTGTGGAAAATCCACCTTACTTCGCCTGCTGGCCGGGCTGGAATCCCTGTCTGACGGCGATATTCTGCTCGATAAACAGCAGATCAATAATTTTGACCCCGCCGATCGTGATATTGCGATGGTATTCCAGAGTTACGCACTGTATCCGCATCTTACCGTGGCCGAAAACATGGCGTTCCACATGCAGGTGAAGAAAGTGCCGAAAGCCGAACAACAGGCCAAAGTGCTACAGGCCGCAAAAGTGCTGGGTATCGTTCACTTACTGAAACGCCTGCCGAAAGATTTGTCCGGCGGTCAGCGCCAGCGTGTGGCGATGGGTCGTGCGCTGGTGCGTAATCCTAAAGTGTTTCTGTTCGATGAGCCCCTTTCCAACCTCGATGCCCAGTTACGTATGGAACTGCGCGCCGAAATCAAATCGCTGCATCAGCAATTCCGCACCACCACGGTATATGTGACCCATGATCAAATCGAAGCCATGACGCTGGCCGATAATATCGTGGTGATGAAAGACGGTTTTATCGTACAACAGGGCGACCCGTTGTCGATTTACGACAAGCCGGTAAATACCTTTGTGGCGCGTTTTATCGGTTCACCGCCGATGAATCTGCTCAGCGGTGTCTTCCGCAATATTGACGGTCAGCCAGGTGTGAACTGTAATCAGTTATGGTTTGCACTGCCGGAGAAGTGGGCGTTGCAGGCACGGCACGCTGAGGGAGAACACGTCACGCTCGGCCTGCGTCCGCACGATTTAAAACAGGCGGAGCACAGTACCCAACCTGCCGCCACATTACGGTTGCTGGAAGTGACCGGAGAAAGCAGCCTGTTGCGCATCGACTGGTGCGGTTTCCCGCTGCACGTTCAGTTCGCCGGACGCGCCCGTATCAGCGCCAGTCAGCCGCTGTATCTCGATGCCAACCGCGAGGCGATCCATCTGTTTGATGCCCAGACCGGTGAACGGCTGGCAGAGGATCTGCGGTAAAAATGACGCTCAATGGAGATAAACTATGGAATACCGTCTGTTAGGCCGGTCTGGCCTGAAAGTTTCAGTTCTCAGCCTGGGTACCATGACGTTTGGTGGTCAGGGGAAATTTGCCAAAACCGGGCAAACTGACGTTGAGGCCGCACAACGCCAGACAGGATTATGTCTTGATGCCGGGATTAATCTGTTCGATACCGCCGATGTCTATTCTGGCGGTGAATCGGAAGTGATCCTCGGTAAAGCACTGGGCAACAAACGTCACGACGTGCTGGTGGCCAGTAAAGCCCGCTTTCCAATGGGTGAAGGCCCGAATGACCGTGGTTCGTCCCGTCATCATATTCTGCGCGCTTGTGAAGCCAGCCTGAAACGTCTGAACACGGATTATCTGGATTTATATCAGTTGCATGAATGGGACGGCCTGACGCCACTGGAAGAAACGCTGCGGGCGCTCGACGATCTGGTCAGCAGTGGCAAAGTGCGTTACGTCGGTATCTCTAACTTCTCCGCCTGGCACGTGATGAAAACGCTGGGCGTGGCCGACGCTAACCACTATATCCGTCCGGTCAGTCAGCAAATCCATTACACCCTGCAGGCGCGTGAAGCTGAATATGAGTTGCTGCCCGCCGCGCAGGATCAGGGGCTGGGCGTGCTGGTCTGGAGCCCGCTGGCAGGCGGCCTGCTTTCCGGTAAATATCGCCGCAATCAGGCGGCACCGGAAGGCACCCGTCATCTGGCCGACTGGGGCGAACCGCCGGTGCGTGATGAAAGTGCGCTGTACGACGTGGTCGATGTGCTGGTGGACATCGCCGAAGCCCGTGGCGTTTCTGCGGCGCAGATTGCGCTGGCCTGGCTGATTGCCCGTCCGCAGGTGACGTCGGTGATTGTCGGGGCGCGCAACGACACGCAGTTGCAGGATAACCTGCTCGCCGCTGATTTAACCCTCAATAACGAAGAAATTGAACGACTTAATCAGGTCAGCCAGTTACCTTTGTTGTATCCTTACTGGCATCAGGCGCAGACCGCACCGGATCGCTTGTCTGTAGCGGATTTATCGCTGATCGCGCCCTATCTGAAAAAGTAACTGCAACAAAATGATACGCACTGAGACCGGTTGACTATGCCGGTCTCGTTATTTTTGTGTTAATACTTAAAGAGTTTCTTTAGTGGGCCTCGTGCACACCTTGCTTAAAAACTGAGGAATACCGGGATGATTATTTTTGTTACCGGCGCAACTGCCGGATTTGGTGCTGAAATCGCACGTAAATTTGTTAAAGAAGGCCATAAAGTGATTGCCACCGGTCGCCGTAAAGAGCGTCTGGATGACCTGAAAGCCGAACTGGGAGACGCGCTGTACGCTGTTGAACTGGACGTGACTAACCGGGCTTCTATTGAAGAAGCTATCGCCAGCCTGCCTGCTGACTGGCGTAACATTGATGTTCTGGTTAACAACGCCGGTCTGGCACTCGGTCTGGAAAAAGCGGATAAAGCCTCGCTGGAAGACTGGGACAAAATGATCGACACCAACACCAAAGGGCTGGTGTACATGACCCGCGCCGTGTTGCCGGGCATGGTTGAACGCAACACCGGGCATGTGATCAACATCGGTTCCACCGCAGGCAACTGGCCATACGCAGGCGGCAACGTGTATGGCGCGACCAAAGCGTTTGTGCGTCAGTTCAGTCTGAACCTGCGCACCGACCTGCATGGCACCCACGTTCGCGTCACCAATATCGAGCCGGGCCTGTGCGGTGGTACTGAATTCTCCAGCGTGCGCTTTAAAGGGGACGACGAGAAAGTCAGTAAAACCTACGATAACACTAATCCGCTCACCGCAGCCGATGTGGCCGAATCCGTGTTCTGGGTATCCACCCTGCCGGCACACGTCAACATCAACAGCATCGAAATGATGCCGGTCAGCCAGTCTCTCGCCGGTTTGCAGGTACATCGCGAAGGGTAATATTGCGCCCTGACTGACACGAAAAGCAGCTCCGGCTGCTTTTTTATTATCTGCCTTTTATCAGTGCGCACAAAAAAGGCGCGGCAACCTGCCCGCGCCTTTCCGACATCCGGCAACCGAAAACGTATTACGCGCTCAGCCAGCCCAGTTTAATCACAAACAGAATCGACAAGACGATAAGCGCCGAGTTCAGCTCACGCCAGCGACCGGTCAGCAGTTTTGCCAGCGTCCAGGTGATGAAACCAAATGCGATACCGTTGGCGATGGAATACGTGAACGGCATGGTCAGCGCAGTCACGGTAACAGGTGCTGCCACGGTGATGTCTTTCCAGTCGATTTCAGCCAGGCCAGACGTCATCAGAACCGCGATGAACAACAGAGCCGGAGCCGTTGCGAAGGCCGGAACGCTGCCTGCCAGCGGAGCGAAGAACAGGCTCAGCAGGAACAGAATAGCCACCACAATCGCCGTCAGACCGGTACGTCCGCCAGCGCTCACGCCTGCTGCGGATTCGATGTAGCTGGTGGTGGTTGAGGTGCCGAGCAGTGAACCGAACAATGCCGCCGCACTGTCAGCGACCAGCGCACGGCCCATTTTCGGGATATTGCCGTCTTCATCCGCCAGCCCTGCGCGTTTGGTCACGCCAATCAGGGTGCCGGAGTTGTCGAACACATCCACGAACAGGAACGCGAACACCACGCTAATCAGCGAAACGTTAAACGCGCCTTTGATGTCCAGTTGCATGAAGGTTGGCGCAATGGAAGGTGGCATCGACATTACGCCGCCAAACGGCGAATAACCCAGTGCAATCGCCAGAACGGTCACGGCCAGCACACCGATCAGCACCGCACCGGTGATTTTACGCGCTTCCAGCACCACAATCAGAATGAAACCGAGCATCGCAAACAGCGGACCCGGCTTGGTCAGATCGCCCAGACCGACCAGCGTCGCCGGGTTAGCGATCACGATACCGGCATTTTCCAGCGCAATCAGCGCCAGGAATAAACCGATACCCGCCGCAATGGCCGAACGCAATGGCAGCGGAATACTGCGGATAATCCATTCGCGGATTTTAAAAATCGATAACGCGAAGAAAATACAGGCTGAAAGGAAAACGGCCCCCAGCGCGATCTGCCAGGTGTAACCCATATGCAGCACCACGGTGTAGGTGAAGAAGGCGTTTAAACCCATGCCCGGTGCCAGTGCAATCGGGTAGTTGGCGATAAAGCCCATCAGTGCGGAACCGATTGCGGCAGCAAGACAAGTAGCCACGAAAACCGAACCTTTATCCATCCCCGTCGCGCCCAAAATAGACGGGTTAACAAACAGAATGTAGGCCATTGCTAAAAATGTAGTGAGTCCAGCCACAATCTCAGTCCGCACGTTAGTACGGTGAGCTTTTAACTTAAATAGTTTTTCTAACATGAGAAGGAATCTCTTGGTCGCGTGATCACTTTCAGTCTGGTGATCAAAAATGCACGCTTGTTATTAGTGTTGTTTTTCAAAACACACGCACGCGCACCAGCAGAACGAACGCCACAATTCGTCCCACCATTATCCCGTGGAATACGGCACGCGAGCTTAAACGTGTTTTGACGAACCCTGTCATTGCCCGTTTTGCCTGTAAAACAACCTGAGGTGATTGTTTTACAAAGGGGCATCGCACAATCTAGGAAAAATGAGTGATGCAGTCCATAATAGTTATCTCACTTATTCACTGCATAAATTAGTACACCCATGTCGCCATTCTCCCGTTTTTCGCAATATTTTACCGAAGTCGCCCGAACAGGAAGTTTGCGCAAAGCGGCAGAAGTGCTGCACGTCTCGGCTTCAGCCATAAACCGGCAGATCCTGCAGGCTGAACAAACGCTGGAAACCCCGCTGTTTGAACGCTTACCGACGGGTCTGAAACTGACCTCGGCAGGCGAAATTTTATTCGATGACATCCGCCGCTGGCGGAAAGAATTTTCCCGCACCCGCGAACGTTTCGATGAAATTCAGGGACTGCGACGCGGGCATGTCACCATCTCTATGATTGCCGCTCTCAGCGAAGGCATGGTGGCGGAACTGATTGCCGACGTGGGCGCAGAACACCCTTACCTGACGTTTGATATCCGCATCGAAGACAGCCGGAACATCAGCGAACAGGTCAGTTCAGCGGAAGTGGATTTTGGATTGTTGCTCGATCCCGTCGAACATACCGGGCTGGAAGTACGCGCTTTTGCGGAATTGCCCATCGGGATTGCGATGCCGGTGGGTCATAAACTGTCGCAGAAGGAATCGTTGTCGTTCAGCGACATCGCCTCCTACCGGCAGATCATTCCCTCCGAACCGCTGATGGTCAATGCCCGCGCCAGACTGCTGTATAACCGCTATCAGTTACTGGAAACGCCGTCGATCGTTTGTAATGACGTGCGCATGATGCGCGAACTTATCCGTAAAGGGGCCGGCGTTGGCGTGCTGAGTTTGTTAGATGTATTGCCAGATTTACAGGAAAAGCGACTGGCGTTTGTGCCGCTTCAGGGCCGCAGTGCCAAACCGCTGACGCTGGCGTTGTGCGTTGCCCCGCGCCGCCAGTTATCCCGCGCGGCGCAAATTGTGATTCAGAAAGTGATTGTGCTGATGGAAAGATTATCGCAATAGCCGTTCACGCCGTTTTCCAGCCAGAAATGATGATCAGCATCCCCGCCAGAGCCACACATGCGCCCAGCCAGTCGGTGGCGCTGAGCTTCACGCCATCGACAAACCGCAGCCACAGCATGGCAGTCATGACATAAACCCCGCCGTAAGCCGCATACACCCTGCCGCTTGCCGCCGGATGCAATGTCAGCAACCAGACAAACGCCGCCAGGCTGAGCGCCGCAGGTAATAACAGCAGCACATTTGCCCCTTTGCGCAGCCAGAGATAAGGTAAAAAGCAGCCAATGATTTCTGCCAGTGCGGTCGCAAAGAACAGTAAAGACGTTTTGAGCATAATTGGGCCAGGTTTACAGTCCGAAGTTCAATAAGATATCAACCAGTTTACCGGCAAAGGGTGACGTCATTCGGCCGGATGTTATAATGCAATTATTCGCCTGAGCGATGTGTAAATTAAAAGGATGAGCTGATGAATACAACGTTTAAATCCCGACTGACCCGCAGCATTCTGCCTGTGGCTTTGCTGGCTATAACCGCCAGCTGGCAGGCGCCTGCACTCGCGGCCACCAATTGTGCGGGCGGAACCTGTGTCTTTGGTGGTACCGGCAATGATGCCATGACCAACGAAGAAGCACGTCAGAGCAAAGAGCAATGGAATGAAACCCAACGCCTGCGCGCCATGAAAAACCAGCGTAACGAGAAAGACTTCTCCAAATACGACAATTCGATTGATCTGCGCGACAAGTGTCAGGCCAGCCAAAACATCAATGCGTACTGGGAACCGAACACTGAGCGCTGCCTTGACCGTCGTAATGGCCGTCAGTTACTGGCTCCGTAAATCCTATCTGCTAGACTCATAAGTACACTGGTTTTCATAAAAGGAATGAATGATGAAAAAGACACTTTTAGCGGGTCTTGCTGTCGTTATGTTCGCACCGCTGATGGCACAGGCTTCCTGTGAAAGCGTAAAAGCTGACATTACCCAGAAAATCGTGGCAAACGGCTTGCCTGAATCAGGGTTTAAACTCGATATCGTGCCAAATGATCAGGCCGATCAGACTGGCGGGCAGGTCGTGGGCCACTGCGGCAATGACAGTCAGAAGATTGTGTATACCAAAACCGCCGATGCGGGTGACAGTTCAGCGGCAAGTCCTAAGACCGGGACCAGCCAGGATTCACAGTAATATTCGCGGTGATATCGGAGCGGATATCACCGGCGGTTTATCACTTGTAGTGAAAGCCCGATGACCTGATCGGGAACCTTTCGGTTTCTTAATAACAGTTATCATACGATCTTCGCACCGAAACCACCGGGAGAGAAAAGTGCTTTTTCCCTCCCGGATCTCCCTTCACGTTTTCAACACACGCTGCCGCTCCGTTCAGCAAGCTTTCTGAAACAACCTTGCCTTTTAAAAAAACAAAACAAGTAAGGTGATGAGTTGCAGCGACTCCTGCCACCATTTCGACTACAATGGTAGCCACTTTCCTCACAGGATGCGGTAAAAATGAAAAGACTGACCCAACAAGATATGACGGAAAGCGAACAGCGTGAGTTAAAAACACTGCTGGACAGAGCCCGTAAAGCACAGGGCCGTGAGCTGACGAATTCGGAAAATAACCGGATTAAAGATGACTACATCGATACGTTGATGGCAGAAAAAGAAAAAGTCGCTGCGAAAGCGCGGGCCGAAAAGCGCCGTAATAAAGCCGTTCCAAGCACTTCTGCAACATACGACTGGACAGCCCGCACTCATCCGCGTGGTCGTCGTTAAACGTTAACTGAACCTCTGCGTTCCTCACGCAGAGGCCTCAGCCTTCAGGCTTCCAGTAATCTGAAACCGTGCGTTCCGTCTTTTTCCAACTGCCCGACCAGCCCGTATTCCCAGTCCAGATAATCCTGCATCGCCTGCGGGCTGACATCCGTGCCTTCGTACGGACGACGATATCTGTCTTGCGCGTCGTCCAGATAAACAGAATCCCCCCGCTCAAGCAGCAACCCGTGGTCGATCCAGCCCACCGTGCCTTTCTCCAGCAAATAAACGGGTTTGCCGGTTAATCCGGCCACTTCCGTGACAGCGTAACGAGCCAGCAAACCGCTGGTGCAGGTGACAACCAAACGCGCTTTCTCCGGTTGTAAGGCAATAATTTGCGGAATATTGCCCCGTGTTGTCCAGACCGCACCCGGAATGCGCCGGTTACGGAAATTCGCGCTGGTGGTGAGATCGAGAATGCCGGTATTGCCCTCACTCAGCCAGTTCAGCAGTTGTTCCGGTTTGACAGATTCCACAGCCGGTGCGGGCGCAACCCGGGCTTTCCAGTCGCCTTGTTCCGTCAGATCTTCAGCCCTCACTTCGGCGATATACACTTCCCAGTTCATCTGTGCCAGCCATGAGGCCGCCATGCGCGCACGCACGCCATCATTATCCACCAGCACTATTCGCGCACCACGAACGCTGGCATAGTGATCGGTTTCCTGAACCAACTGGCCACCGGGAACGTGTCGCGTGCCTGCCAGATGCCCGGCACGAAACTCTTCTGCCGTGCGCACGTCAAACACGTATAACGTGCGGGCATCATCCTGTTGCCAGTCACGTAATTGTGACAACGTCACTGAACGTACGCCCGCGCGTAAAGCCAGAGTTTGCGCGCCTTTCAACGCAACCCTGCGTGAGGCTTCACTCAGTGCCGGAAACTGTTTATGTTGCAGGTGCGACAGTGCCTGCCCCGCCAGCGTCCAGCCAATCGTACCGTTACGCAATGCAGACACCGGCTGCGTAAATCCGGCATTAATCAGAGATTGCGTGCCGATAATGCTGCGGGTACGCCCCGCACAATTGATGATCACCTGCGTGTTGTCATCAGGCACCACATCTTTCAGGCGCAGCACAAGTTCGCCTCCCGGTACGCTCACGCCGCCCGGAATACTCATCACCTGGTATTCATCAAAACGGCGCACATCCAGCACAGCAATGTTTGCCCCCTGCTGTTGCAATGCCAGCACCTGTTCCGCACTCAGGGACGGTGTCTCGTAATGATGTTCAACCCATTCCCCGAAGGCTTTACTGGGCGCGTTCACATCAATAAATATCTCACCGCCCGCTTCTTTCCAGCCAGCCAGATCACCGGCCAGCAACGCGATATTCTGATACCCCAGCGATTTCAGCAATTGAGCCGCCCGCATGGTTTTACGCTCGCCGCGCTGCACGTCATAAAATTCACCGTTGTCATACAACGTAATAGCCGTCAGACGGTTTGGTATGCGATCCAGCACTTCCAGTTCGAGTTTAGACAAAGCCAGATTGGCAGCAAATAAAGGATGTCCGGTGGCAAAGGCCGCTTCTTCACGCAGGTCAACCAGCGCCACATCCTGTCCTTCGAGCAACGCCTCGCGGAGTTCAGAAAAATGGCGCAAAGGCAGTGAATATGAATCAGTCATGATTTCTCTCTTTTGACAGGTCCCAGATATTGGGAAGGTGCGGGCTGGAGTAGCCGGAAATAAAGGTTTTCCCGGTGCCGTCTGGCAGATAAACCGCCCGTGAAACCGCACCGATATTGCCGCCGTAAACGTGAATGCTGACCGAGACCTGATCCTTGAAAAAATTGCTGACCTGGTGGATATCCAGCTGATCGGGGGAGATTTTCCCGACGTCGCCAACGTGCAGCGTAATGGGATTTCCTTCCGGTTGCAGCGTTCCGTCGGGGTGGCGGGTATAATTCTGGCTGACTTCTGCACCGCGCAGCATACCTATCAGCCCCCAGACACGATGGTCATGCACCGGTGTTTTCTGCCCCGGCCCCCAGACAAAACTCACCACAGAAAAACGCGACAGCGGATCGGCGTACAAGAGATATTGCTGATAATGTTCAGGATGAGGCTGCGCAAACTCCTCCGGCAGCCAGTTATCTTCGCCGATAAGACGGGTCAGCAGTTCGCTTCCCTGCGCCAGTATTTGCGTCTGGCCGTGCGGTTCCTGCACCAGCCGGGTGAAGTCCGCCAGAAATTGTCTCAGCGGCGCGAGCTGTAAAGTCGTCATCACTTTCCTCATACTTCATCACTGTTTCCGACAGGTTAGCATCGCCATGATCCAAGCAAAATTCATTTTATGGATAAGCTAATATGCAAATCACACATAAAAATGTGCATCAGGATCCAGCGTCCGCGTGAAAATTGTTTTATCCTGCCGGCATCCGTTTTTACGTTAATCCTGACGCTGAGTGCCTATGAAAATTGAAGACCTGACTGCTTTTGTCGCCGTTATCCGCCTGCAATCTACCCGGCTTGCCGCCGATGAGCTGGGGCTGACACAGCCGGCAATTACCCGTCGGGTACAAAATTTTGAAGAATCGCTGGGCATTCCGCTGCTGAACCGCCAGACCAAACCCCTGAAACCCACGCTGATGGGCAACCGTGTTTATCAGCAATGCCGTCATATCTTGCGTGAGGTGGATGCGCTCAGTGATTTGGTTGCCGCCGACAGTCCACCTTCCGGCCTTCTGCGCCTTGCCGTGCCACAAAGCCTGAGCGAAAGCAGTCTGTTGCCTGCCCTGAAAACCCTGTCTGCGCAATTTCCGCAAATCCAGCCGCGACTTTCCAGCGGCTGGGGCGACGAATTATTGTTACGGATACAGCAGCAGGAACTGGAAGCGGCGGTCGTGCTGTTCCCCGCCAGTAAGCAATTCCCGGAGGGTGTCGAAAACCAGCCGCTGGGTACGGTCGATTTAGTGGTTGTCGGCCCGAAAGCACCGCAGGCTTTGCCACAACGTCTGGAAGATTGTTATCAGCACGGGTGGATCCTCAATCCGCATGGCTGTGGTTTCCGCGCCGCCCTGCAGCGCGCGCTGACTGAACAGGGTTTACCTTTGCTCATCAATCTTGAGGCGTTTGGCACGACCTTACAATTATCCCTGATTGCTGAAGGGCGCGGCCTGGGGCTGATGCCGCGTGCGCTGGTAGAAAAACATGCACTGCGCCCTGAACTGGCGCTGTATGACCTGAAAGATTTCGCCCCCCGCAGCCAGTTGTGGCTGATTTATCCCAACGTTCCTGCGAGTCAGGTACCGGCGATTGATGCGTTTGCCGCGGCGATAGCTAACGGGTTGGATTGTGGCAGGTAGTGATTATGGAATTGCCATCCGGACTGGCATTAAGGTCAACCCCCTGGGCGCGATGCCCAAAGCAACACCGATTCATGCACATTTTTTATATTAGCTTATGAAGATAATGAATTTCTCACATAGTAAGTTGCCGTTTATGGTGATAACTCCTGCCAGCGCAGACCTTCATCCGCTGGCCTCATCCCGAGGAGTGACAGCCTATGAGCGTGCAATTTATTGGTATGATCGGACACCGTCTGGCTTCTGAAATCATCCCACCGACCGGCCCGATTTTCGATAAAAAATACATTTCTGATTTCGCCAAAGCCCATGAAGATGCTGGCTTTGACCGCATTCTGGTGGCCTATGCCTCCGACCAGCCCGATGCTTTTCTGGTCACCGCACACGCCGGGGCCAGCACATCCCGCATTCATTTTCTTCTGGCTCACCGGCCGGGATTCGTCGCGCCGACCCTCGCCGCCCGAAAGCTGGCGACCCTCGACCACCTGCTTGATGGTCGCGTGGCAGTGCATATCATCAGCGGTGGCAGCGATGCGGAACAACGCCGTGACGGTGATTATGTGGCGAAATCCGGCCGCTATCAGCGCACGGATGAATACATCGATGTACTGAAACAGAGCTGGTATTCAGAAACCGGTTTTGACCATCAGGGTGAATTTTATCAGGCGGAAAATGCTTTCTCAGCCATTAAGCCCTGTCAGAAAAAACTGCCGGTATTTTTCGGCGGATCTTCCGATGATGCCATCCGTGTTGCAGGTAAACAGGCGGATGTGTTTGCGTTATGGGGCGAGCCGCTGGCCAGTGCGGCAGAAACGGTGGAAGCGGTAAAAGCCTCTGCGGCAAAACACAACCGGGATATTAACTTCAGTATTTCCTTCCGCCCTATCCTCGGCAAAACAGAAGAAGAAGCCTGGGCGAAAGCGGATGAAATTCTCACTAAAGCCACCGCCCTGCAAGCTGAGAAAGGTCAGGTGCAGGCAGCCAACCCCCAAAGCGTGGGAGCTCAGCGTTTACTGAAAGCCGTCGCGCAAGGCGATCGTCTCGATTCCTGCCTGTGGACCGGCATCGCCGGGCTGACTGGCGGCGGTTCCAACTCTACGGCCCTGGTCGGTACGCCGGAACAGGTCTCCGATGCACTGTTGAAATATTACGATCTGGGCATCACCACTTTCCTGATCCGCGGCTTTGATCCGCTGAATGACGCCGTCGAATACGGTAAGAGTCTGATCCCGCTGACGAAGCAGAAAATCGCTGCGCGGGAAGCCCGAAAACACACCGCCGTTACTGCCCTGAGTTAAGGAAACCCGATGCGACTGAATGTGAGAAATCTTCTGCTGCTGGTCACGCTGACCGGCGCTGTGTTCGCCACAAATGCCGAACAAATTACCCTGCGGGTCGCCGATCAGAAAGGCAACATGCGGGCACAGCTGGAAGCGGCAAATAAGCTGGATAAGCTGCCCTATAAAATTGAATGGTCAGAGTTTCCGGCTGCTGCGCCGCTGGCAGAAGCGCTGAATGCACAGGCGGTAGATGTGGGCATTATCGGTGATGCGCCGCTGTTATTTGCACAGGCCGCAGGTGCGCAGGTAAAAGCCATCGCCGTGGATAAGTCAGACGCCTACGGCACAGCGCTGCTGGTGAAAGCGGACAGCCCGGTCAAAAGCGCCGCAGATCTGAAAGGCAAAAGTATCGCGACTAACCGCGGTTCCATCGGACATTTTGTCGCGCTGAAAGCCCTCGCCTCTGCCGGACTGAGCGCCAAAGACGTCACGTTCCGCTTCCTGCCGCCAAGCGATGCGAAGCTGGCTCTGACGCAAGGTTCAGTGGATGTCTGGGCAACGTGGGAACCCTACACCGCCTTCGCTGAGACTCAGGATCATCTGCGTGTGGTCGTAAATGGCCGCGGCTTGTGGTCGGGTAACAGCTTCCTTGCCGCGACGGATACGGCGCTGAAAGATAAAGCTAAACGCGAGGCCATCGCTGACTATCTGCAGCGCCTGAGCGATGCACAGATATGGGCGTATAAAAATCTGGATGCGTACAGCGAAAAACTGGCGAAAATCATCGGCTTCCCGCTGGACGCCGCAAAGCTGGGGTTCGAGCGTCGTAAATCCTACTGGCAGCCGATAGATGCCGCAACCGAGACGCAGCAACAGCAAACAGCAGATTTCTATCACGCGCAGGGATTATTGCCCGTCGCGCTGAATGTCAGCGGCACCTTTGATCATTCGTTCCTGCTGAAATAATCGCGAAGAAGCGTAATGCCCCCCCGTTACATCACTTCCCGAAAAATCGGGGAGTGATGTACACAGATAAGCTAAGTTTTCAGCGAGTTGAAGAAACTGTGAACTGTCGCCCTGCAAGAAAAGTCCGGACGTGGTTAATAGAAGATGTCGCCCGAAATCAGGCTTAGCTAACAGGATGCAGCATGGAAAATTACGCCAACAAAAGCGGTGATTCACAGGTTGTCAGCTTCCAGATTGATGCCAACTCGATCAAAATCCGCTTCAAGAACAATCACGTTTATCTCTACGATATCCGCCATCCTGGCCCCGAACATCTCGAAAAAATGAAGGAACTGGCGCGCGCCGGTTGGGGTTTAAATACCTACATTGAAAGCGAAGTGAAAACGGATTTTTCTTCGAAAGTGTTTTAGGCCGTTCGGGGCGTCCGTGAGCCGGTCGCCCCGCTGCTTTTACCTGAATTACAGCTTGTTAACATTCCTCTGTGACAACGTCTCCAGACCCCGCTAGTTTAGGATTATTCAGTCACGGGCTGCCTGCATAAAACGGGCACGCCAGGGTTTCAGTACCCAGAGCGCCAGAATGGCGGTGACAAAATCCAGCGTGATGGCGCAGGTGAATACAACGTTCCATCCGCCCGTGTGCTGATAAATCAGTGCCGCAAGCGGGCCGCCAAAAATGGAGCCTATGCCCTGCGACATATACAACCAGCCATAATTGGCAGTGGCATTCTGACTTCCAAAGGTGTCGGTCAGCGTTGACGGGAACAAGGAAAAAATTTCTCCCCAGCCAAAAAACACCACGCCGGACAGCAGAACAAACAACACAGCATTGTCGCGGCACATCAGCCACAAAATCATCGCACAGCCTTCCAGCGCAAATGCGATAAACATCGTCTGCTCACGACCAAATTTATCCGAAATAAAACCGAACAGCGGGCGTGTCAGCCCGTTGGTAAAACGGTCAATGGTCAGTGCCAGCGGCAACGCGGCCATGCCAAACACCACCGCTTCGGTGATACCAAAATCATGGGCAAACACCGCCATTTGCGAGGTGACCATCAGCCCTGAAGTCGACATCATCGCCATCATGAAAAACATCAGCCAGAACAGAGGCTGTCTGAGCATTTGTTTCGGACGGTACTGTTTGCCTTCCGTCACCATGACCGGCACATCCTGACGCTCGCTGAGCGACGGCGGCAGCCGTAATCCCTGGCTGGCCAGAAAACCAATGACGGCGAAAATAACGCCAAAGATAATCAACGTACTTTCCAGCCCGCGACTGGTCAGTGACGTCGAAACAGGGAACGTGGTCAGAATCGCGCCCATTCCGTATCCGGCAGCCACCATTCCCGCCGCAAAGCCACGTTTATGCGGGAACCAGCGCACCATCAACCCGACGACACCGACATAAACAATGCCGGTACCCAGTCCGCCGATGCAGCCATAGACCAGATAAAGGCCGGTAATACTGCTGACTTGTGACGCCAGTACCCAACTGAACCCTGATAACAGCGTGCCGATTGAAATCAGTTTCCGCGGGCCAAAACGTTCAATCAGGCTGCCCTGAAAAGGAGAAAAGAAGGTTTGCAGAATTATCAGTAGCGAGAACGTAACCTGTAACTCTGCCAGCGGAACCCCCAGTTTAAGCGCGAGCGGTTTAGTCAGCAGAGTCCAGACATATTGCGGACTGGAAATCGCCGCCATGCAAATCAGCCCCAGAACTAACTGCCGCCACCGTGCGCTGCCCGCGATTGTCATGGGCATATTCAATGTTGTCATTCGTCGTCTCCCTTATTTCCTGTCAACGCCAGCCAAAGATTTTTAACATTGCTAGCAAGAAATAAGTTCTCAGCAACAAACATGCCACATTGATTCGATGGGATTTTCAGGTAATTACATCGGCCCTGTCCGACGGGGAGGAATAAAGATGTCGCCCCGGTGCCGCAGAATGGTCAACTGTGGTGCAGCATGCAAAAAAAAGAGCCTGCTTTTCGGGCAGGCTCTTTTTGCGTTTTGACCAGCGGAACAGACGTTAGATTTTCAGTTTCACGTAATCAATCGCACGGCTGATGATCCCGCCTTCTGCGACATCTTCCAGTGCCACCAGCGGTACGGTTTTGATGACTTTGCCGTTATCTACGATATTAATACTGCCGAGCTCCTGACCTTTCTTCAGCGGCGCGTCAATCTGCGGACGGGTCAGCACGTACTGGGCTTTCAGTTTATCGGCATCGGCCTGCGGCACGCTGATAAAGACATCACTCAGTGAACCGACCTTCACCTGTGCATTAGCACCAAACCAGACATGTTCGCTGGAAACGGTCTGATCAGCTTTGAAAATCTGTTTACTGGTATATTCGCGGAAACCCCAGGTCAGCAGTTTGCGCGCCTGTTCTTCGCGGCCTTTTGAGCTTTTACCGCCCATCACGACGGCGATCAGACGACGGTCGCCCTGCGTCGCAGAGGCAATAATATTGAAACCGGCACTTTCGGTGTGACCTGTTTTCAGGCCATCAACCTGCAGGTTTTTATCCCACAACAGGCCGTTACGGTTTTGCTGAGTGATGTTGTCATACGTCAGCGATTTTTCAGCATACATATGATATTCCTCAGGTTCCCCGCCGATAATGGCGCGGGAAAGTTTCGCCAGATCATAAGAGGTGGTGTATTGCCCCGGCGCGTCCAGGCCATGCACAGTCTCGAAATGGGTGTTGGTCAGCCCCATGCTCACTACGTACTGATTCATCATTCCTACGAATGAATCCTGGCTGCCCGCCACATAATCGGCCATGGCCACGCAGGCGTCATTACCGGAAGTAATGATGATGCCGCGGATCAGGTCACGGACGGTGACATGGTCACCTGGCTTTAGAAACATCAGTGAAGAACCGGCCAGACTTTTATTGCCAGCGACCCAGGCTTCCTGCGGTACCGTCACCACATCATCCATGGTGATTTTTTTATGATCTAACGCGCGGTCAATGACATAACCTGTCATCAGTTTGGTCAGGCTGGCCGGGTTACGGCGTTCATCCGGGTTGCCGGCGGCCAGCACATCACCGCTGGCATAATCCATCAGCACAAAAGAAGCGGCGTCAATGCTTGGCGGCACGACAGGGAAATCCAGTGGCGCGATAGCTTTCGCACTGCCTGCGGAGAACATCAATACACAAGATAAAACACTCATTACACTACGTTTCACTGAATCTTCCTTAAACACGCCATATTGCCGGGCTATTATTAAACTCGGCAATATATCAAAAACCTATGGGATAAAATCTGCGGCATAGGTTGCACTAAAACCCCCTGCAGAAAAACCCTTAGTCTTTTGCTAACCATTTCATAGTGAAACGGTTCTGTTACAACTTGCGTTAATTTCCACCAACACCCGCCACTGAGCCTGCAATCAGGTTTTATTATCACAACCCGCTGTTTTCAACAGGGATGAAATACGGTGATGCGCCCCTTTCCTTGCGGGGAATTTCCGTTATTCCCCGATATTTCCCTGCGATAGAGGATTCCTATCGCTCCATCACAGCATTCGATTAGACGTTCTTGTCACCCACTCCTAAACTTGTGACATAAAATTAACAATCCGGTTAACAACTCATCATCCGGTTTGTTCACAGACAAGACAAAAACCACCTGCGAAGCATAACTATGAAATTCAAAACTGAGATCAAACCCTACCACGGCGCGGCCGGCGGCTGGGGTGCACTGGAATCCACCACCCGTTTCGTCTTCGACAGTAAGAAGGTCCTTTCTAACCTGCGTAACCTGATGCGTGTTAACAAAGGTCGCGGTTTTGACTGTCCGGGCTGTGCCTGGGGAGACGATAATCACAGCACGTTCAGCTTCTGTGAAAACGGTGCGAAAGCCGTCAGCTGGGAAGCCACCCGCAAAGCCGTCGAACCTGAGTTCTTTGCTCAACACAGTGTGAGTAAGCTGCGTGCACAGAGCGATTATTTCCTGGAATATCAGGGGCGTCTTACCCATCCGATGCGTTACAACCGCACCACCGATCATTACGAGCCTATCAGCTGGGATGCCGCATTCTCACTGATCGCCAGCCATCTTAACGGGCTGGAAAGTCCCGATCAGGCAGATTTCTACACCTCCGGGCGTGCCAGTAACGAAGCCTCTTATCTGTATCAGGTGTTCGGCCGTATGTTCGGGACCAATAACTTCCCTGACTGTTCTAACATGTGTCACGAAGCCAGCGGCGTGGGCCTCAAACAAAGCATCGGCGTCGGTAAAGGCACTATCCGTCTGGATGATTTTGAGAAAGCAGACGCCATTTTCGTCTTCGGCCAGAACCCGGGCACCAACCACCCGCGTATGCTGCACAGTCTGCGTCATGCGTCTGACCGGGGGGCAAAAGTGGTCAGCTTTAATACCCTGCGTGAACGGGGTCTGGAACGTTTTGCCGATCCGCAAAAACCGCTGGAAGTGGTCACACCGAAAGCCGGTCGTATCAGCGCAGCCTATTATCAGCCAAACCTTGGCGGCGACATGGCGGCCGTGCGCGGTATCGTTAAAGCGTTATTGCAGACACACCGCGAACGTATTGCTTCCGGTCAGCCTTCCCTGTTCGATGAAGAATTTATCGCGGCAAACTGTGCCGGTGTCGATGAGTATCTGGCCGTGGTCGATGCCACCAGCTGGGAAAAAATTACTGAACAGTCAGGTCTGAGTGAACAGGACTTGCGCGAAGCGGCAAGCATTTATATGAACGCCGAACGGGTGATTTGTACCTGGGCGATGGGCGTGACGCAGCATAAACACTCTGTGCCGACCGTGCGTGAAATCACCAACCTGCAACTGTTATTTGGTCAGCTTGGCAAACCTGGCGCCGGGTTGTGTCCGGTTCGCGGTCACAGCAACGTGCAGGGTAACCGCACCATGGGTATCGATGAGAAAGCGCCAAAAGCGTTGCTCGATGCGATGGAAAGCCACTTCAAATTCACACCACCGCGTGTACCGGGTCATAACACCGTTGAAGCGCTGGAAGCCATGCTGCGTAAAGAAGCCAAAGTCCTGATCTGCCTTGGTGGTAATCTGGCGGCGGCGGCACCGGATACTCCGCGTACTGAACAGGCGCTAAGCAATCTGGATTTATCCGTTCAGATCAGCACCAAACTGAACCGTACGCACCTGACGCCGGGTGCAGAAGCGCTGATCCTGCCAACGCTGGGCCGTACCGAACTGGATATGCAGGCGACCGGTTCGCAGTTCATCACCGTTGAAGACTCCTTTAGCATGGTACATGCCTCCGAAGGCGTAGGCATTCCGTTATCCAAAGAACAGCGCTCTGAAACCGCGATTGTCTGCGGTATCGCCAATGCGGTTCTGGGTGATAAATACCTCGACTGGATGGCGCTGGCTGACGATTACAATCTTATCCGCGATCATATTGAAGCCACCATTCCGGGCTTCCGGGATTTCAATGCGCGCTGCGATATCAAAGGCGGTTTCTATCTCGGTAATGCGGCAGCAGAGCTGAAATTCAACACCCTGAGTGGCAAGGCCAATTTCAGTGCATCACCGTTGCCTGAAGTGCTGATCCCGATGGGCGACCAGAATGCGCCGTTCACCCTGCAAACGTTACGTTCTCACGACCAGTACAACACCACCATTTATGGCCTCGATGACCGTTACCGTGGCGTTTACGGTCAGCGTGAAGTGTTGTTCATTCACCCGCAGGATCTGGCGGACTTGGGCCTGAAAGACGGTGAACTGGTGGAAATCGAAACGCTGTGGAACGACGGTATTGAGCGCAAAGTGACCGGTTTCAAACTGGTCAGCTACGATATTCCACGCGGTAACCTGGCGGCTTATTATCCGGAAACCAACCCGCTGGTGCCGATGTCCAGTTTTGGTGACCAGACCCACACCCCGACCTCCAAAGCCGTACCGGTGACTATCCGTCGCTGCGAACAAAAAGTGGACCTGCAACGTATCGCATAAGTCGTACTTGCGCGACATCGCGCAAATCTCCCCTTTCGCTTCAGGGTTATGAGGCGAAAGGGGCAGATGCCGCTTGCCCGAAGGGGTCAGATCGCGTAAAACTGTCTGCCGCTAATCGAGCCACATTAACCCCCAATTCTCTGGACGATATGTTTCAAGATAACCCGCTGCTCGCGCAGCTAAAACAGCAACTTCACTCTCAGACTCCGCGTGTCGAAGGCATCGTAAAAGGCACTGAGAAAGGCTTTGGCTTTCTTGAAGTAGACGGTCAAAAAAGCTATTTCATTCCGCCTCCGTACATGAAAAAAGTCATGCACGGGGATCGCGTTATCGCTTCCCTGCAAACCGAAAAAGAGCGTGAAGTCGTCCAGCCGGAAACATTGGTTGAACCTTTTCTCAGCCGTTTTGTTGGCCGCGTAACGAAGAAAGACGACCGTCTTTCTATCATTCCGGATCATCCTTTATTACGTGATGCTATTCAGTGCCGCGTTGCCCGCAACATCAATCATGAAGTGAGTGATGGCGACTGGTGTGTGGCTGAAATGCGCCGTCACCCGCTGAAAGAAGGCGACCACAGCTTCCAGGCTGAAATCACCGAATGGATCACCACCGGCGCCGACGATCTTGCGCCGTGGTGGGTCACGCTGGCACGTCATAACCTTGAACGTGAAGCGCCGAAATCTGACATTGCCGAACTGCGCGATGAAGGCCTGACCCGCGAAGACCTGACCGCCCTGCCATTTGTCACTATCGACAGCGGCAGTACGCAGGACATGGATGACGCGCTGTATGTGAAAGACAACGGCGACGGCACCCTGCAAATGACTGTCGCAATTGCTGACCCGACGGCTTACGTCAGCGAAGGCAGCGAGCTGGACAATATTGCGAAAAAACGCGCATTCACCAACTATCTGCCGGGCTTCAACATCCCGATGCTACCGCGTGAATTGTCCGATGATATCTGTTCCCTGTGGCCGGACGTCAGCCGTCCGGTTCTGGCGTGTTCTGTCACAGTAGGCGCAGATGGCACACTGGGCAGCGACATTCGTTTCTTCGCGGCGACTATCGAGTCGAAAGCCAAACTGGCTTATGACGACGTGTCTGACTGGCTGGAAGCGGATGAGAAAAGCGAATGGCAACCAGCCAGTGAGGTGATCGCCTCACAGATCCGCCTGCTCAAACGCGTCTGCGACGTGCGCAGTGCATGGCGTACCGAACATGCACTGGTATTTAAAGACCGTCCTGATTACCGCTTCGTGCTGGGTGAGAAAGGTAACGTGCTGGAAATCATCGCCGAACATCGCCGCATTGCTAACCGCATCGTTGAAGAATCGATGATTGCCGCCAACGTCTGTGCCGCTATCGCCTTGCGCGACAGCCTCGGTTTCGGCGTTTATAACGTGCATACCGGTTTTGATCCTCTGCTGGTGGAAAACGCGGTCACCGTGCTGCAGGCCAATGACGTTGAAGCCAACGCTGAAGAACTGCTGACCCTGCCGGGCTTCTGCGCTCTGCGCCGTAAGCTTGATGCATTGCCAACCCAGTTCCTCGACAGTCGCATCCGTCGTTTCCAGACCTTTGCAGAAATCAGCACCACTCCGGGGCCGCACTTCGGTCTGGGGCTGGAAGCTTATGCGACCTGGACATCACCTATCCGTAAATACGGCGACATGGTGAACCACCGTTTGTTGAAAGCGATGATCCTGCAACAGTCTGCTGAAAAACCTCAGGACGACATGACCATTCAACTGGCAGAACGCCGTCGTGCCAACCGCATGGCCGAGCGCGATGTCGGTGACTGGTTGTATGCCCGTTACCTGGAAGATAAAGTCGGCACTGACGTTAAATTCAGTGCTGAAATTATCGATGTCACCCGCGGCGGCCTGCGCATACGTCTGCAAGATATCGGTGCCGTGGCGTTCATCCCTGCTCCGTTCCTGCACAGCGTGCGCGACGAACTGGTGTGCAGCGCCGATACCGGTACTGTCCTGATTAAAGGCGAAGTGGCCTACCGCCAGAGCGACATTATTGAGGTGAACATTGCTGAAGTTCGCATGGAAAACCGCAATGTGATCGCCAAACCGGCAGTCTAGGTTTCGCTTTTAGCGAAGGTAAAAAACCGGTCTCAGGACCGGTTTTTTTATGTCGTAAACAGGCATTGCTGGGAAAGTGCTCTGTCAACTCCCTCCCAGCATCCCCCTTCGCAGGGGGAGGAGCGAAAAGCTTGCCCCTCAGATCTGATAGTCAATCACCGGCTCCCCGCCCGTCGCAAATACCTTTTCTTTGATCTCATTCACAGAAAGCCCCGGATTACACAACTCGATAAACCGCCATACGTAGTTTCTCTGCAATTGCGCTTTCTTCAGTCCCAGCCAGACCGTATTGGCTTCGAATAAATGCTCCGCATTGATCAACTGCAGGCCGGTATCACGGGCGGCTTCAAATGCCTTATCTGCCAGGATACCCACGCCCAATCCCAGCTCGACGTAGGTTTTAATCACATCAGAATCCTGGGCACTCAGCACGATATCGGCGGTCAGCGCGGCACGGCTGAAAGCTTCATCGAGACGGGAACGGCCAGTGATACCCTGACGATAGGTGATCAGCGGTTGTTCGCTCAGATGTTGTAACGTCAGCGGGTGTTGCAACGTCAGCGGATGCCCTTGCGGTACGACAATTGCGTGATGCCAGCGGTAATAAGGAAACGCGGCGACTGACGGGTCATTCATCAGCTTTTCGCTGGCGATGGCGACATCCGCCTGCCCGCTCAGCAGCATTGTCAGCACTTCCTGTGGCGAGCCCTGATGCAACTCGAGGCGTACACCCGGATAAATTGCACGGAAGGCTTTGATGACTTTAGGCAAACTGTAACGCGCCTGAGTGTGAGTGGTGGCGATGGTCAGCACGCCCGCATCTTCTTTAGAGAAAACATCCGCAAGACGGCGGATATTCTGCGCCTCATTGAGAATTCTCTCAGCCACTGCCAGCAACTCTTTACCCGGCTCAGTCAGCCCCAGTAAGCGCTTTCCACGACGGATAAATATCTCAACGCCCAGCTCATCTTCCAGCTCGCGGATATGACGGCTGACACCTGACTGCGACGTGAACAGCATGTTCGATACTTCGGTCAGGTTGTAATTGCATCGCGCTGATTCCCGTATAATTTTGAGTTGTTGAAAGTTCACCGCTGTCTGCCTCTTTGCTTGCCGAAAACCCTATTGTTACGATCTGTTGCTATGCCAGACAAATAAGAAAAAGCGGTTACTTATGCTTTTTACGACTATAGAAATCAGGTGTCTGTTTTTTGGCTGCCATAAAAAAACGCTGGCAAGCAGCGTTTTTAAAGCATTCTCAGCAGAACGGTAACAATCAGCGGCTTACTCAGGCACCGGCGTTAAGACCGGTTTGCCGCCAAAATGCGCCTCAAGATTTGATAACACCAGGGCCAGCATATTTTCTACTGATTCCGGCGAACGCCCCGCGACGTGCGGCGTGATCACCAGATTATCCAGCGTGAGCATTTCCGCCGGCACCTGCGGCTCGCCGTCCACCACATCCAGTGCGGCACCGGCGATTTCGTTATTGTGCAGGCTGGCAATCAGCGCGGCGCTGTCCACCACACTTCCCCGCGCAATATTAATCAAAAACCCTTCCGGCCCCAGCGCGCGCAGAATATTGTCATCCACCAGCCTGGCCGTATTTTTGCCACCCGGCGTCGCCACCACGAGATAATCAGCCCACTCGGCCAGCTCAGTGATGGTGAGGAAATAACGGTGCGGGCTGTCTTCCAGCGAACGCCGGTTGTGATAACCGATCTCCATATCGAACCCGCCCGCTGCACGTCGTGCGATCAGTGCGCCGATATTTCCCAGCCCGATCACACCGAGACGTTTACCCGCCATTCCCGGCGTATTCCAGCGCGTTTTTTTCCATTCTCCCGTACGTACAGCGGCATCAAACTGCGGGATTTTCCGCGTGACCGCCAGCATCAGCGCCAGTGTATGGTCAGCGACAGAAGCGTTATTGGTGCCGGGGCCATTCGTGACGTGAATACCGCGCTGTTTTGCAGCCGCGACATCAATATGTTCAAACCCTACACCCTGTGCACAAATGATTTCCAGCGCCGGTAACGCGTCCATTTCAGTTGCACTTAGTCCGATGCTGCCAATGGTTAATACCGCACGGATTTGCTGAGCAATCTGCGGATCAAGGTTCGCACGTTGTTCAGGCGTCGTCGCAAAAAAGAGAGTAAAACCGGCCGCTTCGAACCGGTCAGGATAGCCAGCATCAAGTTCAACATGGCTGAGCAACGCGATGGTCATGGAGATTCCTCTGGATAAAGTCAGACAATAACTAGCAGGCTAGCTTTTTCGCTTTCACTATCGACGAAGCCCTTCCTCTTGTACAGCTTTTCGGCGGTTTACGGGAGAAGTTACGAAGTCCGGTCTACACTCGTTGTTATCGTCTGCGTGAACGCAGACGGCCCTTTTCGGCAATTTTTGTCAGATTTCCCTGAAACGGAGTGACGTCAAGTATGGCAAAGGCCCGATCCAGCAAGATAAGTAAACCTGCCGTAACAACGGAAGCAATCCGCACCCTTCCGGCACATTTACAGGTTGATATTGCAGTAGATGAGTTTGGCGTACGTATTATCGAGCCTTACAGCGACGGTGAAATTGTGCGCAGTTTCGATTCCGGACACACCACACGGGTACGCGAAGGACTGCCGGTGCCTCTGGGGGCGACCTGGGACGGGCTTGGCGTAAATTTCGCACTGTTTTCAGCCAATGCCACCAAGGTAGAACTGTGTCTTTTTAACGAAGACGGCGAGCAATATGATGTGATCGAACTGCCGGAATATACCGATGAAGTCTGGCATGGTTATCTGCCGGATGCCCGTCCTGGCCTGCTGTATGCCTATCGCGTGCATGGTCCCTATGCACCGCACGATGGTCACCGGTTTAATCCCGCCAAGTTACTGCTCGACCCTTACGCCAAGCAGATTGTCGGCGAACTGAAATGGGACGATGCTCTGTTTGCCTATGACCTGCAAAGCCCAAAGAAAGATTTGCACATCGATAACAGTGACAGCGCACCGTTTTTGCCTAAATGCCGGGTGATTGATCCGGCATTCTCGTGGGCCCGTTCACGTAAAAGACATATCCCCTGGGAAAAAACCCTGATTTATGAGACGCATGTACGCGGCTATACCATGCGCCATCCGGCAGTACCTGAGCATTTGCGCGGCACGTTTTCCGGCATGAGCACACCGCATATCGTGGACTATATCCGTTCTCTCGGGGTCACGTCTGTCGAGCTGATGCCGGTCCATGCTTTCACCGATGACCGGCATTTGCAGGATAAAGGTCTGCATAATTTCTGGGGCTACAACACGCTGAGTTTCTTTGCGCCGCATCCGCAATATATGGCAACGCATACCGTCAACGAATTCAAACAAATGATCGCCACCCTGCACGCTGCGGGTATTGAGGTCATTCTGGATGTCGTTTACAACCATACCGCTGAAGGTAACGAGCTGGGTCCGACGCTGTCTTTTAAAGGTATCGATAACGCCAGCTATTACCGGCTGATGCCGGACAATAAGCGTTATTACATTAACGATACCGGTACCGGTAATACGCTCAATCTCAGTCATCCGCGCGTATTACAGATGGTCACAGACTCGCTGCGATACTGGGCAACCGAGATGCAGGTCGATGGTTTCCGCTTTGATCTGGCGACGATCCTCGGACGTGAAAGCTATGGCTTTGATGAGGGCTGCGGTTTTCTCGACACCTGCCGTCAGGATCCGATCCTCAGTCAGTGCAAACTGATCGCCGAACCCTGGGATTGCGGTCCCGGCGGCTATCAGGTGGGCGGCTTCCCGCCGGGCTGGATGGAATGGAACGACCGGTTCCGCGACACGGTGCGCAAATTCTGGCGTGGCGACGAGGGCCAACTGGCGCAGTTTGTCACACGGCTTTCCGGTTCAGCAGATCTGTTTAATCACCGGGGCCGCAAGCCTTATGCTTCCGTGAATTTTATTACTGCCCATGATGGTTTCACGCTCAATGACTGGGTGTCGTATGCCAGTAAACACAACGAGGCGAACGGCGAAGACGGCAAGGATGGCAGCGATAACAACATTTCTGCCAACTATGGAGTGGAAGGCCCGACTGACGATCCGGCCATCAATGAACTGCGGTTGCGGCAAATGCGTAATATGCTGGCGACGTTACTGCTTTCTCAGGGAACGCCGATGCTGCTTGCGGGTGATGAATTTGGCCGCTCGCAAAACGGCAATAACAACGCCTATTGTCAGGACACAGAGATTGCCTGGGTGAACTGGGATATTGGAGACAAAGGTCAGTCGTTGTTGCTATTCACCTACCGGCTCATTGCCCTGCGTAAGCGCTTCCCGATATTGCATCGCGGACGTTTCCTGACGGGCGCATTGCATGAAAAACTGGGAGTGAAAGATGTCAGTTGGTTCCAGCCACAGGGGCCGGAAATGACGGATGCGGCATGGAAAGATCCGCATGCCAAATGCATTGCGATGCTGCTTGACGGGCGCGCCCAGCCCACCGGTCTGGTTCGCCAGGGCTCACTCAGCACCGTGTTGCTGTTGTTCAACGCGTCACACGAAGACGTGGTGTTCACCTTGCCTTCGGTGGCGCACGGTGAAAGCTGGCGACATATTTTCGATACCTTCCAGCCGGACGACATCAACGAGCACAACTTTGAGTTTGGCCGCGAGTACATCTGCACCTCCCGCACTGTCGTGTTGTTCGAGCTGATCAGCACCGCGAAACACTAAGGCTTTGGCGCTGCTTCAGATAAGGAGGATCTGAAGCAGCGAAAACCTACTCCGGATCTTTCAGATAGGCTTTGAATTGTGGAGACATGTAGCTTTTAAACGTGTCGCCTTCTCTGGTGATGAGATAAACCGCCAGATGCTGTTGCTCAGCCAGCGCCAGCGCTTTCTTCGTGCCAAGTACCATCAGGCCGGTATCCCAGCCGTCCGCTTCCAGTGCGGTCGGTGCAATCACCGTGGCTGACACCAGCTTGTGCGTGATCGGCGAACCGGTCGCCGGATCAATAATGTGTGAAAGGCGTTTGCCGTTCAGTTCGTAATAATTACGATAACTGCCGGAAGTGCTGATCCCCATGCCCTGCAAATCAACAATCGCCTGCACCGCAGTTTCTTTGTCCGTCGGTTTCTGAACTGCCACCTGCCAGGGTTTATCCTGCGCGTTATGCCCGCGGGAAACCACCGCTCCGCCGACAGACACCAGATAATTGCTGATGCCGTTGCCTTCTATTAAACGTGCCAGATGATCGGTAGCGTAGCCTTCGCCCACGGTTGAGAGATCGACATACATCCCGGGTAAATCTTTTTGCAGGTACTGCCCGTCATTTTGCTGGATCACTTTAAGATGCTGTAAACCCGTGCGGGCGCGGGCGGCATCGATTTGCTCCGTTGTCGGGATTTTTACCGGCTGTTTGTCCGGCCCGAATCCCCACAGATTCACCAGCGGGCCGACAGTAATATCCATCGCGCCACCGGTCAGCCTGCCAATCCGGATGGAGGTAACAATCGCATCGGCCATTCCTTCACTGATCGGCTGCGGCACGTTGCCCTGATACTGATTAAAACGTGACAGTACGGAGTCATCTTTGTAAGTCGACAGCTGATGATCGTCTTCTTTAAGCTGTGCTTCAATTTGTTCGCGCAGCGCCGGTTCCCGGTTTTTATCCACTCCTGCCAGACTGACACGATAAAACGTGCCCATAGTTTTGCCCTCAATCACCAGCGGCTCAGGAATATGACGATCACAGGCAGATAAAAGGCTGACGCCGCACAACACAAGTGTACAGCGCAGATAAACCGGTTTTGAGAACATGGAAATAACTCGATTAAGTGCCCGTCGCCGGGCATGAAAAGTATCAGGACAGTAAGGGGTGATGCTTAAACCACACTGCAACGGACGCACCGTTGAACCATAGCGCAATAAAAATTACCGGCTGCGCTTGGCGTGGCGCTCCCAGTTTTCCTGTTTTGCCTGCGCGGTTTTCTTTAGTGCGACATAACAGGCTCCTGCACCGCCATCTTTCTGAACAGCGGCGCAAAACGCTTGCACGTCATCCAGTTGCTGCAGCCATTTGGCAATATAACTGCGCACAATATTCGCATGACTTTCGTCTTCGCGGCCACGCCCATGAATAATCAGCAAGGTGCGTAAATTTTCAGCCTGTGCCTGACAGAAAAAGGCAAACAGTTCCTGACGGCACTGCTCAACAGGTTTGCGCAACAGGTTCAGGCTGGCTTCCAGCGGGTATTTCCCCTGCCGGAGTTTATCCAGCACTCCCTGCTGTACGCCATCGTGTTTGTATTCGAGAGGGTCATCGCATGGCTGAATATTCAGAAAGCCGGTAGTCAGCGGATTCTCACGTATTTCCGACTCAGGGTCTGCACTCACCTTGTGCCCCGCAACTGAGTTTTTGAGGTAGACCACCCGTTTATCCGACGCCAGTGGCTGTACACCTGCCATCTCCTGACTGAATAAATCATCATCTTCGCTCATCTGCTTACCTCTTTTTCAGCGGGGGGACTGCACCAAATTATCGCCATAAACCCGCAGCGGGTAAAGTCACACGCCTGCGGAACTGCGTCGGTAAAAATTCCGGAAATGCCCTGCCCGCCGTTAAAACTCATTTTTATATCTATACTTAGCTGCTGGGGAAGAAGTAAACCAGTGAGCTTGTGCTTGCGTTCCCCGGCACAATTGAGGAGAAAAAATGCCTTACCTTGATGATCCCTTGATTATTTTCACTGACCTTGATGGCTCACTGCTCGACCATCATGATTACAGTTGGCAACCCGCGCAGCCCTGGCTGGATAAACTCTCGGTGGCACAGGTTCCGTTAATTTTAACCACCAGTAAAACCTCAGCCGAAGTGGCGGAATTACAGGCTGACCTGAATCTGACACAGCAGCCTTTTATTGCAGAAAATGGCGCAATCATTCATCTGCCACCTGACTGGCGGGACGAGGACGCCGCGCCGTTTCACCTTTCCGGCGCGAGTTATCGCGAGATCCGCCAGGTTTTAGTGGAACTACGCCAGCGTTATGATTTTGAGTTTCGCGGCTTTGGTGATGTTACGGCGAAACAGGTCGCAGTCTGGACCGGACTGGCAGTCAAGGACGCGGCACTGGCGATGCAACGTGACGCTTCTGAACCGCTGATCTGGTTCGGTAACGATCTGGATTTCGCGCACCTGAAAAAATGTCTCACGCGCGAAGGCCTGTCACTGACCCGCGGCGGGCGTTTCTGGCACGTAATGGGAGCCGGGGCCGGTAAAGGTCAGGCGGTGCAATGGTTAACGGCGCGCTATCAGCAAAAACGCGGTCATCCGGTGTTAAGCATAGGTCTGGGAGATGGCCCTAATGATTTATCCATGCTGGAAGCGGTGAATTACGCCGTGGTGATCAAAGGCCATCATGAGCATGAAATGCCGCTACAGCGAGACGATGTGACACAGGTTTTTCGCACCGATGAATTTGGCCCGCGCGGCTGGAGTCAGGGGCTGAATCATTTTATTACCCTTCTCTGAAGGAAAAATGGAAAAGGTAAAATACTTTATTAACAGTTGGTTTCCACATTGTTTATCGTTCTGTGTTTGCAGAGAAGACTTCCAATAATTTTATCTATTCTAAAATTGGAGAATACCGTATGAGCGATTTTTATCAGGATGGTGTCATTACTAATTTTCATAATCTGACGAACCGCAAAGTCGAAGAACTGGAATACGATCTGCAGGTGTTCTCCGGCCGCCGTTCAATGGGATTAATATTACCGTCGTTATTTTCAGAACTGGAAGGTCCGGCCCTGACGCGCATTGTCGACGAGCTGACGAAAGTCCCGTATCTGGAAGAAATCGTTATTGGTTTAGATCGCGCTGACCGTGATCAATTTTTATTTGCCCGCGAATTTTTCTCCCGCCTGCCGCAACGTCACCGCATTTTATGGAATGACGGTCCGCGCCTGACGGCACTGGATGAGGAGCTTAAGAAAGAAAACCTTTCCCCGAATGAACCGGGCAAAGGCCGCAATGTGTGGTTTTGTGTCGGCTATACGCTGGCCTCGCGCCGCACCTCAGTGGTCGGGCTGCATGATTGTGACATTGTCACTTACAGCCGCGAGATGCTGGCTCGCCTGATGTATCCGGTGGCCAATCCCAACTTCCATTATGATTTCTGCAAAGGTTATTACGCCCGTGTGGCAGACGGGAAATTCAATGGCCGCGTCGGTCGCCTGCTGGTTTTCCCGTTGCTGAAATCCCTGCAAATCGTTTACGGCCATTCTGATTTTCTTGAGTATCTGCGCACCTTCCGTTACCCGCTTTCAGGTGAATTTGCGATGCGCACGCATGTTCTGAACGATTTGCGCATTCCGAGTGACTGGGGGCTGGAAATTGGTGTGCTGTCAGAACTGCACCGTAATACGGCGACCAGGCGTATTTGTCAGGTGGATATTGCCGACAATTACGACCATAAACACCAGCCGATGTCAGAAGAGGATGCGTCTAATGGTTTACAGCGCATGAGTATTGATATCACCAAAGCGCTGTATCGTAAGATGGCTATTCTCGGCGTGAATATTACCAGTGAGTCTTTCCGTATTCTGAAAGCGACCTATTATCGTAATGCGCTGGATATGATCGACGGATTTGAAAATGACGCCAAAATGAACGGGTTAACTTTTGACCGTCACAGCGAGGAATCGGCGGTGGAATTATTCTCAGGCGCGATCATGGAAGCCGGTCAGGCTTTTGTGGATACGCCGAGCGAAAAGCCGTTCATTCCAAGCTGGAGCCGTGTGCAGTCCGCCTTCCCGGACATGCTGGACCGCATTCATGAAGCAGTCGAAAAAGATAATGAAGGCGATGTGTAACACCTTTTAAAAGAATTACCGCAGAAAGTAAAAACGCTGCAATCGCAGCGTTTTTTTATGCATAAATTTCAGACTGGCGTTACGCGGCTTCTTTTTTCCCTGGGAAAAGTAAGCTGGCAATGATGCCTAACGCCAGAACACCCAGCACCACGTAAAGACTGGCTAATGCGCTGATTTCAATCCCGTGATGCCACAGATGGTTACTGGAATTCAGTGCCAGTTTTGCCGCCACGAAGAACAGCAGGAAGATCACTGATTTCTCCAGATGCACCAGATATTTACGCAGAGCCTCGAGCACGAAATACATCGTACGTAAACCAAGCACGGCAAACATCATGGCGGAATAGACGATCAGAGGTTCACGGCTGACAGCGATGACGGCAGGTACGCTGTCAAACGCAAACATCAGGTCTGAAATTTCAACCACAGCAATGCACAGCAATAACGGCGTTGCATAACGTACGCCCTTCTTCACCGTAAAGCTGAAGCCCTGATTTTCCGGCTTCGCCAGTTCAGCTTCTACCTGCTCACTGCTGACGAGAAAATGTGGCCCCACCAGTTTCGGGAACACCGGGAAGAAACGACGTACCATGCGGTTAGCAATATGATCGGAGTAATCATCATTTTCTTCATCATCGCTGGAGGCGCGCATCATCAGAATAGCTGTCCAGAGAATGACAACGGCAAACACCATTTCCACCCATGGTCCCAGCGCCAGCAGGCTGGTACCAATCACCACGAAAATTCCCCTGAAGACAATTGCGCCAATCACGCCCCAGTAAAGAATGCGGTGACGATAGCCATCCGGCACTTTGAACCAGGCAAAAATAGCCATAATCACAAACAGGTTATCAATGGAAAGCACCTGTTCCAGCGCATAACCGGTAAGGAAAAGACTGGCGACTTCTTTGCCGTGATGGATATATAAGAATCCGGCAAAACCAAGAGAAACAGCGATCCAGAATAGGGTCCAAAGGGAGGCACTTTTCAGGCCGATAGGCTTATGACTGCGGTGGGCAAAGATGTCAGTCAGCAGCGCCGCAACAGCTACAACGACAAAAACAAGCGTGGTTTCAAACGGAAAACCCAGAGAATCAGACTGCATTACACCTTTCCTAAAGTAAACGAAAGCTAAACGAATTCAGCCATTGTAAGCGGTTGTGAGGTGAATGGGTATCAAAGTCGATCCGGTACGGCGTTTTATGCCATAATCCGATGCGTCTTTTACGGCAAGAATTGCAAAAAAACCTTGGTCAATAACGAACCAAAACGGATAATTAAATAGACGTTTTCTCTCCTAAATTGATTCAATCTACTTATTCTCTAAAATTTAAATATTCTTTTTAGTGATAATTTGATCCAGCTTTGAATCTCATTGATTCTCAATTGGGCTTAATTCTCAGTGCAGATCAAAATAATGAGAAAAAAAACCCGTTAAAAAACGGGGTTTTTTAACATTTCGCCCTTTTAGCTACTTATAGCTACTTATCACTCGCTGCAAAAGATGTTAAAATTGACCCATATCAATATTGCCAGAGTGACTCTTATGATCCCGGAAAAGCGTATTATTCGACGTATCCAATCTGGTGGCTGTGCAATCCATTGTCAGGACTGTAGCATCAGCCAGCTTTGTATTCCTTTCACGCTGAACGAACATGAACTCGATCAGTTAGACAACATTATTGAAAGGAAAAAGCCGATCCAAAAAGGTCAGGCATTGTTTAAAGCCGGTGATGAACTGAAGTCTTTATATGCGATTCGCTCAGGCACCATCAAAAGTTACACCATCACTGAGCAAGGCGACGAGCAAATCACTGGCTTCCATCTTGCGGGCGATTTAGTGGGTTTTGATGCTATTGGAGGCTTACAGCATCCAAGTTTTGCGCAAGCGTTGGAAACGTCTATGGTTTGTGAAATTCCGTTTGAGACCCTCGACGATCTCTCCGGAAAAATGCCGAATCTGCGCCAGCAAATGATGCGCCTGATGAGCGGTGAGATAAAAGGCGACCAGGATATGATCCTGCTGTTGTCGAAGAAAAATGCTGAAGAACGACTGGCTGCATTTATCTACAACCTCTCCCGCCGCTTTGCACAACGTGGTTTCTCTCAGCGCGAATTCCGCCTGACCATGACCCGTGGCGACATCGGTAATTACCTCGGCCTGACCGTGGAAACTATCAGCCGTTTACTCGGTCGTTTCCAGAAATCAGAAATGCTGAGCGTAAAAGGTAAATACATCACCATTGAGAATCATGAAATGCTTTCTCAATTAGCCGGTCAGTCTGCTCCGGTTTCTGCCTGATAAATATTGAGTCGGATCTGCAAAGAATAATTTGTTGATCCGACTCAATTTCTCCTCTGTCCGATTGCTTAATCTTGGTTTACTCTGTACTTAATACACTGACCGCCGTTCTTCTACAGGTGTTAAGGAGTCCCCATGGCTAAGTATCAGAATTTACTGGTTGCTATAGACCCCAATCAGGATGACCAACCCGCGCTACGTCGTGCCGTTTATCTGGTGCAACGTAATGGCGGCCGCATCAAAGCCTTCCTGTCGATTTATGACTTCTCCTATGAGATGACCACCATGCTGTCGCCCGACGAACGGACCAGTATGCGACAAAGTGTGATCAGCGAACGGGAAGAATGGATTAAAGAACAGTGCCGGTATTATGTCGAAGCGGGCATTCCCATTGATGTCAAAGTTGTCTGGCATAACAAACCTTTCGAAGCCATCATTCAGGAAGTCGTTTCCAATAATCACGACTTGTTGTTGAAAATGGCTCATCAGCATGACCGCCTTGAGTCTGTTATTTTCACTCCGACTGACTGGAACTTACTGCGTAAATGTCCGTGTCCGGTATGGATGGTAAAAGACCAGCCGTGGCCGGAAGGCGGCAAAGCGGTGGTTGCTGTCAACCTTTCCAGCGAAGAACCTTATCACGACCCGCTCAACATTAAACTGGTGAAAGAGACCATTGAGCTGGCGTCTCACGTTAATCAGACGGAAGTCCATCTGGTCGGCGCCTATCCGGTTACGCCAATCAATATTGCTATTGAACTACCGGACTTCGACCCAAGCGTATATAACGACGCCATCCGCGGTCAGCATCTGATCGCGATGAAAGCGTTGCGTCAGAAATTCCAGCTTGATGAAAAATATACGCACGTGGAAAAAGGCCTGCCGGAAGAAGTCATTCCTGACCTTGCAGAGCATTTGCAGGCAGGTGTGGTTGTTCTTGGTGCGATTGGCCGCACCGGCCTTTCTGCCGCATTTTTGGGGAATACGACCGAACAGGTGATCGACCATCTGAAATGCGATTTGCTGGCAATCAAACCCGATGATTTCGAATGCCCTATTACGTCAGATGACGACGAAGAAGATGAAGACGAGTAAAGTCTGATTCATACAAAAAATAAAGGCCAGTCAACTGACTGGCCTTTTTGCATTACGGATTTCGATTGATTACAGCGCGCGCAGGATTTTCTCTACGCTTTCTTTAGCATCGCCAAACAGCATTTGGGTATTTTCTTTGAAGAACAGCGGGTTCTGCACACCGGCATAACCGGTATTCATTGAACGTTTAAACACAATCACGTTCTGCGCTTTCCACACTTCCAACACAGGCATACCGGCGATTGGGCTGCGCGGATCTTCCTGCGCGGCCGGGTTCACGGTGTCATTGGCACCAATAACCAGCACCACGTCGGTATCGCTGAAATCATCATTGATTTCATCCATTTCCAGCACGATGTCATACGGCACTTTTGCTTCGGCCAGCAAGACGTTCATGTGGCCCGGCAGACGCCCCGCAACAGGGTGAATACCGAAACGCACCTTGATGCCTTTCGCGCGCAATTTCGCCGTGATGTCATGCACCGGATACTGTGCCTGAGCAACTGCCATGCCATAGCCAGGAGTGATGATTACCGAGCTGGCATTTTTGAGCATGTCAGCCACATCTTCCGCGCTGGCTTCGTGATATTCACCCATCTCTTCAGCATCACCGGTAGAAGAACCGTCAGTACCGAAACCGCCTGCAATCACACTAATGAACGAACGGTTCATGGCTTTACACATGATATAGGACAGAATTGCACCGGAAGACCCCACCAGCGCACCGGTGACGATCAGCAGGTCGTTGCTGAGCATGAAACCTGCCGCAGCTGCAGCCCAACCGGAATAGGAGTTCAGCATGGAAACCACAACCGGCATATCCGCGCCGCCGATGGAGGACACCAGGTGCCAGCCAAACGCCAGTGCGATCAGGGTCATGATCAGTAATGCGAGAACCTGCAGCCCTACGCTTTCAGTGCGAACAAACATCACCATCAGCAGGAAGGAAATGACCAGTGCAGCCAGATTCAGTTTATGCCGGTGTGGCAATGCCAGCGGTTTGGAAGAGATGATCCCACGCAGTTTGCCGAACGCCACAATCGAACCGGTAAAGGTCACTGCGCCGATGAAGATACCGAGGAATACTTCGGTCAGATGGATATTTTCCATCACGCCTTCCATCGGAACAACACCGTGATCCAGATAGCTGTTAAAGCCCACCAGAACCGCCGCCAGACCCACGAAGCTGTGCAGAATCGCCACCAGCTCAGGCATTTCGGTCATTTCGACTTTACGCGCCAGATAAACACCGATCGCACCGCCAATCACCATAGCAACGATGATCCAGCCAACATTGCCGGAGTCAGGCCCAAGGATGGTCGCGATTAACGCGATCGCCATCCCGGTGACACCGAAAATGTTACCCTGCTTGGATGTTTCATGTTTTGACAACCCAGCCAGGCTGCAAATAAACAGAATTGCGGCAACAATATATGCTGCTGTTACTAAACCCCCAGACATATATTCCCCTTAGTTCTTACGAAACATCTTCAGCATGCGCTGAGTGACGGTGAATCCGCCGAAAATATTGATACTGGCAATCAGAACAGCGACGAAGGACAGGAAACTCACCCAGCCGCCGTGACCGATTTGCAGTACGGCACCGACCACGATAATCCCGGAGATGGCGTTAGTCACCGACATCAGCGGGGTATGCAGCGCATGACTGACATTCCACACCACGTAATAACCGACCACGCACGAAAGCGCGAATACGGTAAAGTGGGAAAGGAATTCTTTCGGGGCAACGTTCGCCAGCCAGCCAAACAGCACAATAGCCACAGCCATAATGATGAATTTGGTCCACGGCGACGCCGGTTTGGCTTCAGCTTTGGCAACAGGCTCTGCGGCTTTCGCAGCCTGAGGCTGAGCAGAGACCTGAATCGGCGGTGCAGGCCAGGTGACTTCGCCGGATTTCACGACTGTTACACCGCGCACAAGGGTATCTTCGAAATCAATCTCGATTTCACCGTTCTTCTCTTTGCACAGCAATTTCAGCAGGTTAACCAGGTTGGTACCGTAAAGCTGGGAAGACTGCGTGGGCAGACGACTTGGCAAATCGGTATAGCCGATAATCTTCACGCCGTTTTCAGTGGTCGTGATTTTGTCTGCTACTGTCAGCTCACAGTTACCGCCTGTCTGAGCCGCCAGATCGACGATCACACTGCCCGGCTTCATAGAGGCAACCATCTCTTTGGTGATGAGCTTCGGTGCAGGACGGCCAGGGATCAACGCGGTCGTGACGATAATGTCCACTTCTTCGGCCTGCGCCGCAAACAACGCCATTTCCGCTTTAATGAACGCTTCGGACATCACTTTGGCATAACCGTCGCCGCTGCCTGCTTCTTCCTCGAAATCCAGCTCGAGGAATTCAGCGCCCATACTTTTGACCTGCTCTTTCACTTCCGGGCGGGTATCAAACGCACGGACGATAGCACCGAGGCTGCCAGCTGCACCGATAGCAGCCAGCCCAGCCACACCGGCACCGATAATCATCACTTTTGCCGGTGGCACTTTACCCGCAGCAGTAATCTGCCCGGTAAAGAAACGACCGAACTCATGCGCCGCTTCAACGATCGCACGATAACCGGCAATGTTAGCCATTGAGCTCAGGGCATCAAGGGATTGCGCACGGGAAATACGCGGCACAGAATCCATAGCCATTGCCGTCACCTGACGGTCGGCCAGTTTTTGGATCAGATCAGGGTTTTGCGCAGGCCAGATAAAGCTGACTAACGTGGTTCCCGCCTGTAATTTATCGATTTCATCGTTTTCAGGCGCATTAACCTTCAAAACGATATCTGAGTGCCATACATCATCACCGCTGA
This sequence comes from Rahnella sp. CJA17(1/100), assembly GCF_963881615.1. NCBI lineage: Bacteria > Pseudomonadati > Pseudomonadota > Gammaproteobacteria > Enterobacterales > Yersiniaceae > Rahnella > Rahnella sp. CJA17(1/100). The sequence continues at coordinate 214,539 of NZ_CAWOJA010000033.1, read as the reverse complement.
CGACTGATGCCCCCGCTTGCTCATAAGCCGAGTCTTCAAAGCTGGCTAACTTACCGGCCCCCTGTTCGATAGCGACCGTAAAGCCGAGTTTCAACAACTGCTCCACCGTTTTCGGCGTGGCTGCAACCCTGGCTTCATTGGTCAACCGCTCTCTTGGTACACCAATACGCATAGTATTCCCTTCACCCTTTTCATTGATGATTTTTGTCATCGACATAACAATTCAAGTACAAGCCTGTCGGTTCATAAGCCACCGAATTTTATTTTTTCAGGCTGACTATAACCTACTGAATATCTAATCAATAATCTACGTATCACAGCGATAGACAGGTAATTAATATTAAAAAAGTCGATATGGTCCGCAAACCTGCTGCAAACCCTGAGAAACAAGCCTTTAATCCACCTCATAACAACCGTAACACCGGATCAATCACTCAGGATCCTTCTGCCATAACCCGCTCGGACTGGGCATAAAAGTTAGAAAATAGTGAATAATTAACATTTATTTCACTACTTGGATTATTCAACAAACTTATATAAGTTATGCGCAGTAATAAAAGTGATGTGATATACCGGTAGCACACGCATTATTGCCATAAATTGCTGAGACACTTGGCATTGTTACATGCAATAATCGTCCGCTAACCTGTTACACATCAAGAATTCAGCACGTTTCAACATTACTGCGCAAGGTGGAAGGATTTTTTATGAAGCTGACAAAAACGATCATCGCATCGGCCCTGTTTTCTGTTTCTGCGCTGTCTGCTGCACATGCCGCGCAGGAAATTAGCCCGCAGAAAGCCGCAGCCATCAAGCCTTTTGATCGCATTGTTATTACCGGGCGGTTCAACACGCTGGGCGACGCCGCTGACGCCGTTTCCCGCCGTGCCGATACGCTGGGTGCAGATTATTTTTATATTCAAGATACCAACAGCACTAACAATAGCGGGAACTGGCGCGTAGTTGCAGACATCTATAAAAAAGATGCGCCAGAAATCAGCAATGATCCTCACTACCGTGTTATCAACGGTGTGGTTGAGCTGCCTAAAGATGTTGCTTACGGCCTCGAACCTTTCGATACCGTCACCGTTAACGGTTTCTACCGCAGCCAGCCAGACGTCAACGATGCCATTACGAAAGCAGCGAAAGAAAAAGGGGCGTATTCCTTCTTCATCGTTCGCCAGATTGATGCCAACAGCGGCGGCAACCAGTACATCACTGCATTCATTTATAAGAAAGATGCACAAAAACGTGTTGTTCAGTCTCCGGATGCTATCCCTGCTGATTCTGAAGCCGGTAAAGCAGCACTGGCAGCGGGCGGCGCAGCAGCAGCCAAGGTCGAAATCCCGGGTGTGGCATCCTCTGGTAGCCCAAGCCGTGATGTTGGCCGTTTCTTTGAAACACAGTCATCAACTGGCAAGCGTTACACTGTCACTGCCACTAACGGTGCAAAGATTCAGGAAGTGAATGACGTAACTGCCGCACAGATGGTTCCGTTTGATTCCACCACTTTTACCGGCCACTTCAACAGCACCACGGATGTTTCGCAGGAAGTCGCGAACCGTGCGGCTGCCAAGGGTGCCAAGTTCTACCACATTACCCGCCAGTGGCAGAACAAGAGCGGTGGCAACCTGACTGTAAGCGCAGACTTCTTCAAATAAGTCGGAATGACAGACAGCAAAAAGGCAGCCCTGGTGGCTAATGCCAGTCAGTTAAGCATTTTTATGAATACAAATTCATTTTTGTGCTTCAAAGGATAATGAAGGAATCAGGGCTTATAGCGCTATTTTTCTTCATCGAAGGCCCAAATTCACGGGCCTCATTTCCTTAAGTGACCGGCATTAGCCCTGGTGGCTGCTTTTTTTTGCCGCGAACGCCCTTGCGGCCCGCTTAGTTTCCCCAGGTACGTTCCAGCACATTCATCCAGTTTTTGTAGCAGATTTTTTCCAGCAGCGCATTGCCGTAGCCCGCTTTGCGCAGGGCTTCAACCAGCACCGGTAACCCGCGCACATCCTTCAAAAACGGTGCCATCGATGCGCCATCAAAGTCTGATCCCAATCCGACCCCCTCCTCACCCAGATGCTCAACCAGATAATCCATGTGACGTACCATAATATCGGTGCCGGTATCATCACTGCGTTTACCGTCTTCACGCAGGAATGGCACCGCAAAGTTCAGCCCGACGAAGCCCTGGCTTTCTTTGATGGCGTGCAGCTGCTTATCGGTCAGGTTACGTGACTGCGGGCAGATACTGAATGCGTTGGAATGGCTGGCCACCAGCGGCGCATCACTTAATTCGGCCACCTGCCAGAAGCCTTTTTCGTTCAGATGAGAGAGGTCAATCATGATGCGTTTCTGGTTACAGGCTTTCACCAGACGCACACCCGCCTCTGTCAGCCCCGGTCCGGTATCCGGTGAGGTCTGATATTTAAACGGTACCCCCTCACCGAAGATGTTCGGACGACTCCATACCGGCCCCAGGGAACGCAGCCCCATGCTGTAAAGCACATCAAGATTATACAAATCCTCATCAATTGCCTCGGCGCCCTCAATATGCATAACCACAGCTAATGCATGGTTATGCATTGACTGCCTGATCTCCTGCGCGGTACGACAAATTTTCACCTTGCCCTGCGATTGCGCTTCGATTCTCAGCAGGAACGCCATCATGCCAAATGTGACATCACGTGCAAAATCGAAAGAAGGTGTCGGGGAAAAATCAGGATGTTTTTGAGTACCTTCGGGCAGAAAACGGGGGTCCACTGAACGATCCGGCACGCTAATTGCTAGATCAATATCCGGAGTCGGCACCCAGGCGGCGAAAAGCCCGCCAGCAAAGCCTGCTTCACGACAGCGCGGCAGGTCCAGTTGTCCGCTGGCGGGTCCCTGAAGGAATGCGCGTTCAGGATCCTGATGATGTTCTGTCCAAAGTTGCAGCAAAACATCGTTATGTCCATCAAAAACCGGCATTAATTCTTCAGTTCCGTGCGCTACGTTATTCATAAAAAAGGTCTACCTTTGATTAAGCATGACTAAGACAACGGAGATTTGTTCATGCGGGGTGCAGTAATGGAGTCATGCTGCACCAGCTTTGAACAAACACAGTACGCTTCACATTAGTTTTTTCGATATGAAACGTCGACGAGTGCAAAGCAACCGTTTTTCATTTAAGCCAGTTGCCCGGAGTTAAGTCAAGGGTTTGCCACCGTAATTTTTAATTTTACTTTTATATATCAACACGATGGGAGTAGTTATGGTTACCAGGCGTCAATTTGTTACCGGTTTTTCCGCAATACCTGTGCTGTCCTACCTGAAATTTGATGCCGTGTTTGCTGCCACGCCGGCATCAATACTGGTCATGGCTATTCAGCTCGACATCATTACCAGCCTTGATCCGCATGAAAGCTTTGAGTCCGTGGGCAGTGAAATTACCGGCAATATGTATCAGCAACTGGTGAAACCTAAACTGGCCTCCCCTGATGAAATTGAAGGCGATCTGGCAGTGTCCTGGACGGCTTCTGACGACAAAAAAACCTTCACCTTCAAGCTGGATCCGAAAGCCAAATGGGCCGATGGCAAACCGGTTACTGCCGAAGACGCCGCTTTCTCCCTGCAACGCGTTGTGAAACTCGATAAGAGCCCGGCCTACATTATTAATCAGTTTGGTTACACCAAAGATAACGTCGAGAGCCTGATTACCGCGCCTGACGCCGAAACGCTGGTGATCAAAACCGCTGAACCTGCATCTGAATCCTTCCTGTTGTATTGCCTGACCGCCAACGTCGGCAGTATCGTGCAAAAATCCGCCTGCCTGGTGAATCAGACCGGTGACGATTTAGGTAATGCCTGGCTGAAGAAAAACAGTGCCGGTTCCGGTGCGTTCAAGTTGCGCGACTGGAAAGTCAGCGAATCCGTGATTCTGGAAAGCAACAAGAACAACCCGCACGCAGGCAAAATTCAGCGCATCATCATGCGCCATATTATCGACCCTTCCGCTCAGTTGCTGATGCTGCAAAAAGGTGATGTGGATATCGCCCGTAACCTGACCACCGAGCAGTTGCGTCCGCTGATCAACGACAAAAACTTCACGCTGGTACAAAAAGGTATCGCCGGCACCTTTATGTTGTCTGCCAATACCGCGCATCCGAATCTGGCTAAACCGCAGGTCTGGCAGGCGATCAAATGGGCTATCGATTACGAGAATATCCAGCAACATATCGTGCCGCTGACCCACAAAATCCATCAGAGCTTCCTGCCTGAAGGGTTCCCGGCGGCGGTGAACACCATCATGTACAAACGTGATGTGGCAAAAGCCAAAGCCTTGCTGGCCGAAGCGGGTTTCCCGAATGGTTTTGAAATCACCTTAGATCACTACTCCGCTTCACCTTCTTCTGACATCGTGCAGGCATTGCAGTCTAACCTCGCCGAAGTGGGGATTAAAGTGACGCTGCTGGCTGCGGAAAGCCGTCAGGTTCTGACCAAAATGCGTGCTCGTCAGCAACAACTGGCAATGACCCAATGGGGCGCGGATTACTTTGACCCGAACTCTAACGCCGAAGCCTTCTGCAGCAATCCGGATAACACCGACGCCGCCAAGAGCCGTACGCTGGCATGGCGTTGTAGCTGGCAGGATAAGGAAATCTCCGATCTGAGCACCCAGGCGCTGAAAGAATCGGATCCGGCCACCCGTATCAAACTCTATGAAGAATTGCAGACCAAACATATGGAAAACAGCCCGTTTGCCATCATGCTGCAACCGACCATGACCGCCGCCTGCCGCAAAGTGATTTCCGGTGTGGTACTGACTGTAATGAGCACCAGCCCCTACGAGAAGGTTGTTAAAGCGTGAGCAAGAGACTCAAAGGATTTCTGAGTACCTGCATCAGCGTTTGTCTTACTTTGTTTGGTCTGTCGGTAGTGACTTTTTTTATCGGTCGCGTAATGCCGACGGACCCGGTTCTGGCTGCGGTTGGCGATAATGCCCCGCAGGCAGTGGTCGAACGGGTTCGTCATGAAATGGGGCTGGATCAGCCCCTCTGGTTGCAGTTTTTCCATTATCTCAGTCAGGTATTCCACGGTGATTTAGGGCGCTCTGCCCTGACCTCCAATCTGGTCACCACGGATATCGCCCGGTTTTTCCCTGCTACGCTGGAACTGGCCACGGCGGCGATCATTATCGCCGCCATTGTCGGTATTCCGCTGGGCGTCTGGGCCGCCACCCGTCAGGGAAGCTGGATTGATCAGACTATCCGCGTGGTATGTCTGGCCGGTCACTCGCTGCCGGTGTTTGTGCTGGCGCTGCTCAGCCTGCTGATTTTCTACTCTGCGCTGGGTATCGCGCCGGGGCCGGGACGTCAGGACATCATCTATCAGGACATGATCCCGCAGGTCACCGGCTTGCTTACCGTGGATTCTCTGCTGGCCGGTGACACGGGCGCATTTTGGGATGCCCTCGCCCATATGGTGCAGCCGGTGCTGATCCTTGCGTATTTCAGCATGGCTTATATCACCCGCATGACGCGTACTTTCATGCTCAACGCACTGGGCGGGGAATACGTGATCACCGCCCGCGCCAAGGGACTCTCGGCGCAACGGGTTATCTGGAAACATGCCTTCCCCACCGTCGGTGTACAACTGATCACCGTGCTGGCATTGACGTACGCGGGCCTTCTCGAAGGCGCCGTGGTCACAGAAAACGTCTTCTCCTGGCCGGGTCTCGGACAATATCTCACCGTGTCGCTGATGAATGCGGATATGAATCCGGTGATCGGCTCAACATTGCTGATTGGCGCGATTTATGTGCTGCTCAACCTGCTGGCTGACCTTCTCTACCGACTATTGGATCCCCGCGTAAAATGAGCACTTTACCTGTCATACCTCAACCCCGCGCGGGCAGCCGCGCCTGGCTGCTGGCCGACACGCCGCACACCCGCACGCAAGCCGTCTGGGGGCGTCGTTACCGCATCTGGCTCGGTCTGCGTAAAAACCCGCTGGCAGTAACCGGCCTGTTTACCGTGCTGATTGTGTTGCTGATTTCCCTGTGCGCGCCGTGGCTGACCAGCTACGACCCGGGCGCACAGGATCTGGCGCACCGTCTGGCAAAACCGTCTTCCCTGCACTGGCTGGGTACCGACGAACTGGGCCGCGATACCCTGAGCCGTATTCTTTATGGCGGACGTATCACGCTCGGAATGGTGATTATCGTGGTAGCGATTGTCGCCCCGCTCGGCCTGCTGATTGGCTGCGTGGCCGGTTATGCGGGCGGATTACTTGACCGTATTCTGATGCGCATCACCGACATTTTTCTGGCCTTCCCGCGTCTGATCCTGGCTCTGGCCTTTGTGGCGGCACTCAAACCCGGTATCGAAAGTGCCATTCTGGCGATCGCCCTCACCGCCTGGCCGCCGTATGCCCGCCTTGCACGCGCAGAAACCATGCAGGTACGCGGCACGGATTATATTGCCGCCTGCCGTCTGACTGGCGCAACGCCTGCCCGCATCGTGCTGCGCCATATCATGCCGCTGTGTGTGCCGAGCCTGGTGGTGCGTATCACGCTGGACATGAGTTCGATCATTATCACCGCCGCGAGTCTGGGCTTTTTAGGTATGGGCGCTCAACCGCCATCGCCGGAATGGGGGGCGATGATTGCCACTGCCCGCCGCTTCCTGTTCAGTGAATGGTGGGTACCGTTAATTCCGGCCATTGCCATTTTTGTGACCTCTCTGGCGTTTAATTTCCTCGGCGACGGGCTGCGTGACGTCCTCGATCCTAAGGAGCAATAATGCTGGTTGATATCAAAGATCTGCATATTACGTTTCAGACCAACAGCGGCAGTTTCGATGCCGTTCGCGGCGTATCGCTGTCATTGGGTAAGGAGAAATTTGGCATCGTAGGCGAAAGTGGTTCGGGTAAATCCCTGACAGCACGTTGCCTGATGAACCTTCTGCCTTCCAGCGCCAGGTGCCGCGCCGAAACGCTGTCTTTCGACGGCATCGATTTGCGCAATGCCAGCGAGAAGCAAATGCGTCAGATCCGTGGCAAGCGGGTAGGTTTCATTTTGCAGGATCCGAAATACTCGCTCAATCCGGTGATGCCGATCGGTAAACAGGTGGCTGAAGCCTGGCAAACGCATAAAGGCGGCTCGAAAAAACAGGCCATGAATGCGGCAATTGAACTGCTGGATCAGGTGCGTATCCGTGAGCCGCATAAAGTGGCCGAGCGTTATGCCCATGAGGTATCCGGCGGCATGGGGCAGCGCGTAATGATTGCCATGATGCTGGCTCCTGATCCGGAGCTGATGATTGCCGATGAACCGACCAGCGCCCTTGATGCCACTGTGCAGGCTGAGATTTTGCGTCTGCTCGATGACCTTGTATCCAGCCGCGGCATGGGGCTGATTCTGATCAGCCATGATTTGCCACTGGTATCGAAATTCTGTGACCGTGTGGCCGTCATGTACGCCGGGCGTATCGTCGAAACGTTACAAGCCGGTAATTTACTGAAAGCTCAACATCCTTACACCCGCGGGCTGCTGGAATGTCTGCCGTCGCTGAAACATCCTCGGGACAGACTGCCGGTGCTGGTGCGTGACGAAGCATGGAAAACCTCATGACAGCAGAACTCCCTCCTCTGGATAACAGCAAAATAATCCTCAATAACCTGCGCATTGCGTTCGGCGATACCGAAGTGGTGAAAGGCGTGAGTTTCAGTGTCGCGCCCGGTGAATGTTTCGGCATCGTGGGAGAAAGCGGCTCGGGCAAGTCCACCATTTTACGCGCACTGGCCGGGCTGAATCAGTCCTGGTCCGGCGGGATGGTGATTGGCGGCGAAGATCAGGTGCCGGTGCGCCAGAAACGCTTTTTCCGCCGCGTGCAGATGGTATTTCAGGATCCATACGGCTCGCTGCATCCGCGCCAGACCATTGACCGCATTCTCAGCGAACCGCTGATTGTGCACGGTTTTCTGAATATCGAAAAACGTATCACTGATGCGCTGGCCGAAGTTGGCCTGCCGCAGACGGTGCGTTTTCGCTTCCCGCACCAGCTTTCCGGCGGTCAGCGTCAGCGGGTCGCAATCGCGCGGGCGATGATTTCAGAACCGGAAATTTTACTGCTCGATGAGCCGACCTCGGCGCTGGATGTCTCGGTGCAGGCGGAGATCCTCAACCTGCTAAGCGACCTGCGTGAACGCCGGAAACTGACTTATATTCTGGTCAGTCACAATCTGGCCGTCGTTACGCATCTTTGCACCAGCATTGGCGTAATGATTGGTGGTGAAATGGTCGAACTTCTGAGCGCAGACGATTTACGGATGGGCAACGTCAGCCATCCGCACACAGCCGAGTTACGATCGTTAAGTCTCAGTTTAGAGGAGCCCGGATAATCGTTCCTGCCGTGAACGTATTTGGGTTTCGCGGGCAGCCCGGGCTGCCCACTTTTTCACTGAAAGACAGTCAGGAGACGTTAATGACATCCACCGAACAGTCTGCATTACAGTGGCAGGCGGCTGAAGAAACAGCAAAACGCATAACTAAAAACTGGGATAAACCCGGAGAACCGGGCGGCGCGATCACCCTTTTTGACAGTAAAACTCTCCGCAGTTTCGCGACCGGAGGGCTGGCAAACCTCAGCACATCGACACCTTTCAGCATCGATTCTGTTGTCCGCTATGCCTCTGTCACAAAACATATTTTCGCCACACTGGCCTTGCTGAAAAGCGATGCCAGTCTTTCGGTGAGTGATACCCTTGGCCAGCATTTACCGCAACTGAAAGCGCCGATGTCACAGGTGCCCCTCGGGCAGGCGCTGGACATGACCGCAGGCCTGCCGGACGTGCGGGAAACCCTTTCGCTGCTGGGTATTTCTGTTTATAACGTCAGCGAAGCCAGTGCCATTATGGAATTCCTGACGCAGGACGGCGCTCTGAACTTCACAGCAGGGACTGAGATTTCCTACAGCAACACCGGTTACCGGCTGGTGGAAGAAATCCTCAAACAAAAAGGCATTTTGTTTGAGGATCTGCTGCAAAAGCATATCGCGCAGCCGCTGGATATCGCTTTCCATGCGCCGGAAACCTGGTTCGATATCGTCCCGGACCTGGTGCCCGGTTACTGGCAGGACACGACAGGCTGGAAAACAGCCGTCGCAGGTTTGCATCTGTCAGCATCCGGTAGCCTGACCGGCAGCGCACGTTCGCTTTCAGTATGGCTGCAAAGCCTGCTTTCACAAAACGGACCGGCCGCGGGCGTACTGCAAACACTGACAGAACAACGTTATCTGCAAGGCGACATTCCTTCCGCTTACGGGCTGGGCATCACCTCGACGAAAATCGGTGAACATACGGTTTACGGCCACGGCGGTTCCCATGCCGGTTATAAAACCTATTTCCTGCTTCATCCTGAGTTTGATGCAGGCATTGCGCTGGTCTCCAATCGCGAAGACACCACAGCGTTTACCCATGTGCTGGAAGTCATGTCGTCACTGTTAGCTGCGCCGCTCCCGGCGCGTAGCCATGCATTGCCGGATGGTGTATACGCCAGCATTGCCGAGCCGTACTGGCTAAAAGTCAGCAATGGCACGGCCAGTTATCTCGGCGCTGCCGATAACCTCTATCAGGGTGCGGACGCCGACGAAGCCATCACTCTATCCGCGCACATGCCGATGCGTTTGCGTTGGGACGGCACCGCCATTCAGGGTGAAATCGGACACGCGCCGCGTTACTTTACCCCGGTGGAAACCAACGATTGCCTGAAAATGGTTCAGGGGCGCTGGTATCATCCCCAATCGAAAGCCGCCTTTGATATTGAGGGCGATCAGTTGCTGATGGGCGTCGGCACGCTGCGTGCCAGCGGCCAGTTAACATCGCTGGGTGCTGGGCGTTTGCTGGTGGAACTCCCTGACGGACCGTGGAAGAAAAACTTCTGTCTTTATTTCCAGGGCTACAACGTCCGGCTGATTTCCAACCGCAGCCGCGTGCTGAGTTTCCGTCGTGATGAATGCCGCAGCAGCTGGCATCCGTAAAAATAACCTGCGAAGCGTTGTCCTGCAAAACGCCGCCCCGGCCCACGTCTGGCGGCGTTTTTTTAAACTCCCTCACTGCAACAACAGGTCAAACTGTGACACACCTCAAATAAACCCTGTATTTGTATCCATTAGGATGACAAACAAACCCATAGTATTTGTGTGGTCTATGAGAGACCACAGCAAACTAAAATGCAGACAGGGTAAAAATGAACCAATTTATTATTGCTGATTCTCAGGCTTGCATAGGCTGTCGCGCCTGTGAGGTCGCTTGCGTCTTGTCTCACAATGAACAATGTTATCCGTCGAAAGAACAGTTTACCCCGCGCATTCATGTCATCCGGCAAAACGATCTGCATAGCGCCGTGCTATGCCGTCAGTGCGAAGATGCCCCGTGTTTACAGGTTTGCCCGACAAACGCATTCGTTCGTCGTAACGACAGCATTCAGTTGCTGGAAGAACGCTGTATCGGCTGTAAAACCTGCGCCGTGGCCTGTCCGTTTGGCGCCATTGATATCGTACAGCATGAGAGCTATCCGCTGACCGGCTTACCCGCCGCGGCAGCCGTGGCGCATAAATGTGATCTGTGCAATGACAGCCCGGACGGACAGGCATGCGTCAATGCCTGCCCGACACAGGCACTGCATCTCATCACCGATCAGGTCATTGCTCAGAACCGTGCTGATAAACAATACCGCGCCGCCATGGGCCGGAATCCACAGGTTTCACTGACCAGCAAATCAGCCGCCGTATTCGCCGCCGCCCTGGCACCACCGCGCCTCGATGCGGCAAAAGCCCCGCTCACCGAACGTAAAAGCACGTTTAATGAGATCTATGCGCGCTTTACACCGATGCAGGTTGAAGAACAGGCTGGCCGCTGTCTGCATTGCAGCGATCACCCTTTCTGCGCCTGGACCTGCCCGCTGCATAACGATATCCCTCAATTACTGGCGCTGGCGAAACAGGGACACATTCTGGAAGCCGTAGAGCTTTCGCACCGCACCAGCAGCCTGCCGGAGATCTGTGGCCGCGTCTGCCCGCAGGACAGGCTTTGCGAAGGCGTCTGCACTTTTGATAAACAAGGCTCAGTGAGCATCGGCAATATTGAGCGCTACATTACCGATACCGCGCTGGTACAAGGCTGGAAACCCGATCTTTCAGAGGTTATTCCGCGTAATTATCGCGTAGCCGTGGTGGGTGCAGGCCCGGCCGGATTGGGCTGCGCTGACGTGCTGGCGCGGCATGGCGTAAAAGCCGTGGTCTTTGATCGTCACCCTGAGATCGGCGGCCTGCTGACCTTTGGTATTCCGGCGTTCAAGCTGGATAAAAACGTACTGGTCAGACGCCGGGAAATCTTCACTGAAATGGGCATTGAGTTCCGGCTCAATACCGAAATCGGCGTCGACATTCAGGCGGAACAACTGCTGGAAGAGTTCGATGCAATATTCTTAGGTGTGGGTACGTATAAAGCGATGAAAGCCGGACTGGAAAATGAAAACGCGCCGGGCGTTTACAGCGCCCTGCCTTTCCTGATTGCGAACGCCAAACATCTGATGAATCTGCCCGAACTGAAACATGAGCCTTATGTCAGCATGGCGGGAAAACGCGTGGTCGTGCTCGGCGGCGGCGATACAGCGATGGATTGTCTGCGCACGTCGCTGCGCCAGAATGCCAAAAGCGTGATTTGTGCGTATCGCCGCGATGAAAAAAGCATGCCGGGCTCGAAGAAAGAAGTGAAAAACTCACGCGAGGAAGGGGCTGAGTTTATGTTTAACGTTCAGCCGGTGAGCATTGAGCTGAATAACCGGGGCGAAGTCTGCGGTATCCGCTTAGTCCGAACCGCCCCGGGAGAACCGGATGCCAGCGGCAGACGCAGACCCACACCGATTGCCGGTTCTGAATTCCTGCTCGAAGCGGAAGCGGTCATTATGGCATTTGGCTTTCTGCCGCATGCTATGCCGTGGTTGGATGAACTGTCGGTGAGGCACGACGAACAGGGATTGTTACAGGCCCCGCATCACAGCCGCTTCCCGTATCAGACCAGTCACCCGCAGATATTTGCAGGCGGCGATGCGGTGCGGGGCGCCGACCTGGTGGTGACAGCCATGTCGGATGGACGACAGGCAGCAAACAGCATTATTGCATCGCTGGATTTCCGTACACCAGCTCTCAGACCAGCGGCCCATTAGCCCTCCCGTTTCTTTGCGCTGTCGGCAAAATACAAACCTCCCTTTTCGGGAGGTTTTTTTGTTAACAGGATCACATTTAATTAATATAAACGGATCGAATGGTTCGTAACAGCACAAAATGTTCAATCCTTATCCAACAAGGCCTGCAGGCCCGATCTGCTCATAATATCCGCACGAAATCTCCCGGGAATTAATTTCCCAGCGCAACCGTCACTTTTGCTGTTTTGTTAATTGAATTAACATCCGCGAAACAAAAACCAATAACGCCTTTGTTCGTGTGGCATTAAGAAACACACCAGAGTGTTCCGCCCGTTAACGTTATTGTTTTTAATTCTATTGATTTAAAACACTTATTTAAAAACTATTATTCGAAAAATACGTCAAGTCATGTTTTGCTACTGCTACAAGGGATGAGTCTATGTCTGTTAAAAAAACCACCACACAGGCTTTACTGTGTGCCACCACGCTTTTCTTCTCTGCCACTTCCGCTTTCGCCGCCGGACATCCTCCGCTGGATAACGCGCAGGCAGCCAAAGTCATCGACAGTGTGAAATCCACTCTTGCGGAACAACACAGCACCGGTTGCGTCGCGGTAGTTGATGCATCTGGTTCATTACTGGCCTTCCAGCGCCTTGACGGTTCTCCGGCCGGTTGTGTTGATGCGTCCATCGGCAAGGCACGCACTTCCGCGCTCTACCACGTGCCATCACTGAAATTCATGCAACGCCTGCAGGGTGGCGAAACCACCGTACTGGCGATCCCGAATGCCGTGCCACTGGGTGGCGGATTCCCGCTGACGATTAACGGTGACGTGGTGGGCGCAGTCGGTGTCAGCACACCGAAGCAGGACATCGACAACCAGTCCTCTGAGAAAGCGGCCAGCGTCCTGAAATAACGACGTAAACCATAATAATTCGTATACGGAACATCACGTCATGATCAATTTCTCCCGTCGCCGGCTGGTTATCGGCACTGCGGGCATACTGGCTGCGGGTATCAGCAGCCAGATGCTTGGTGGTGTATTGACCCGCCTGGCTTATGCTGCGCCCCCTCTGGCTTCTGCCGTACGTATGCCGGCAAGTTTTATGACCCTTTCAGCACAACTCACCGGCATGGACAAGCTTGAGCCGCATCTCGCTCAGGCACTTTACAGCTGGCTGCATCAGTCGCAGAACAACGCGCAGCTCGACTCACAACTCGATACCCTTTCAGCACTGATCACCGCACACCGCGGCGTGGTGGGAGATGATTTACATCAGCTTCTTGCACAGCAACCGGCAGAGCTGACGCAGTTGTATCAGCAACTGGTCAGTGGCTGGTATCTCGGTGTGGTCGGTCAACCCGGCAGCCAGAAATGTATCGGATTCGAAAATATCGTCAGCTATCAGTTGCTGAAAAATAATCTGCTGCCTCCAAGCTATGCACCGGGCGAGCCGAATTTCTGGGTCAACAAACCTGCTGCACCGCAACAAAACTCCACGGAGGTAATGGCTCATGGCTGATGCTCTGAACGCAGATGTCGTTGTTATTGGTGCCGGTATCGCCGGTTCTCTCGCCGCGCTGAAAATGGTCAAAGCCGGTGTTTCCGTGCTGATGCTCGATTCCGGGCCGGTGATCAAACGAGACGAAGCGGTAGAACTGTTCCGTCAGTCACCGCTCAAAGGCGACTTCACCGAACCCTATCCGCCGAAACCCTGGGCACCGCAACCGAAATTCCAGCCAAAAGATAACAATTATCTGATCCAGAAAGGCCCGGACCTCTACGCAGCGCAGTATCTGCGCGGTGTGGGTGGCACCACCTGGCACTGGGCGGGACAGGCGTTTCGCCTGCTGCCAAATGATATGAAAATCAAAACGCTGTATGACGTGGGTCGTGACTGGCCAATCAGTTATGAAGATCTGGAGCCGTATTACACCGAAGCCGAAATTCAGATGGGCGTTTCCGGTGACGACGCGCTGGATTCACCGCGTTCACAACCCTATCCGCTGCCGGGTATTCCGCTGCCCTACGGTTTTGACCGCATCAGCAAACGCATTGCCAAACTCGGTTACGTATTAGGTATCGGCCCGCAGGCGCGTAACAGTATTCCTTATGACGGTCGTCCTGCCTGCTGCGGCAACAATAACTGTATGCCTGTTTGCCCGATTGATGCGCAGTATCACGGCGGTATTTCGGCGCGCAAAGCTATCGAAGCCGGTGTGCGCGTGATTGCCAACGCCGTGGTGTACAACATCGAAGCCAGTGACAGCGGCGAGATCGTGGCTGTGCACTATCTGGATGCTGACAAAGTGGCCCATAAAGTCACCGGTAAACGCTTCGTGCTGACCGCCAACGGCATCGAAAGCCCGAAACTGTTGCTGATGTCCACCAGCGATAAATACCCGAACGGTATCGCCAACAGCTCCGGCATGGTGGGTCGAAATCTGATGGATCACCCCGGCACCTCTGTTGAGTTTTACGCCGACGAGCCAGTGTATTTCGGCCGCGGCCCGATGCGCCCGGGCAGTATCAATAATCTGCGTGATGGTGATTTCCGCCGCGATCGCTCTGCGTTACGTATCGACGTCGCCAATACCTCGCCGGTGCGCTATCTGACTGAACGTCTGGTGCGTCAGGGGTATTACGGCAAAGCGCTGAATGACAAGCTGACCTATCAGTCTGAGCGTTTTATTCAGCTGAAATGCCTGCTGGAAATGCTGCCGGAACCGGAAAACCGTGTGGTGTTGAGCAAAACCGAGAAAGACGAATGGGGGATCCCGCGCCTCGAAGTGCATTACAAATTCCCGGACTACGTTCACCGCGGTTATGACCAGTCGATGCTTGATTTTCAGAAAATCGTCAAAGAAATGGGCGGCACCGAAGTGGTGTACAGCAAGCGTGGGGTGTACGACAACAATCAGCATATTACTGGCACGATGATCATGGGCAACGATCCGAAAGATTCGGTAGTGGATGGTGATTGCCGTACGCATGACCACCCGAACCTGTTCATCGCCGGTACCGGCATTATGCCCTCGGCTTCAACAGTGAACTCCACGCTGTCGGGAACTGCGCTGGCATTGCGTATGGCTGATACGGTGCTGAAAAGCCTGGCCTGATTGATTTTCTGAGGACTGAGTAATGAAAATGAAATTCATGCTGGCGTTGCTGCCGTTAATGGTCGCGGCTAACGCCGCCCGGGCTGATGACGCAGCGGGCAACGCAGATTTAATTAAGCGCGGTGAATATCTGGCGACAGCCGGTGACTGTACCGCCTGCCATACTGCGCCGGGGGCGGATAAAACGGCAAAATTCGGCGGCGGTTATCCGCTGGCGTCACCTTTCGGGGTGATTTACGGCACCAACATTTCTTCTGACAAACAGTTTGGTATTGGCAACTGGACGGACGATGAATTCGTGCGCGCGGTACGTGACGGTGTCGGCAAAGACGGACAACAGTTGTATCCTGCTATGCCTTACGACTCCTTCACCAAAATGAAACGTGAAGATGTTTTAGCGATCAAAGCTTATCTGATGTCGCTGCCAGCGGTACATTCCGCAGGGCCGCAAACGGACTTGTCCTTCCCGTTTAACCAACGCTGGGGCATGCGCGTGTGGAAGATGTTTAACTTTGACAAAGGTGAGCTGAAAAACGATCCGTCCAAATCAGCGGACTGGAACCGTGGGGCTTATCTGGTGGAAGCGCTGGAACACTGCGGCACCTGCCATACGCCGCGCACGCTGACCATGGGCATGGACACCGACAAAGCGTTTTCCGGTGGCGATTTAGGCTCATGGGTAGCTTTCAACATCACGCCGGATAAAAATGCCGGGATCGGTAACTGGTCGCAGCAGGATCTGGTGACTTACATGAAAACAGGTTTTGTTGCCGGTAAGGCGTCAGCGTCAGGGGCGATGTCAGAAGCCATTGAGCACAGTCTGCAGCATCTGTCAGACAGCGACCTGAACGCGATTGCGACCTATATCCGTTCCGTCCCGGCAATCGGAGATGACAAGCAAACCAAACCGCGAGATGCATGGGGTGAGCAGAATCAGGATATTTACCCACTGCGCGCTGAAGGTCAGACAATCGACCAGTCAGCCGCCGCCCTGTTTAATGCCAGCTGCGCAGCCTGTCACGGCAAAGGCGGTGAAGGCAGCGGCGAGGGATTCCATGCCTATCCGTCACTGTTCAGCCATACCAGCACTGGTTCTTACGACAGCCGCAATCAGGTTTCGGTCATCCTCAACGGCGTCCAGCGCCACATGGATAAAGGCGAAATCATGATGCCGTCGTTTGCCAGTCAGCTCGACGATGAACAGATTGCGACGCTAAGTCATTACGTCAGCACACAGTTTGGCAATCCGGCGGGAGCCACGGTCACCGCGAAAGATGTGGCGAAGATGCGTAAAGCCGCTGACCTGCCCTATCCGCCGAAAATTGAAGATGGCACGCAAAAATAATTCACCACGGTGAAAGCTAAACAAAAGGAGCCGCACAAGGCTCCTTTTAATTGTGAGAAGGTTAAAGATTTTAATATACCAATAATATTACCACTGTCCAAATATTCGACTGAATGAGACTTATTCGTACGGCAGAGCAATAAATAAGAATATGATAGAAAATAAAAAAAAGCGCTGATACATCAGGCTATCAGTGCCAAAAACTTCATTATTTATACTACTGCATCCAGACGTTCCTGAACTTAATAAGCATAGTCTACATTTTAATAATTTGTATGCCTCATTTTCATTATCCTGATTAATTTAATTATTTAGCCCTGTCAACACGTCATTACACGGAAAACTCAAAAAACGAATGCAAATAATTTACGCAAACTATAAAAAACCTAAAAATAATATGATGAAACCAGAATAAAGCAGAGGGTAATTATAATAAGACGAGGAATAACAACGTCATTTAACATTAGCCTGCTAGTCACAACATCAATACATCCCTGTGATCTGGCGCACTATTTTGAATAGCACCCGATAACACCGGTGAAATTAAAGTACATATAAATCAAACCATTGCGTTTGATTTGTGATAATTAAGGAATTTCGACCTAAGGTAAATTATTTTTTTACCGATAAATATTTCAGCTACGATGCACCCACACCAGGGAATGCTAAAATAATAGAAGAAAACATATGGATATGTTAAATAAGGATTTTATTATGTTAACCAAACTGACTTTCAGAAATCTTTCAAAAAGAATGTATAGCGTTCCAGATTTATCGTATTGATTATTATCATCACTGGCGTGTCACTTTGCTGTATTTAGGTTGAGTTCGTTTTGTCTACTGTCACCCGGCGACACTTTTATAAATTTAACCACGCATGAAGGTTTATAATGACGGAAGTAAATGTTTACGGACAAGAATTGGGTAAATCACTCCCCGACTGGCAGCCACGCTCGCTCCCGCAAAAAGTTATACTCAGGGGGAAATATTGTCTGCTTGAGCCGATTGATCTCAAACATAGCCGGGATTTATTTGACGCCTGGCACAGTATCGATGACGAACGTGACTGGACATACTTTCATATTAAACGCCCCATCACGATCAGACAGTGCGATCACTATATCGCCTCACTTGCCGCAAGCAAAGACCCGCTTTTTTACGCGGTGATTAATTTGTCCACGGGTAAGGCCACGGGCTTTCTCGCGTTGCAACGAATGGACCCTGATAACGGATCTGTAGAAATTGGCTGGGTTAACTGGTCACCACTTATGAAACGGACCTTGTGCAGCACAGAAGCCATATTTCTTTTACTCTCTTACATCCTGGAAACACTCCAGTATCGCCGGTGCGGTTGGAAGTGTGACAGCCTGCATCAGGCCGCCATCAGTGCGGCTGAAAGACTTGGATTTACCTATGAAGGTACGCTCAGACGGACACAAGTCTCGAAGGGGCATAGCCGTGACATCCGCTGGTACTCCATTATTGACGAGGAGTGGGATGGGATCCGTCGGGCCATGGAAAGTTGGTTAAGCCCTTCCAACCTTGATGACCGTGGAAAGCAAAAGTATCCGCTGGCAGAGTTTATGCCTCACCCGTAGCAGGTAAATGGGGAGAGACCAAAACCAATCCTGATGCAGACTATAGCCTTCGTCTGCATCGGGCGTTTTTCGTGTAGATCCGCTGATTCATCAGCAGCCTATCCGGTTGCCGGGATTATTTTTAACTACATCATTACTGTATGTCCGGCACAGATAAATGCATCCTCCCGGGCTTTTTCAGGCTGATTTCGGGTATTAAGTTAAATACAGATGATGAATGCCATGATTATTTTCACGCATGAAATATCTGGCGGCACATCACATGGCGAACAATTACACTATAAGGGCTGCAACACGCCTTTGTGTAAGCAAGGCTTGATTTATGTCTACGCGTAGTGGCCCTGAAAGGCGTAGGCTACCGTTTTTCCGGTGAAGGAATACCGGGTTAATATCCATTCTTCTGTCAGGTGATTTACATCCTATGAATACTTCAGGAAGACGCCATATCAGGCCTTTCAGCGCACTGATAGACGCCTGTTTTCGTGAAAAATATACGCTTCAACGCTTACTCAAAGATGCCATTGCTGGCGTCACCGTGGGGATCATCGCCATCCCGCTGGCCATGGCGCTGGCCATTGGCAGCGGTGTACCGCCGCAATACGGGCTGTATACGTCGGCCATTGCCGGGATTGTCATCGCTGTTTTCGGCGGATCACGTTTCAGTGTTTCCGGCCCGACGGCGGCGTTTGTTGTCATTCTCTATCCAGTCTCACAACAGTTCGGCTTGTCCGGTTTATTGCTGGCTACGCTGATGTCTGGTTTTATGCTCCTCTTCATGGGGCTGGCGCGATTTGGCCGGTTGATCGAATACATACCGCTGCCTGTCACGCTCGGCTTTACGTCCGGTATTGCGATCACCATCGGCACCATGCAATTTAAAGATTTCTTTGGCCTGACGATGGCAACGGTGCCGGAACATTATCTGAGTAAAGTTGCGGCGCTGGTCATGGCGCTGCCAACGCTGGATATCGGCGATGCCGCGATAGGGATTGTGACGCTCGGTATATTAATTCTCTGGCCAAAACTGGGATTGCGCGTGCCCGGCCATCTTCCGGCTCTGCTGGCGGGTTGCGCGGTGATGGCCATTTTCATGCAGGCAGGACACCCTGTCGCCACCATCGGTTCACGCTTTCACTTCCTGCTGCCTGACGGTTCGCAGGGCAACGGCATTCCGCCTATTTTGCCGCAATTTGCCCTGCCGTGGACTCAATCCGATGGCAGCGGACTGAGCTGGTCTCTGGTGCAGGCGCTGCTCCCCGCTGCGTTTTCCATGGCAATGCTGGGCGCGATTGAATCGTTGCTGTGCGCCGTGGTGCTCGATGGCATGACCGGCAAAAAACACCATTCGGATAACGAACTGATCGGTCAGGGTATCGGCAACATGGTCAGCCCTTTCTTTGGCGGCATCACCGCTACAGCGGCGATTGCGCGCTCTGCGGCTAACGTTCGCGCCGGTGCAACATCTCCGGTCTCGGCCATTATTCACTCGCTGCTGGTGATCCTCGCCCTGCTCATTCTCGCGCCGTTGCTTTCATGGTTGCCGCTGGCGGCGATGGCGGCGTTATTGCTGATGGTGGCGTGGAATATGAGCGAAGCGCATAAAGTGGTGGATTTACTGCGCCGTGCACCGAAAGACGACATTCTGGTGATGCTGACCTGCATGAGCCTGACGGTACTGTTCGACATGGTGATTGCGATTACCGCAGGTATCGTGATGGCGTCGCTGCTGTTTATGCGCCGTATCGCCAAACTCACCCGCCTGACGGAAGTGATGGCCGACATACCGGAAGATACGCTGGTGCTGCGTATCAATGGCCCGCTGTTCTTTGCTGCGGCGGAACGTATCTTCAGTGAATTGCAGGTGCGCAGCGAAGGCAAGAAAGTGATCATTCTGGTATGGGATCGCGTTGCCGTACTCGATGCCGGTGGCGTCAGTGCATTACGCAACTTCATCAATACCTTGCCGGAAGGCACAGAACTGCGAATCGCTGAGATCCCTTTCCAGCCGCTGAAAACCCTGGCCCGCGCCAGAATGCAGCCGGTGGAAGGCAAACTGAGTTTCCACAGTTCTTTGCACGACGCGTTATAAACCTGCGCGGTAAACGGAAAAGGCGACCCGGAGGTCGCCTTTGTTTTATCTGAATAGGTCAGATTACTTGCTGGTATCGAGCGCCGGGAAGCTTTTCACCAGATCGTCGATGGCTTTCATCTGAACCAGGAACGGTTCCAGTTTATCCAGCGGCAAGGCTGACGGACCGTCGCATTTCGCGTGAGCCGGATCTTCGTGCGCTTCGATAAACAGACCGGCGATACCTACCGCCATACCGGCACGAGCCAGTTCAGCGACCTGAGCACGACGACCGCCAGAAGCAGCGCCGAAAGGATCACGGGTTTGCAGTGCGTGAGTCACGTCGAAAATCACCGGATGACCGCCCGTAGCATTGATCATCACATTCATGCCCAGCATGTCGACAACCAGATTGTCATAACCGAAGTTGCTGCCGCGATCGCACAGAATCACCTGATCGTTGCCGCCTTCTTTAAATTTGTCGACGATGTTGCCCATCTGACCAGGGCTGACGAACTGTGGTTTTTTCACGTTAATCACTGCGCCGGTTTTCGCCATGGCTTCAACCAGATCGGTCTGACGCGCCAGGAATGCAGGTAACTGGATCACATCAACCACTTCAGATACAGGCTGCGCCTGCCAGGATTCATGCACATCGGTGATGATTTTCACGCCGAATGCTTTTTTCAGCTCCTGGAAAATTTTCATACCTTCATCCAGGCCCGGACCACGGTAGGAATGAATAGATGAGCGGTTGGCTTTATCGAAAGACGCCTTGAACACGTAAGGAATGCCGAGTTTCTGCGTCACTGTGACGTAATGCTCGCACACACGCATCGCCATATCGCGCGATTCCAGTACATTCATCCCGCCGAACAATACAAACGGCAGATCGTTGGCGACTTTGATGTCCTGAATGCTAACCACTTTATGTTTCATGCTTTGGCCTTTTTAGTGATAAATCTTTCACCCGAAAATAACATAACTCTTTGTTCTGTCATAACTTTTCGGGTGTGACGTAAGGTAAGTATAAATTAGTGCAACGTAACTTGTTTGTGCTCAATCGAATGGATCTGCACTTTAATCACTTCTGAAATCGGGTCTTCCGGACACTGCTCAACAAAATAATTGAGATCAGAAATCGCCACATGGTCGCATTCCAGCTGAGCATAAATCAGCCCGCGATCGCGGATTTCATAGGGGTCTTCCGGGTCAAACTGCAATACTGTTTCACTGGCGCGCAGAGCCAGTTCGAACTGTTTTTCTTCCATCAGCGCGGCTTTCAGCGTATCAAGCATTTTGCGGACGATCAGCGTGTTTTCCGCTTCTTCCAGATCGTCATCTTCTATTTCCGCCATCACACCCAGATTGCCTTTCAGCCATACGCTGAGCATATGCTCATTGAGCGTATCGCCGTTGATCGGATTAAGCAGCCACATTTCTTCGTCGAGCCAGTCAGCACGCAAGATAAGTTGAGTGGGGAAAATCACCGGCATCAGCGGCAAACTCAGTTCATGGGCAATGTGCAGAAAAATCACCCCCAGTGAAACCGGTGTTCCCTGACGCGAAGACAGCACTTTGTCGATCCAGATAGCATCAGACAGACGATAAACGCCGCCAGCGCCCCCAAAACCCCAGGTGCGGTAAAACAGTTCAATCAACACTTCGAGCTGCTGATCCTGATCAAGCTCTTCAGGAACGACACGGCGGGCTTCATCGACCAGTGACTGTAACTGGTGGCGAACGTCGTCCGCATTGAAATCGAAACGCACGGCTTCCGTTACTTTGATCACCCCGGTACTGAGCCGGGCGGTGTTAAATTCAAAATCAGCAAGGGTACTCATAGTTATCCCATTAGCAGCGGTATTTTCGTCAGCGCCAGTTTAAGAATCAGATACAGGCAAGCGAGCGCCAGAATAAAGGCCAGCCAGCGGATGTTCTGACTGACTGGTCGCTTGCTCAGGGCCACAAAACCCAGCGCGATATAGATAATAACGCCAAAAATCTTTTCGGTCAGCCAGGTTCCCTGAGGGCTGAACGGATAAAAGTGTGTGATGAAGATAAGCGAAATACCACTTAATAACAGCACTGTATCCACAATATGGGGAACAGTCTTCACCCAGCGTTTCTGCATCATAGCAGAACCTGCCCATTTCCAAAAAAATCGTAAAACAAACAATGCAATACTCAGGGTTATAGTGAGCAGATGCAGATTCTTGATCCAGACATATGCCATTGTCCGTTTCCTTTGAAATTTAAATTCTAACCAATTGATTTTCTTCTGATCCGTGTAGCGGCTCCCACTGCCCAAGGCTGACACGATCGTTATCGCCATAATCTTTTACCGTCGCGATATGCTGATAACCGGCATCGCGCAATAACGCCTGCACGTCAGTCGCCTGCTGCCAGCCATGTTCGAGCAGTAACCAGCCGCCTTTGTGAAGATACGCGGGTGCCGCCTGAATAATATGCGCCAGATCAGCCAGACCGGCATTTTCTGCCACCAGCGCGCTGGCGGGCTCAAAACGTACATCACCCTTCGCCAGGTGCGGATCGGCGGCATCGATATACGGCGGATTACTGGCTATCAGCGCGAAACGTTCACCGGTTACCGGTGAAAACCAACTGCCCGGCAAAAATCGTGCATTCAGGATATTCAGCTTTTGCGCGTTGTGTTGCGCGAGGCGTACAGCATCCGGTTGCAGATCGACACCGGTAACCTTGCAATCCGGGCGTTCACTGGCCAGCGCCAGTGCAATCGCACCGGTTCCTGTGCCGAGATCCAGTATGCTGACGGGTTGAGAAGGCAGACGGATCAACGCCTGTTCCACCAGGCATTCGGTATCAGGACGGGGAATTAATGTCGCGGGAGAAACAGACAGTGGCAGCGACCAGAATTCTCGCTCGCCGGTCAGATAGGCAACCGGTTCGCCCTGCTCACGTCGCGCAAGCAGAATTTCCAGTTGTTGAAGTTGTCCGGCTGTCAGCAGCGTTTCGCCAAAAGCCATAATAAAAGTTCTTGCCCGGCCGGTCACAAAACCGAGCAAGATTTCAGCATCCCGCTTCGGGCTTTCACCCGCAGCAAGACGGCGGGTGGCATCACGCAGCCAGGACTGAAAATCCATCAGTCCTGCTCAGATAGCGCGGCGAGTTGATCGGCCTGATATTCCTGCACGATCGGCTGGATCAGACTGTCCAGTTTACCTTCCATCACTTCATCCAGACGGTAAATCGTCAGGTTGATGCGGTGATCGGTAACACGCCCCTGCGGGAAGTTGTAGGTACGGTTGCGATCAGAACGGTCGCCACTGCCGAGCAGGTTACGGCGCGTCGAGGCTTCTTCTGCCTGACGTTTTGCCACTTCCGCAGCACGGATACGCGCGCCCAGCACGGACATCGCTTTGGCTTTGTTTTTGTGCTGTGAACGTTCATCCTGACATTCCACCACAATACCGGTTGGAATGTGGGTAATTCGAATCGCGGAATCCGTGGTGTTAACGTGCTGTCCGCCAGCGCCGGATGAGCGGAAAGTATCAATGCGCAAATCACCGGCGTTGATTTCCGGCAGTTCGGCTTCCGGAATTTCCGGCATCACGGCAACGGTACAGGCAGAGGTATGAATGCGCCCCTGAGATTCGGTTTCCGGTACACGCTGAACGCGGTGGCCGCCTGACTCAAATTTGAACTGGCCGTAAGCGCCCTCGCCACTGATTTTGGCGATCACTTCTTTATAACCGCCGTGTTCGCCTTCGCTGGCGCTCACGATCTCTACACGCCAGCGACGCATTTCGGCGTAGCGGCTGTACATACGGAATAAGTCACCGGCGAAAATAGCCGCCTCATCACCGCCGGTTCCTGCACGAATTTCCAGGAAACAACCGCGTTCATCGTCCGGATCTTTTGGCAGTAACAGAACCTGCAATTTTTCTTCGAGTTCTTCGATATTAGCTTTGCACTCTTTGATCTCATCCTGCGCCATTTCGCGCATCTCAGGATCGTCGAGCATCATCTCAGCAGTTTCTAAATCTTCCTGTGCCTGACGCCAGGCAAGAAAACATTCAGAAACAGCCGTTAACTGTGAATATTCGCGGGAAAGACTGCGGAATTTATCCTGATCGGCAATGACGCCGGCATCGCCAAGCATCGCCTGCACTTCTTCGTGGCGCTCTTGTAACGCTTCCAGTTTGGCAACAATAGAAGGCTTCATGCGTGGTGTTTAACCCTGTGAGAAAAGGAGAACTATTGCTGACCCAGCCCGAGGCTGTCGCGTAAAATTTGCAAACGCTCCACATCACCGTCGCTGGCTGCCTGTTGCAGAGAACGGGTTGGTGCGTGAATAAGGCGGTTTGTCAATTTGTGGGCTAATTCATGGATCACCGCTTCGACGTCAGCGCCCTGCGCAATGGCGGCAAGAGCTTTTGCTTGTGCGTCGGCGCGAATAATATCAGCACGCGAGCGATAATCACGAATAATTTCAACGGCTCCCTGCGAACGCAGCCAGGCCATGAAGTTTGAACTCTCCTGCTCAACGATAGTTTCAGCCTGAATGGCCGCCGCTTTGCGTTGTGCAAGATTGTTTTGAATGATGCTGTGCAGGTCATCGACGCTGTACAGATAGGCGTTCGCCAGTTTGCCGACTTCCGGTTCGATATCACGCGGAACGGCAATATCCACCATCAGCATCGGCTGGTTACGGCGGGCTTTTAACGCGCGCTCGACCATGCCTTTACCAATAATCGGCAGCGGGCTGGCGGTAGAACTGATAATAATGTCCGCTTCAGCGAGACGGGAATCGATATCCTGCAGACTGATCACTTCTGCGTTCACTTCCGTCGCCAGCACCTGCGCACGTTCACGCGTACGGTTGGCAATCATCATGTGGCGGACATTATGCTGATGCAGATGACGCGTCACCAGTTCGATGGTTTCACCCGCACCGACCAGCAAGACGGTTAGCTCAGAAAGGGATTCGAAAATCTGGCGTGCCAGAGTACAGGCCGCAAACGCGACAGAAACGGCGCTGGCGCCGATATCAGTTTCAGTACGCACACGCTTGGCCACGGAGAAAGATTTCTGGAACAGACGCTCCAGTTCACCGGAAACCGCCCGTCCGTTTTGCGATTCGGCGAAGGCTTTTTTAACCTGCCCCAAAATCTGCGGCTCGCCTAACACCAGTGAATCCAGTCCACTCGCCACGCGCATCAGATGGCTGACGGCTTCATTATCATGATGCCAGTACAGGCTTTTGCGCACTTCATCTTCACTCAGATGATGGTAATCGCATAACCACTTAACCAGTTGCTCCTGCAGGTTTTCCTGTTGCTCAACGCTCAGATACAGCTCAGTGCGGTTGCAGGTAGACAACACGACACCGCCCTGCACCAGCGGTTGCTGGAGCAGACTGGAGAGCGCCTGATCGAGGGTCTCGGGTGAAAATGTTACCCGTTCACGCAGAGACACCGGGGCGGTTTTGTGGTTGATACCTAATGCAAGCAGGGTCATAGGGAGAGCGATTATCGGCTTATACTTTATAATAGTATGGGTTTACGTCTGTTGGGCATTCTACAAGATGCGCGAGATCAATAAAAGGCGAACAGCATCTTCGGTTAAATCCTTTTACACATCAGCATTGTCCCAAAACCTTTCAATCGCCGATCATCTGCACAGGGTTGAGATCACCCCTCGCGCGGGCTGTGCTAAACTGACGCACGCCACATTTGCCCTGGCATCCCATTTCGCCAAAGCACAAAGGATTTTATCTGTTATGCCAATGCGTAAAGCACACTTTGTTCGCCTTCTTCCTCTTGCAAGCTTAGTCCTTGCCGCCTGTTCGATTAACGCGCCGAAAGGCCCGGCGACCAGCCCGACTTCACCGCAGTGGCGTGAACACGAAGCTCAGGTTAAACAACTCGAGCATTATCAGACCCGCGGTTCTTTCGCTTATCTTTCCGATAAACAGAAAGTCTATGCCCGCTTCTTCTGGCAACAATATTCCCCTGACAGCTACCGTTTATTGCTGACCAATCCGCTGGGCAGCACGGAAATGGAATTAAAAGTGCAAAGCGGTATTGCGCAGTTGACCAACAATGAAGGCAAGCATTACACCAGTGATAATCCGGATGACATGATCCAGAAACTGACCGGTATGTCGATTCCGCTGGCTAATCTGCGTTTGTGGATGCTCGGTTTGCCGGGTGACGGCACAGATTTCACCCTCGACAGTCAGTACCGCCTGTCACAAGTTAAGTTCACGCAGAACGGAAAACCAGGCACCGTGGTGTATCAGAGCTACGACGAGGATGCCAAACCGTCCCTGCCACAGCGTCTGGAAATGACCCAGGGAGAACAGCGTATCAAGCTGAAAATGGATAACTGGACGCTAAACTGAGATGACGCAGCAATGGTGGCCTTCTCCGGCTAAACTCAATTTGTTCCTTTATATCATCGGCCAGCGCCCGAATGGCTACCATGATCTGCAGACACTGTTTCAGTTTGTGGATTACGGTGACAGCCTGAGTTTTAAAGTCCGCAACGACGGCGATATCGTGCTGACCACGCCAGTTGAAGGCGTTGCAGATGACGAGAATCTGGTGGTACGTGCCGCCCGTCTTCTGCAACAGCACGCGGGCGCGTCACAGGGGGCAGACATTACCTTGCAAAAACGAATTCCAATGGGCGGCGGTCTGGGCGGCGGTTCTTCCAACGCCGCCACTGTGCTGGTGGCACTGAATGCGATATGGAATTGCGGCCTTTCTGATACCGAACTGGCTCAGATGGGTGTGACGCTGGGCGCGGATGTGCCGGTCTTTGTGATGGGCCATGCTGCCTTTGCTGAAGGGATTGGCGAGATTTTGCAGCCGGTCGAACCGGCGGAAAAATGGTATCTGATCGCCCATCCGGGTGTCAGCATTGCGACGCCGGTGATTTTCAGCGATCCGCAACTGACCAGAAATACACCAAAACGCACTGTAAATGTGCTTTTAGACACGCCTTACGCAAATGATTGCGAACCGATTGCGAGAAAACGTTTTTACGAGGTTGAACAGCTACTTTCTTGGCTGTTAGAATACGCGCCGTCGCGACTGACCGGAACGGGTGCCTGTGTGTTTGCGGAATTCGACACCGAGTCTGCCGCCCGTCAGGTTTTAGACAAAACACCATCGTGGAGTCGGAGTTTTGTCGCACAAGGTGTTAATATCTCGCCGTTGCACCGTTTTCGTGACGTCTGGTTGAGAACTGCGGGCAAAGCGTAGAGAGTCACGGTAGTTTTGTGTCTGTTCTTTGCCAGCCAATTATTCAACAGATTTAAGTAGTAAGATTTAGAAGTATCGTGAGCATAATGCTTTGGTACCGCTCACCGCCCGGTGGTGCCAAAAGCCAATGTCTTCCCTGGACGCAAGCCTGAGGTTCTTCTCGTGCCTGATATGAAGCTTTTTGCTGGTAACGCCACCCCGGAACTAGCACAACGTATTGCCAACCGTTTATACACCAGCCTTGGTGACGCCGCCGTCAGTCGTTTCAGTGACGGTGAAGTAAGCGTGCAAATTAACGAAAATGTACGTGGCGGAGATATTTTCATTATCCAGTCCACCTGCGCGCCTACTAACGATAACCTGATGGAACTGGTCGTAATGGTTGATGCCTTACGCCGCGCCTCCGCTGGTCGTATCACAGCCGTTATTCCTTACTTCGGCTATGCACGTCAGGATCGCCGGGTGCGTTCTGCCCGTGTGCCTATCACCGCTAAAGTTGTTGCTGACTTCCTGTCCAGCGTCGGTGTTGACCGTGTTCTGACTGTAGACCTGCATGCAGAGCAGATTCAGGGCTTCTTCGATGTCCCGGTAGACAACGTGTTCGGCAGCCCTATTCTGCTTGAAGACATGTTGCAACAGAACCTGGAAAATCCGATTGTGGTTTCTCCGGATATCGGCGGTGTTGTTCGTGCCCGTGCTGTGGCAAAACTGCTGAACGATACCGATATGGCTATCATTGATAAACGTCGTCCACGCGCAAACGTTTCTCAGGTGATGCATATCATCGGTGACGTTGCTGGTCGTGACTGCGTACTGGTTGATGACATGATCGATACCGGCGGCACGCTGTGTAAAGCTGCCGAAGCACTGAAAGAACGCGGTGCTAAACGCGTATTCGCGTATGCCACCCACCCGATTTTCTCCGGCAATGCAGTGGAAAACATCAAAAACTCCGTCATCGACGAAGTGATTGTCTGTGACACCATCCCGCTCTCCGCTGAAATCCGTGCACTGAAAAAAGTGCGTACCCTGACCCTGTCAGGCATGCTGGCTGAGGCTATCCGCCGCATCAGCAATGAAGAATCCATTTCTGCGATGTTCGAGCATTAATCATTATGCCCCTGTTTTCAGGGGCATTTTGTTTTGACAGAACCTGAAATGCAAAAACCGTTATCGTGTGAGCGACAACGGTTTTTTTATTACCAAAGAAGCCAGATTACAGCCTGATAAACTCAGGAATGACGGTGTGACTTACCGTTCGTGCAGCGGGAATCAAAATGACGAACCCACCAGTACCTGTCTGCAACACGCTCCTGTCCACCGACTCTGGCTCCCGCCAGCCATAAAATGGCACCGACGAAGATGCTACCAATTGCGCCATGCGCTAAAAATTGTGGTAACCCCAGTTCAGGCATCTGATTCAGGATGGAATAACCAACACCACCGACCATTGTGAGCAAACCGAGTCCCATCAGGCCATTGCCGATTATTCTTGCGGTTTTACGTTTCATAAGTCACCTCCAGTTGTCGATAGTCTTAGCATCACTGCTGTCTTGTCTTTTCCTGCCTTTAACTATAGACGTCCCATCCGGTTCACTTTGCGGTCACGATCACAGACAGAGAACATTGAATGACAAATCTTTACGTTTTCCAGGCAGATACGTTCGGAAAGTGAATAGTCAGACACGTAAACTATTCAAAATCTGGCACATCAGGCGGGTTTGCCCTGTCTGATATTTGGCACAGCCCAAAGTGACAGGTAAACTAGCGCGCTAAACCTCACCGGATAAAGAAGCGAACATCGTGAGCAGCATTAAATTGATCGTTGGACTGGCCAATCCCGGCGCAGAATACGCCCAGACCCGCCATAATGCCGGCGCCTGGTACGTCGACCTTCTCGCCCGCCAGCACAACCAGCAACTGAAAGAAGAAAGTAAGTTTTTTGGTTATACCGCCCGCCTTTCTCTGGCCGGTCAGGACGTCCGTCTGCTGGTGCCGACCACCTTTATGAACCTGAGTGGCAAAGCGGTTCTGGCGATGGCACAGTTCTATCGCATTGAGCCCGATGAAATTCTGGTCGCGCATGACGAGCTGGATATCCCGCCGGGCATGGCGAAAATCAAGCTGGGTGGGGGTAACGGCGGCCACAACGGCCTGAAAGATATTCAGAGTAAATTCGGTAACAACCCGAACTTCTACCGTCTGCGTATCGGTATCGGGCATCCTGGCGATAAAAGCAAAGTGGTGGGATTTGTGCTTGGCAAGCCGCCAGCCAGTGAACAAAAGCTGATTGACGACGCGATTGATGAGTCGCTGCGCTGTACTGAGTTGCTGATGAAAGAAGGTTTGGAAAAAACCATGCGTCGCCTGCATACCTTCAAAGCTGAGCTTTAATCGCCGCTTTTGACAAGAGTGTTAGCCGGGTGCAAAAGAATCGAGCCTGGCTAACACCTGAAATTTTAGAAATATAACTAACCGACTTTATTTAAAGCGGCTCATCAAAACGCAGCAAACGCCCCGCATTCCCCAGCACCAGCAAAGTGCTGAGATTATGCAGCAACGCGGCAATCAGTACGCCCCCCACGCCTAACCACCCCATCGCGGCCGCCGCCATCACCACCAGCGTCCAGCCCAGCCCGATGAACACATTGATTTTCAGCGTCCTGCGGCAGGCACGGCTCAGTCGGACACAGGTGCCGAGACGGCGTAAATCGCTGCCGATCAGCACCACGTCGGCGGAGGCCAGCGCGATATCACTGCCGCCCGCCCCCATCGCAATGCCCACCACGCCCGCTTTTAACGCCAGCGAATCATTAATGCCGTCACCGACCACCATTGGCCGGAACCCTTGCGCAATTTCCGCTGACACCTGATGCAGTTTATCTTCCGGTAAAGCCTGCGACACCACGTCACTGATGCCCAGTTCTCCGGCAATACGCTCAGCCACGCTGGCGCGATCGCCGGTCAGCAGCAGTTGTCGCTGCAGGCCAAGCTGACGCAGTTCAGCTAACGCCGTCTGCGCCTCAGGCCGCAATGAATCTGCCAGCAACAGCCAGCCGAGAAAATGCCCGTTCAGCCCCAGACCAACCAGCGGCCCGTCATGTTCAGGTACGACGGTCATCGCGATAGTGTTCTGGCTGAAGAATGCCGGGCGCCCTAACAACGCCTCGCCTTGCGCAGTTTGCGCCCGCACGCCCATGCCCTGCTGTTCCGACACGTCTTCCAGCGGTAAGTATTGTTCACGCGGCAGTAACTTAGACAGCGCACGGCTGACCGGATGGCTGCTCGCCGCGCCCAGACTGGCCGCCAGACGGAGCACGGCGTCAGAGGATTGATGCTCTGCCAGCACCGTGCGTTGCAGATGCAGTTCACCGTGGGTCAGCGTGCCGGTTTTATCCACCACAATAGCGTTCAGATCCGCCAGTTCCTCAAGAAAAGCGGAGCTGCGGATCAGAATGCCGTGACGCGCAGCAACGGCGATACCGGCGATTGCCGTGGCCGGTGCGGAAAGCACCAGCGCGCACGGACACGCCGCCACCAGCACCGCCAGCATGGCGTGAGCATCACGGGTGATAAACCAGGTCGCGGCGGCAATCAGCAGAATAAGCACCAGATATTGCCCGGCATAACGCTCAAGCAAACGGGTGATCGGCGGTTTGGCATGCTCCGCTTTTTGCATCAACGCAATCACTTTTCCGAGCGTAGCATCCGCACCGGTGCGCGTGACTTCAACGCAAAGCAATCCGTCGAGGTTGATGGCACCGCCAAACACATCGTCACCCGCGCAGGCTTCCTGTGGCACCGATTCGCCGGTGATCGGTGCAGTGTCGAGACTGGCGCGACCTGATAACACACGGCCATCGGCGGGCAACCGGTCACCGGCGCGCACTTCAATCCGGTCACCGGTTCGCAACTGATGGTTGTCGATTTCTTCAATCTCACCATCGGGCAAAATCCGCCGGGCGCGGCTGCAGGTCAGATGGCTGAGCGCATCGATGGCTTCCTGCGAACCGATAACGCTGCGCTCTTCCAGAATATGACCAAAAATCATAATGCCCGGCAGCAACGCGGCGGTCATCAGGTCTCCCGTGGCCCACGCGCCAAGCATCGCCAGCGCAATCAACTGATCGGTGACGCCGTGCAGGCTCGGGCTGCGCAAACTATAAATTGCCGAGCGCAGCACAGGAACTGCCACCAGCAATGACGCCACACCAAACAGAATTTGCCCGACATCGCTTTGCTGTGGAAACCACCATTGCCAGATCCAGCCGCACAGCAGCAGACCAAACGCCGCCATCGCCAGAAGCAGCTGAACCGCCATGCGCCGCTGTTCATGGCGCGTTAACAGCACGCTTTTCGCTGCCGGTTCTTCAGAAGTAAAAGAAGTCACAGGGCAAATACCTCAGGGTTGAGAGGATGGACGGTCTGGCCCCGGCAGGATCAGATGTGCATCGTCATGGGGATCAACGGCAGTGACGCCGCCCGCATGGGCAAGGATTGCCGGCATCCGTTCACGCCACAGACGCCACAGTAATTCAGGTGAATGATCATTCGCCAGTTGCACCACGGTTGCAGTCTCCGTGGAAGCACGGGCTATCTGTTCGCTGGCTTTGGCATGGGAGACCTGTAAGGTGCGATCTGCCGCCTGAACCGCCTCCTGATGCACACTGGCAGCCTCATTACTCGCGCTGGCGATGTTCTGATCCGCCTGCTGACTGGCCGTCAGTACGGCATTAAACGCCTCAACCGCCGACGGTGGCAGAGAAGACTGCACGTCAACGCGACGGACTTCGATACCGGAGTTGCTGCCTGCAGCTCTCAGGGCGGCGAGTTGCTGATTAATGCCCTGACGTAAATCGCCGCGCAGCCGTTCCCGGCGTTCGGCGATATGGCTGTCGTTACCCACCATTTCCGGCCGCGCAACCAGAATGGTATCCAGATCGCGTGAGGCACAAATCGCCACCGCCGCGTGCTCGGTTAAACGATCCAGGGCCGGTAACACGTGTTCCCCCTGCAGCACAAACGCCACCGGATCGGTAATCACGTAATACACCTGCACATCCAGCTGAACCACGCCGGAATCACCGGTCAGCAAATACCCCGCGCCCGCGACGGCATCACTTTTCTCGCCACCGGTATTGGTCCACGCAGGCACAATGTTTTCTCTGAGCAACGCGGTCACGTGATGCTCGATTACCCGGTCAGCGGCAGGTAAAATTTCTACCTGCTCCAGCGGTTCCGGCCACGCCAGCAACAACCCGGCTCCCGCCGTGCGGGAAACCGCACCAAAGCGCATCACCACCGCGCGCTTATCCGGCTCTATCTGCCGCACATTGGAGAACAGCCAGTTCGCGGCGGCAATCAGCGTCATGGTAAACAGCGCCAGACAGGCTATGCGTCCTGCCTGAAACCACGCATTCCCCTGAAAGCGGGACAACGGATTCATGGCCGCGGCCCGTTGCTGGCGGCGGGCAAGGCGGGCGGACCTTCAACCAGTTGCCGGAACGGTGCGGCATCAGTGCGCAGCACCAGCTGGGTGCCCGGCGTGATCACGCTGTTGAGCGTGTCAAGCGAGCGCAACAAATCGTACAATTCGGGGTTACTGGTCCGGGCTTTAGCGTATATCGCCGCGCTCTGAACCTGCGCCTGCGCTTCAATATTGGCTGCGCTGACCGACGCATCGGCCTTAATCACACGGGCATCGCGTTCGGCGGAAGACCGGATTTCAGCCGCCTGACGCTTACCTTCGGCGGACCGCTCGGTGGCAATGGTTTCCCGTTCTGCCCGCATGCGATCCACGGTGGCATCTAACGTCACCGACGGTAATGTCAGCCGTTCAACGCCGACCTGCACCAGTTCAATGCCATAGCTGTCGAGCAACTGGCGGGCGATCTGATCATGCAAATGCTGTTCAAAACCCGGAAGGCGGATTTTACTGGCATCAGTGTTAACCAGATCAGCCAGTGCAAAACCGCTGGTGGTGGTTTCCAGCGCCGAACCAATAAACGTTCGTATCTGCGCGGCGGCCATATCCGGCTGATTTTGTACCGCGCGGATAAAACGCTGCACATGCTGAGGATCGTTTTTCACCTGCCAGACAGTATAAGCCTGAACAATGATCCGCAGACCGTCACGGGTGCCGACATCCTGCAACCCACTGGACGTGGTGCGGATACGTAAATCCACCGGGATCGCGGTCTCCAGCGGCACCGGCAGATGCCATGCCAGTCCCGGTTGCAGCAGTACACGCACCGGATTACCAAAGCGCGTGATCACCATCGCTTCGCCGGAACGCACCTGCACCAGACAGGCGGTGGCGGCAATCAGTGCCACCAGGACGATGGCAACCGTAACCCGTCGCCAGAGTCCAGGGGCCGCCGGGCCGGAATGATGATGGTGATGTCCGGCACCGTGATGATGTCCGCCATGTGCATCGTGATCGTGTCCGTGGGCTTCAGGTTGTTGGGAATCATTCACCGGGTAGTCTCCGCGTTGACAGAATGCGCCGCTTTATCCGCTCCGGGCGTAAATGGCAGGGTAAAATTTCTCAGATCCAGCACCGGCGAAGTCCCGCCGCCAATACGGTGATCAACAATCAGAACTTCCGGATGCTGCTGCATCGCCAGAATCAGCTGACTAAAATAACGGTCGGTCAGGAACGACTGTCCGCCAGCCTGATACGCCTGATTTTCTGCGTTAAAGCGCAACGCCATGACCTGTGCCTGGTCGAGATTTTCGTGGCTTTGTGCACTGGCGGTATCCTGCGCCAGACGGGCAAATTGCTGTGCCGCATTGAGTTGCTGCGCGGCCTGCCCTTTCTCACCGGCGATGGCGCTTTGTGCCAGAATTTGTGCCGCCTGTACGCTGTGATACGCATCCGCCGCACCCGCAGGTGGATGGATTGATTCAATCACCGTAGCCAGCAGTTCCACGCCGCTGTTGAGATGATCAAGCTGGCTCTGTACTTTCCGGCCAATATCTGCGGCAAGGCGTGTCTGATCACTTCCCAGCAGGCTGTCGAGCGTACGCGAGGAAAAATCATGCACCAGCACCTGGTTGGCAATACTGCGGATCAGCACCGGCATATTGTCGGTGTGATAGAGGCTCGCCATCGCCGCGCCGTCATTCATGGCGATGCGGTACACAAAGCGGACATCCATATTCATGATTTGAAAACTTTGCCTGTCACGGGTGGCACTGGCGATGATTTGTGATTTATCGCTGCTGTGGCCGGAGTCCCACAGACGGTTTGCGCTTTCAGGCGCCGGGCCTTCGGCGGTATCAGCCACCGTGACCGGTGTGGTGGTGACCGGTTCTTCGGAACCGGTGGTGAGTTCATGTACTTCGCCGTTATCAACCATTAGCGTACGGCCAAATGGCCACGGCAGACCTGCATGTAAACCGGGTTGTCGGACCGCCACCGGTTTGCCGAAGGATTCATAAATTCCGCGCTGGGTCAGCGGCACCTCGCTGATGCCCGTCAGCAGCCAACCGGTCAGCAACAAGATTGCGGCCAGCGGTAACAGTGCGCGACGCATAAAATGAAACGCCCGGATCTGACGAAGATCGATACCAAAATGCTGATGCAGTTCGTTTTGCACAAACTGTAACGGACGCGGCGGCCAGCAAATCTGCGCGGCCAGCAGGCTGCCCGCAATAAACTCCGGCTCTTTATCCTCACGCGGCGGCGAAAACATCGCCATCAGCGCCCGCAGGAAAAGCTCCAGCGCCACCATCCCCGGTAACAATCCGGTGAGCATCAACAGGTGGGCAGGCCACACCGAAGCCTCACGGGCAAACATCAGGGCTAATGCACTCAGCAAAAACACGCCAATCATCATGCGCATCATCGGTGCGAGCTTTGCCGCTTCCGGCCATTCCAGCGGGTTTTTTAGCGTCCAGTGACGCTCCAGAACCAGTACAGCAAAGGCGCAGAGAATGAATACCGAACCGGCAAAATACCCCGCCTCACCGGCGTCATTGGCCGGTATTGGCAACTGCCATAACACACTGATGAGCACAATTGCGGCAAACGCAGGAAGCGCCTGGAAGAACACATGCGCGTCAACATAACGTAAAACAGGACGCATCCAGGGGCGGGAAATCAGACGTTGGGGAAATCCGGAAGACGCTTCCGGCATGGCGGTTTCAACAGCAGGTGCAAATTGTTGCGTCCGCCAGCGGGAGATACGCCGGGCACATTGCAGGGAGGCAGCGCAAACCCACATCGCCGCCATGATATTGCCGGTCACCCAGGGCCACACCGATGCCGGAGAGACCAGATACAGCATCAGCAAGATCAGATACATCACGCTGCTGATCACCATAATGGGGTTGATCAGCCCGCTCAGCCAACGCGTGTGGGTGGCGGCAGACTGAAAGCGCAGCTGTTTACTGGCGTTATCCGTCCCGGATACTTTGTCTGTACTCATGTCCGCTCCGGCAGTGGAAAAAATACCCCGCAGCGCAGGCCTGAAGCCAGTTAGTGCGAAGTTGACCGGGCGTAACGGTATAACATTACAGAATTTTCAGCGATATGAATTTGGCCGCTTTTTTGCCCCGAATTGTAAGCATTTATCTTTAAAGGGCCACAAGCGGGTGAATAACGAAAAAGGTGCCGTTTTTAAGCGACACCTTTGAGGTTTCAGAGATTATCTTCAGCCACGTAATATTGCGGATCGTCGAGTTCGTGAGAACAGAATGGCCCGGCTTTTTTGAGCAAACTCACGCAATCATTGCTCAGATGACGCAGGCGAATGGTTTTACCGGCATCGAGATAGCGCGTGGTCAGTTTATCAATCGCCTCCACTCCGCTCGAATCCATGACCCGCGTACCGGCAAAATCCAACACTACATTTTGCGGATCGTTTTCAGGATTAAACAGCTCGGCAAAGGTCGCGGCAGATCCGAAGAACAGCGGTCCGTCCAGCTTATACACTGCCAGGTCGCCTTTAGTTTTATGCTCGCGCACACGGATACGCGCCTGCTGCCAGGCAAAAACCAGCGCCGAGATAATCACGCCACTGATCACCGCCACGGCAAGATCGGTGAAAATCGTGATGACGGTGACAATCAGCATCACCAGTACATCAGCTTTAGGCATGCGGCGAAGACGGCGCAGCGAACTCCACTCAAAGGTGTTGTAGCAGACCACCAGCATAATGCCCGCCAGCGCTGCGACCGGCAGCAAGCCAATATAACCGGACAAACTGACCACAAACAGGATCAGTAAAATGGCGCCGACTGTACCGGAAATTCGCCCCCGACCGCCGGAGGTGAAATTAATGATCGATTGCCCAATCATCGCGCAACCGGCGAAGCAACCGAACAGACCGCAAATCGTATTCCCCGCTCCCTGCGCAATACTTTCACGGTTGCCGTTGCCCTTCTGATGACCCATTTCATCAAGCACGGTCATCGTCAGCAGCGATTCAATCAGGCCGACCAGCGCTATCACTACCGCATAGGGCAGCACGACTTTCAGCATCTCAACATTGAAAGGCGCAACCGGCAGGCTGAAGTGTGGCAACGCCCCTGAAATATCTGCCAGGTCACCCACGCGCAAGGTGTGCAGGTTAAAACCGATCGCTACGGCCGAAACGACGATCAGCGCTGCCAGCGAAGAAGGAATAATTTTGGTCAGTTTCGGGAACAGCACCACCACCAGAATCGCCAGCAACACCAGTCCGTACATCAGCAGTCCCTGCCCGGCAATCATGTGCAACTGCGCCAGCATAATGACAATTGCCAGCCCGTTCACAAAGCCGTGAACCGCAGGTAACGGCACCAGCCGGATAAATTTCCCGAGGCGGAAAACACCAATCAGAATCTGAATCACCCCGGCAAAAATGGTCGCCCAAAGCACGTATCCCATACCGTGTTGTGCCGCCAGACTCATCAGCACCACCACAATGGATCCCGCTGCACCGGACACCATGCCCGGTTTACCGCCGAACAGTGCCGTCACCAGCCCGATAATAAACGCCGTGTGCAAACCGACAATCGGCGACAATCCGGCAACCAGTGAAAACCCGACCGCTTCGGGGATCATTGATACCGCCACCACAAATCCGGCCAGCGTTTCGTTCTTCATTTCAGACAACTTCAGACCACGCGGATTAAACATAAAACATCCGGTACATTTCCCGATCAGTTAAAAAATTGTGACAAGTATCTAAAAATGAACCAGGCGAGGCAAGGTTTATCCTGTGTACTGACAACAGTGGCGGCCACAAGCGGATCGAGATAAATGCGGTTCTCGTGTATAATGCGGGGAATTGTGGTCATTACATCGTGCGGTTATATTTAATCGTTTGATAATTAAGATATTAAGGTGAGAAAAACATGGGATTCAAATGCGGTATCGTCGGCCTGCCGAACGTCGGTAAATCTACTCTGTTCAATGCGCTGACCAAAGCGGGTATCGAAGCAGCAAACTTCCCGTTCTGCACCATCGAACCGAATACCGGTGTGGTACCAATGCCCGATCCGCGTCTCGACCAGTTGGCCGAGATTGTAAAACCGCAGCGTATCCTGCCAACCACCATGGAATTCGTGGACATCGCGGGTCTGGTCAAAGGCGCATCTAAAGGTGAAGGTCTGGGTAACCAGTTCCTGACTAACATCCGTGAAACTGAAGCCATCGGCCACGTTGTGCGTTGTTTCGAAAACGACAACATCATCCACGTTAACAACAAAGTGGATCCGGCTGATGACATCGAGGTTATCAATACCGAACTGGCATTATCTGACCTCGACACCTGCGAACGCGCGATTCACCGTGTGCAGAAACGTGCCAAAGGCGGTGACAAAGATGCGAAGGCAGAACTGGCCGCACTGGAAAAATGCCTGCCACAACTGGAAAACGCTGGCATGCTGCGTGCACTGGATCTGACAGAGGAAGACAAAGCGGCCATCCGCTACCTGAGCTTCCTGACGCTGAAACCCACCATGTACATCGCCAACGTTAACGAAGACGGTTTCGAGAACAACCCTTACCTCGACGTCGTACGCAAAATCGCAGACGCCGAAGGCTCCGTGGTCGTTGCTGTTTGTGCAGCGGTTGAATCTGACATTGCCGAACTCGACGACGCTGACCGTGAAGAATTCATGGCTGAACTGGGCATTGAAGAGCCGGGCCTGAACCGCGTGATCCGCGCCGGTTACGAACTGCTGAACCTGCAAACCTACTTCACCGCTGGCGTGAAAGAAGTTCGTGCATGGACCATCCCTGTCGGCGCAACGGCTCCGCAAGCCGCAGGTAAAATCCACACTGACTTCGAGAAAGGCTTCATCCGCGCACAAACCATCGCGTTCGAAGACTTCATCACCTACAAAGGTGAGCAAGGCGCGAAAGAAGCGGGCAAAATGCGTTCAGAAGGCAAAGACTACATCGTTAAAGATGGCGATGTGATGAACTTCCTGTTCAACGTCTGAACCGCACTTCAGTTTCCGCTCCATACAGAATCCACGCCCTTGCGTGGATTTTTCTTTTTTATCCCCTCCTAAGATCGTCCTCAGCTCCCTCTTTTATTTCTCCTTCCGCTCCGTTACGGGATATATTAAGGGCACTATCGTAAATTTTCTCTTTGTAACGGGTAACATCTCAATGGCACTGATCCCAAAAAACTACCAGCGTCTGGAAAGCGGATATCGCGAGAAAGCGCTAAAAATCTATCCGTGGGTGTGCGGACGTTGTTCGCGGGAGTTTGTGTATTCAAACCTGCGTGAATTAACGGTTCACCATATCGACCATGATCATACCAATAATCCGGAAGATGGCAGTAACTGGGAGTTGTTGTGCCTGTATTGTCATGACCACGAGCATTCAAAGTACACCGAAGCCGATCAGTACGGTTCAACGGTGGTGGCCGGTGAAGATGCGCAAGATGATGTCGGTGCCGCCACCTACAACCCGTTTGCCGATTTACAGGCGATGCTGAATAAGAAGAAATAGGGTCGATTCCGCTCCGCTCCTCCGGCAAAACTAAAAACCCCGGTATTCACCCAAATCCACGCGATGCCGTGGATTTTTTATGATGAACGAGGCGATTTCCGCCACATAAGTTAGTCCCCTGATATTTTTCTTGCATCCCAAAACGCCATGCGCATAATCGCAAATTCAAATAATAATGATTCTCAGTCCTTTTTACATTAGGGTTACATTATGCGCGAAAAAAATTCACCCACAGGGTTTAAACCGACCCTGCTGGCACTCTTCGTCAGCGTAAGCTGCATGCCTGCGATTGCAGCCACCGCCCCTGCTCCGGCGACCAGCTCAACGGCGGCGACAGGCGATACCATGACTATCGTCAGTGCGCCGGATAATGAATTCAAACCCGGCGGCAATGAGCTGGTTCCGGCCTATCTGGACGGTCAGGTGGCGCATGGTGGTCGCCTCGGCATGCTTGGCGAACAGAAGGCAATGGATGTGCCGTTTAACGTCATCGGCTTCACGTCAAAACTGATTCAGGATCAGCAGGCGCGGACCATTGCTGACGTGGTGCGCAATGATGCCACCGTCCAGAACGTGCAGGGATACGGCAACTTCGCCGAAACCTACCGCATTCGTGGCTTCCAGCTCGATGGCGATGACATGACGTATGGCGGATTGCCGGGCGTGGTGCCGCGTCAGGTGATGGATGCGTCGTTAATCGACCGCGTAGAAATTTTTAAAGGTGCGAACGGATTACTGAACGGCGCGGCAACAAGTGGCGTAGGCGGCATGATCAACCTTGAACCGAAGCATGCGGATGACGCGCCACTGACCCGTGTGGGCGTGGATTACACCTCCTCTTCTCAGGTTGGTGGCACCCTGGATCTGGGCCGTCGTTTTGGCGATGACAACCAGTTCGGTGTCCGTCTGAATGCCGTTAACCGTGAAGGCGAAACCGGTATTGATGGTGAGAAAAAACGCACCACCGCAGCCTCACTGGGCCTCGATTATCGCGGTGACCGCCTTCGTACCTCTGTGGACATGGGCTATCAAAAGAAAACCTTCCACGACGCCCGTCTTGGCGTGAATATCAGTGGTGTGGATTTCATCCCTAAAGTGCCATCCAACAGTCACAATTACAGTCAGGACTGGGTATACAGCAATATTGAGTCCGAATTTGGTATGGCCAAAGCGGAATATGATGTGACTGATGACTGGACAGTGTATGGCGGCGTTGGGGCACAGCATTCGCATGAAACCGGCGACTATGCCTCCCCTGCGCTGAAAGATGCTGACGGAACGGCAACGATTGGTCGTCTGGATACCAACCGCATCATCAATAATTTCAGCGGAATGGCGGGAATTCGCGGCAATTTCGATACCGCCTTCATCACCCACAAGGTGAATTTTGGTTATTCTGCACTGACTTCACGCAATAATACGGCGTGGCGTATGGCCTACGGTGCCAATGCTGAAAACACCAATATTTATCACACCACGAATGTCCCGAACCCGACACCTAATCTGTCTGGCGGTAATTATGACGACCCGCTGACCACCGGGCGTAACCGGACTCAGGGCTATCTGTTAACCGACACGATGGGCATCCTGGATGACACCCTGCTGTTCACCGTCGGCGCCCGTCATCAGAAAGTGATCGTCCGTAATTACAGCAATGCGACCGGCGCTGAAGACGTGTCATCACGTTACAGCGACAGCCGCTGGATGCCGACGTACGGGGTTGTGTATAAACCGTGGCAGGTGATTTCCCTGTACGCCAACCACACCGAGTCTTTACAGCCGGGCGATGTGGCACCGAATAATGCGAAAAACTACGGTTCGACCACCGGCATTGCCCATTCAAAACAGAACGAAGTGGGTGTAAAAGCGGACTTCGGGCGTGTTGGCGGTTCACTGGCATTATTTGAAATCAAAAAACCGTCAGGCATTTTGGACAGCAATAAATTCTACAATCTGGACGGTGAACAACGTAACCGGGGCGTGGAGCTGAACGTCTTTGGCGAACCGGTGCTGGGCCTGCGTCTCAACGGCAGCGCGACCTGGATTGATCCGGAAATGACCAAAACCGAAGACAACACCTATAACGGTAAAGATGCGATTGGCGTGCCGCGCTACAACCTGGTGCTGGGTGCAGAATATGACATCAAACCGGTTGACGGCCTGACGGCCACCGCGCTGGTGAACCATTCCGGCTCACAGTGGGCAGACTCAGCCAACACGAAGAAAATCGACGCTTATTCCGTTCTGGATCTTGGCGTGCGTTACCGCACCAAAATCAACCAGAATGATATGGTCTGGCGTGCTGGTGTTGATAACGTGACCAATGAAAAATACTGGTCAAATATCGACAGCACCGGAACCTATATTTATCAGGGAAAAACGCGCGCGCTCAAAGTCTCCATGACGTACGACTTCTGATATGGATATAAAAAGGGGATGCATTCAGCATCCCCTTTTTTATTACAGTGCGAATTTTTTATTGGCTGTTTTCCGGCAGCGGTAAACTGACCGTGACCATCAGCCCGCCCTGTGTTTGCTTCGCCGCATGGATCCCCCCGCCGTGCGCTTCACAAAACGCACGGGCGATGGATAAACCCAATCCGCTGCCCCCGGAATGGCGTGCGCGGGAAGAGTCCGCCCGGCTGAAGCGTTCAAACATAACAGGCAGAAAACTGTCATCCACACCCGGACCGTTGTCCCGGAACGTTATGTCATAACCGCCATTGCCGGGCGCAATGGCGATGTCCAGACGCCGTCCTTCCTGCGCATAACGCAGCGCATTTTCCATCAGAATGGTAAATACCTGCCCGAGCCGGAACGGGTCACCGACATAACGGCACGGCGTCTCCGGCGTCAGGGCGATGTCAAAACCGGCTTTCGTCGACTGAGGTTTCAGCCAGGTCATCCGCTCGCGCAGCAGATCGGCCAGATCCAGTTCTGTCTTGCTGAGGTTAAGCTGACCGGCATCCGCCAGCGACAGCAGATGCAGTTCGTCGATCAGACGGTTCAGATGCAAAAGCTGTGTCATCACCATCTGCAACTGCTGCGGCTCCGGGCGGAAAACACCGTCCAGCATGCCCTGCAAACGCCCCACCGCCGCCGTGAGCGGTGAGCGCAGTTCATGCGCCATCGCCACATGGGAGGCCCGCAGCTCCCGCTCATAGCGCGAAAGTTGCAACATCATGGCGTTAAAATCATCCGTGAACTGAATCAGTTCCGCCGGCGCATTTTTCACCGGCTCAGCCCGCGTATTAAAATCTCCCTGCGTGACCGCACGCGCCACCTGGGCCAGACGGCTGAATTGTGACGAAAGCGGTCGCGCGGCTTTTAATCCCAAAATAGCGATAAACGGCGTCACCACGACCACCAGGATGCCAACCATGATCCAGTCGGCCGAGGCGATGGAGGGATCGGAGTAACGCGCGCCCCAGCCCTGATCGACAATCTCATGAAACCGCGCAAGATTAAGATCCGGATTATCCCGCAGCACGTAAAACTCTGCCCTGAGTGCGGGAGACATATGGTGCAATACCCAAAGATTCTCAATGACAAAACGCAGCCACATGCACAGAGCAATCACAACAACACTGCCGATGGCCAGCGTCAGGATCCGCACACAAATCCAGCGCCACAGGGACTGATAGTGAGAGTGATGGTTCATGGCTGTCTGAACCGGTAACCGACGCCGCGCACATTGACTAACACGTTAACGATGCCTGCGGATTCGAGTTTTTTACGCAAATTATAGACATGCGTATCGACCACCCTTTCCAGCGCCTCGCTTTCCGGCAGGCAATGCTCCAGCAAATACTGACGTGAGAACGGGCGTGTTGGTGCCCGCATTAATGTGCTCAGTACGCCAAATTCTGTCGGGGTTAGATCAAGATAATGCGGTTCGCCCGAGGCAGAGCTAACCGCCGCCGTCAGCGCCCCGACATCCACGTCGAGACCCTGCCAGCGCAACACAGCAGACGTGTTGTTTTCGTCTGTCGCCACACGACGCAGTACCGCCTGCACCCGCGCCACCACCTCACCGGGGTTGTAAGGTTTGACCACATAATCATCCGCACCGAAGCGCAGCGCGCCAATTTTATCGGGCATGTCGCCCATCGCCGTCACCATAATCACCGGCGTGCTGCTTTCACGCCGCAGCGATGCCAGCACATCAGTGCCGCGCATCCCGGGCAGCATCACATCCAGCAAAATGAGATCCGGCTTCCAGCGCAGCGCATGCTCCAGCCCGGAAATGCCGTCACCGGCAATCTGTACGTCATATCCTTCGCGTTTTAAATACGCATCGAGAACGTCTGCCGCATCGGCATCATCTTCAATAATCAGGATCCGCTTTGTTTGCATTGAGTCGCCCTGGCTGTTTCATCATAAATTTCCGGCAGTTTACTGACCCTGCCTCTCCCGACTTCCGGTTTCAGATGCGGCTGCAATCCGCTACGAACCATACGTTTAGATGATGAGGAATCACAATGATATCCAGAAAACTAATGCTTCACATTACCTGTTTCCGCATTTTCTGCCCGGCTCCCCAGTTCGACCACCACCTGATGCTCGTTACCGTCATCCGTCAGCGGGATCAGATCACCGTCCAGGGCATGGCCATCCAGCGTGACACAGTAGTCGCCGGTGTTGTGCCGCACCGTTATCAGGTAACGGCTGCTGCCTTGCTGATACGTCACCGTGATTTC
Organism: Rahnella sp. CJA17(1/100); assembly: GCF_963881615.1. Lineage (NCBI taxonomy): Bacteria > Pseudomonadati > Pseudomonadota > Gammaproteobacteria > Enterobacterales > Yersiniaceae > Rahnella > Rahnella sp. CJA17(1/100). Next base: position 170,312 of record NZ_CAWOJA010000033.1, on the reverse strand, counting down.
CGGCCACAGCGCAGGCAATTTGCTGTGGATGGCGATAGCATCGCCATGGCGTGTAATGCCCAGCAATGATTCGGTGATCAACCGGTATGTCCAGCCCGCAGAACCGGTATACCAGCTCCAGCCCGCGCGACCGCTGTGCGGATCGACTGAATAAATATCGGCGGAAATCACATACGGTTCCCCTTTATAGCGGCTGACCGCCTCCGGCGTGAGGCTGTGATTGATCGGGTTAATCATCGACATCAGTTCCCAGGCGCGTTCGGTGTTACCCTGTCGGGCAAACGCCATCACCGCCCAGATGGCTCCGTGGGTATACTGCCCGCCGTTTTCACGCACGCCCGGCAGATATCCGCGGATATACCCCGGATTCGGGCCGTTGCCGTCAAATGGCGGCGTCAGTAATCTGATCAACCCCGCATCGTTATCGACCAGACGCTGATCGACCGACCGCATGGCGCTGGCGGTGCGTTCAGGTGTACCGGCTCCGGAAAGCACCGACCAACTTTGCGCGATAGCATCTATCTGGCATTCGTCGTTCATATGCGAACCCAGCGTTTCACCGCTGTCGAAATAACCGCGCAGATACCACTCACCGTCCCACGCATGGTTGTTGAGGTTTTGCTTCAGCAGCGCCGACTGCTCGCGGCACAGGGTGGCGATAGCGATGTCCTGACGCTCTTCTGCCAGTGCGCCATAACGTTGCAGAACGTCGTAGAGGAAAAAGCCCAGCCAGACACTTTCCCCGCGCCCGCCCAGCCCCACCAGATTCATGCCGTCATTCCAGTCTCCCGCGCCCATCAGCGGCAGTCCGTGCTCACCCATTTTCAGACCATGCTTCAGCGCACGCACACCGTGCTGCCAGAGACTTTCCTGCGTTGCGCTGACCTGCGGTTGCTCGTAGAACGACTCCTCACCCGCCTCCAGCAAACGTGCCTCGAGATAAGGCACGGATTCTTCGGCAATGCCATGATCGCCGGTGACCGTGATGTAATGGCTGATGGCCAGCGGCAGCCAGAGATAGTCGTCAGAACAGCGGGTACGCACGCCGTTGCCGGTTGGCGGATGCCACCAGTGCTGGACATCGCCTTCAATGAACTGCCTCGACGCACATAAGAGGATCTGTTCGCGCATCCGTTCCGGCGCCGCGTGGCTTAGCGCCAGTGTATCCTGCAACTGGTCACGGAAACCGAACGCCCCGCCGGACTGATAATAGCCGCTGCGCGCCAGGATCCGGCTGGCTAAGGTCTGGTAAATCAGCCAGCCGTTGGCGAGCAAATCTACCGATTTATCCGGCGTGGTGATCTGAATTTTATCCAGCACCTGATGCCAGTGATGATGAATGCGATCCAGCTCAGCCTGCGCCGCACCTTCCTCAAGATACTGATGAATGAGCGCTTCGGCATCTGCGGCATTCTGCCCCAGACCCAGCGCGAAAATAAAGGTGCGCTGGTCGCCGTCGATAAGCGTTGTGGCCGACTGCACCGCGCCACAAGGATCCAGCGCCGCACCGGTTTTATCGGAAAGGCGCTGATTTTTCATGGCCGCGGGCATGGCCGCAGAACCGGTGCGACCAAAGAACTCGCGACGGTCACCGCTGACCGAGCAATGTGCGCCGGTGACCGCAAAGAAAGCGGTACGTTCAGAGCCGTTGCTGGTGTAATGATTGGTCGCCAGTACGCCGCAACCTTTTACTACGTGCGCGGCCGAAGTCACGATATGCATCGCGGACTTGGCACGTAAATCCGCCATCACCCATTCGGCATAACCGGTCACCGACAATCTGCGCGGCCTGCCGGAGAGGTTAGTCAGGGTCATGATAATCAGTTTGACCGGCGCATGTTCGGCAACTAATACCGTCATTTCACTGGAAATGCCCCGCTCGGTATGTTCGAAGCAACTGTAACCAAAACCGTGGCGGGTGACGTAACCGCCGATGCCGCGAACCGGTAACGGTGCAGGCGACCAGACGCTGCCGCTGTCCTCATCGCGCAGATAAAAGGCTTCGCCGGAACTGTCGCTGACCGGGTCATTTTCCCACGGCGTTAAGCGGTATTCGTGGGCATTTTCATACCAGGTATACGCCTGCGCACTTTCTGAAATCACCGTACCAAAGCTGGCATTTGCCAGCACGTTCGACCACGGGGCAGGCGTGGTCTGACCTTCGTTAAGCACAATCTGATATTCACGACCATCCGGCGAGAAACCGCCCAGCCCGTTGAAACAGGCCAGTTCACGTGGCGGCGACATCACCGGCTGACTGTCATTGACCGTACGCACCGGCACCAACGCGGGCAGGGAAACGAGCGGCGTTTGTGTCCGCTGATTCAGCTGATCGTCCAGACTGCCACGGCGGTCGTCGATCACCACATGCGCCACGCTCATCAGCAGCATGCGGTCATCCGGTGTCATCTGCTCGCCGTTACGCACGAAAATTCCGCCCGGAATATCGGTCTGGCTGGACCCCGCGCCGGATGCCACCAGGCTGAGGATCTGGTTTTGCAGCGCCTGCTGATAACCGCCGGAATCATTACACAACAGCACCAGATCGACTTTTAATCCTTTCAGACGCCAGTAATGATGCGCACGGATCAGCAACGTCACCAGCCCGATATTTTCGTTGCTGGTCATGGTCAGCAGTACAATCGGCAGATCGCCGGAAAGTGACTGCCCCCACAGGCCGGATTGCCCGCGACGGTTGGCGGCGACCGACTGTGCATCGCCGCGCATTTCCTGACTGGCAAAAATCAGCGCCCCCGCCAGACGGTTAAACAGCCCGGCATCATCTTCCGAGGCATTAAGCTGGCGCAGCACGACCTGACTGTGCGACCAGGCGATTTCAAATACCCGGTCAGCAATATGATGGTCGCGATATTTTTCCAGCAACATCAGGCTTTGCAGGCGTGTGTCGCTGATGCCGTAAACCATGTCGATAATCACCGGCACACCGGGTCTGAGCCGGATGCGCTGACGAATCGCCATCACCGGATCCAGCACCGCACCGGCACTGTTACCGAGTGTTCCGCCCTTCTGCATTGCCTGCGGACTGGCGGCGGTATTGCCACGCCCGATAAAGGCCGCGCGATCGGTTTCAAATGACGTTTCCCGTTCCACCGCACCGTGGATAGCCATCATGTGGAACATCCACGGACAGGCCTCATCCGGTTCGCGTGGTCGCCGGTGACAAAGAATCCCCTCCTGCGCAGGCACCAGTTCGGTTTGTACAAACAAATTACTGAACGCAGGATGGGCCGCGTCGTTGGCGGCGGGTGCCAGCACCACTTCGGCATACGTGGTGATATCCAGCGTACGCGAATGGCGGCCATTATGTGTGACCGTCATACGGCGGATTTCGACGTCATCTTCCGGTGATACCACGATATGCGTCTGCAGGGTCAGCAGGCCGCGGGTACGGGTAAACTCTGCGCCAAAATCGGTCAGTACCGCGTGGTAGGTTCCCTTCTGTTTACCGAGCGGTTGCCAGGTATTACTGGTCACTGCGCCCGATTCAGGATCGCTGACGTAGCAGAAGATGCCGCGGTTATCGCGGGTGGCATCTTCGCGCCAGCGGGTCAGGGTCAGGTCTTTCCAGCGACTGACACTGCCGCCCGCCTGCGTGACCATCAGATGATAATGGGTATTGGAAAGCAGCTGAATTTCCGGCGACGGGCTGTCGACGTCGGTGAATTCACGCAGTTCCACGTTCACTTTTTGCAGCATATTGTCGTGCGATTCGAAGTGACGACGCGGGCTGTAAAGCTCGACGGCATCCGGCACGCGTTCCTGTAACAGTAAACGGGCAGACTGGAATGCCGCGTTGGCCGCAAAGCGTGCGGTCATCGGCGCGCCGAGCAACACGTTAGCCAGCGCCAGGAATCCCATGCCCTGGTGGTGCGCCATGTAGGAACGCACCACGATGTAAATCTGCCCGCGCACCAGACGCGACGGGCTGTAATCCAGTGCATCATAGAAACCGTATTCACCGCGAGCGCCGCAATTCTCCAGTTCCAGCAGATTCACACAGGCTTCCTGCGGGCGGATCATCAGCGCCATCATCGTTGCGTAAGGCGCGACGACCATATCTTCACCCAGGCCGCGTTTAAGACCGAGGCCCGGCACACCGAAGGCGTGATACTGGTAGTTCTGGTTGAGATCAAAGGCCGCATACGCCGATTCAGAAATCCCCCAGGGCACGTTATTTTCCTTACCCCAGGCAATTTGCCGGTCAACGGCGGTCTGACACATCTGCACCAGCAGCGTATCGGGATACGCTGGCATCACCAGTTGCGGCATCAGATATTCAAACATTGAGCCGCTCCACGACATCAGCGACGGCTGTTTGTCGATCACGGTGAACAGACGCCCGAGGGCGAACCAGCTTTTTTGCGGCAACTGATTGGTGGCGATGGTGACGTAATTCGTCAGACGGATTTCCGACGGCAGCAGGTCGTACTTTCCGCTGTCCATTTTATGGGCGTCACAATTGTAACCGACGGTCAGCAGGTGGGTATTTTTGTCATACAGGAAGCGGAAATCCATGTGCGCATGCTCGTTCAGGCGCTGTTCGAGTTCACCGATGATGTCCAGCCGCTGGCGCGCCAGCCCGATAGTGCGGGATAACAGCGGTGACGTCCGGGCATCCTGTTGCGCCAGCCAGTGCAGCGTTGGCAGCGGTTGATTTTGAGCCTCCGCTGGCAGCGCACCATAAAAATCTGACCACTCTTTAATGCCGGTCGCGAGCTGTGTTGCCAGCCGTTGTTGCCAGCCCTGCGCCGACGCAGCGATCAGGCCGTGCATATCCTGCAGGTAGGTAATACTTTCAGCGGCTTTGGCTGCGGTGGCCTGTTTCAGGCTTTCCCGCAGTTTAGTCATCAGCGGTTCGTCGGTCTGGCTTTCCGCCATGTTCAGCGTATCGGCCAGCCCGGCCAGCCACGCGGTCATATTCAGCGCGGGCTGCGTGCGCCATAACCGTAATCCGCTGCTGAGCGTCAGCAGATGCCCGGCCAGATTGCCGCTGTCAACGCTGGAAATGTAGCGCGGATTGAGCGGTGCCAGCGTGCGTGTGTCGTACCAGTTATAAAGATGACCCCGAAAATGCTCGAGTTTATCCAGCGTATCGAGTGTCTGGCTGGTACGTTCCAGCACCTCACCCTGCGTAATGTAGCCGAAATCCCACGCGGTGATATTCGCCAGCAACGACAGGCCAATGTTGGTCGGCGAGGTACGGTGCGCAATCACCGGCTGCGGAATTTCCTGGAAATTGTCGGGCGGCAGCCAGTTTTCCTCAGCATTGACGATCGTTTCGAAAAAGTACCAGGTTTCACGTGCGGTCTGACGGAGGAAACGCTGTTGCTGCGCATCAATGCCCGGTTTCTGTCTGACGGCAGGCCGGCTCATCCAGCACATCACCAGCGGCGCGACAAGCCACAGCAGACCCAGCGGCAAGGCAAACCACAGTAACGGCGGATGCGCACTGGCGGCCAGCATAATTACGGCTACACCAGCCAGCAGATTCGCCCACATCCGGCGATAGAAATAGACCTGCGAGTGCGCACGGGATTTCTCGCCGATATTCACACTCGCCCATTCATGCAACATCCTGTGGCTGACATTCAGCCGCCACAGGGTCAGCAAAATGGCGTGTATTGAATACACGGCTTCGTGCGGCAGAGTCATCAGCTGGAGCAAAATCCGCGAACAACGGCTGAGGGTAGCGGATGCCACACTTTTCAGATGGGCAATGACCTTGCGGCGTGAGCCTTTGTTGAAGAGATCCAGCACCAGCGCGACCACCACCGGGAAAAGCAGCATACTGGCGATAAAGCCCAGCCAGTAAAGCTTGTTCGGCACCAGCAACAGCGTGCAAAAAATGAGGGTCAGCAGCGCGGGAGCGATAAGGCTGCGGCGCAGGTTATCGAACAATTTCCAGCGGGAAAGCGTGGTCAGCGGGTTGCGGGTCCGCGTGCCATCTTCCTGCGTGACACGAAAACCCAGCCAGTTCAGCAATTGCCAGTCGCCACGGATCCAGCGGGTTTTACGCGCCACATCCGCCAGATAATGATCCGGATACTGCTCGTATAACACCACATCGCTGAGCATGCCCGAACGCGCATAACACCCTTCCAGCAGGTCGTGACTGAGCACTAAATTTTCCGGGCAGGTATTTTCTGTTGCCCGGATGAACATATCAACGTCGTAAATCCCTTTGCCGACAAATGAGCCTTCGCCGAATAAGTCCTGATAGATATCGGAGGACATCGACGAATACGGATCATTGCCCGGCACGCTGCTGCATAATGCGGCGTAACGCCCCTGCCCGTTTTCGGGGATTTCTTCGGCCAGCCGGGGCTGAAGAATGGCGTAGCCCGAAATCACCCGCTGGCGTTCAGTGTCATAAACCGGATGATTGAGCGGATGGGCCATGGCGGCGACCAGCTGATGTGCAGTCGCGCGCGGCAGCACCGTGTCGCTGTCGAGGGTGATCACGTATTTCACCTGGCGCAGTTGCGCCTGTGTGCGGCCTTCCACCCGGGAGAACGGCTCACCTTCGCCGCGCAACCAGCGGTTCAGCGCATTCAGCTTGCCGCGTTTGCGCTCATATCCCATCCACACGCTCTGCGCCGCATTCATTTCACTGTCGCGATGCAACAACGTAAATAACGGCCCTTGTGCGTCGGTATAGCGTCGGTTGAGGGTCTGGATCTGCTGCGTGGCGTAGCTCAGCAACGCATCGTTGTCCTCGTTGTGCTGTTCAGGGTTGTCGTGAAAATCGGTGAGCAGCGCAAAATTCAGGTGTGACAGAACATTGCCGAGATAACAGACTTCGAGGCTGCTGATCAGTGCATCAATATTTTTCCGGCTACCCAGCAGACAGGGGATCACTACCAGGGTGCTGGCGTGTTCCGGGATGCCGCCGACGAATTCCAGTCTTGGCAGCGGTTGCGGTGTGCGGCTACGGGTGGTGATTTCACTGAGCAGATTCAGCGCAAACTGGCTGGCGACCAGCACTACCGGCCCCAGTAACAGCCACCACGCCCAGTGCATGCCGGGATGCACGGTGTGATATAGCACCTCGGCGGTGATGGCGGTGGTCAGCAGCAGCAGGCTGCCGAGCCACGAAAGCAGCGGTGTCTGGCTGAGGCGGCTGCGGATGCGGGTTTGCAGCGAAAACCTCACCTGCAAATCTTTCTCCAGCGTCTTGCGCCCGGCATCAATCAGATAGTAACCGACATGTTGTTGCTGAAAGGAATCCGTTGCCTGTTGCGCCAGCGCCACCGCACGGCTGGCGACAAACGCCTCATCGTGCAGGGAATGGCGCGACAACTGTTCAATCTGATGGCGGTAGTTATCGCGGGTATCAAAGTGCATGGAGGCATAAATACCGGCCGGATCCTCACGCAGGACTTTCTCCACCACGCTGAGGTTTTCGGCGAATTCTGCCCAGTCCATTTCGGTCAACTGCCGCAACCCCATAATGCTGTTGCTGACAGAAAGCTGGCTGGCAGCAAGCTGCTGATTAAATTTATCGATCACTTCACGCTGGGTCAGCCCGACTTCACTCAGCCGCTGCTCTACCCAGGTCAGCGGCAGCGCCAGCATCGAACCGTGCCCCTGCAACCGGCGTACCAGTTCAGCCACGAAAGCGCTGCTACGCGGCGGATTGGTGCGCGCCATATCAGCAATCACGATGATCTGACTGGCGGGATCGTTTTCCGCGCTGTCCTGCAATTTATTGACCCAGAAATCGGCCAGATTACGTTCCTGCTGCGCATTCGCCACTTCAATACTGACCCGGCGTAAATTCTCGATCAGCGCCAGGCGCAGCATGCCCGGAAACGCCCATAACTCCCCGAGCGTCAGCGGGCGCACACTCTGATAAGTCGAGAGAAAACGGGTGAGGGTTTTGATGTCCCACAGGCCGTCGCTGTGGCTGACAACCTCGGTCGCAATGTCATAAATGCGCGGGCAGGAATGAGGTAAACCCAGTGAGGGCAACCCCTTGCCAAAGTTTTTCGGTAACAGCTGGCGCACCAGGCGGATTTGTTCTTCGATCAGATAGAAGTTATCGAGTAACCATTCACCGGCCGGGGTAATGCCCGCTTTTTCTCCACTGCTGAGGATCAGGCAACTGCGCGTTAAAACCTTTTCGTTATCGTCGAGGCGCTTTAGCAGGTAGTAAGGAAGTTTTTTGCCGGAGAGTTTGTGGGAGAGTGCGAGTTTGCCGCCGAACCGTTCCATCTGATCTGCGGAGAAAAGCTCGGCGCTGATCGGTACGGGGTGCGCCAGTGCGCTGGCGCGATGACGCCGGGTATGGCTAATAACAGGGGGTGCTCTTTTAATTTTGAACCAGTTAATCACAGCATTTTTCATGTCAGCATACCTTAGGCGGACCCGATAAGGCAGTTGCCTGAGCTGCGATGAGAGTTCACTTGATAAGAAAATGGGTAAGGGACAGGGAGGCCGAAAAGATGAGTCACCCTCAGCGGGCAATTAGATTCATAGTAGCCTGTTTACAGGGATAGCGTTGAGTTTATTTTTTCGCCAGCGGCTGACAACTGTGTGCTAACCCTGCAAATTTTCACTGACGGCGGTCTTTATCAAGGCTCAAAAGTATAAACTCCCGGATTCGGTTCATGCGATTATCGGGCGGCTATTTGGGAATAATTGTCACAGACAATCCCCCGCTTCCAAATTTATCCTTCAGGAAAAAAAGATGACGACCTTAAACGAAAAACTGGCATGGCGATACGCAACCAAGAAGTTTGATGCGGCCAAAACGGTTCCGGCTGAAAAGATTGAAAATATTATTGAGGCCGTGCGTCTGGCACCGACCTCAAGCGGTCTGCAACCCTTCGAACTGCTGGTAGTCACTAATCCGGATATCCGCGCAAAAATCCGCACCGTTGCCTGGGATCAGGCGCAGGTCACCGACTGTTCTCACCTGCTGGTGTTCGCGGCATGGGATGACATCACGCCAGAACGCGTGAACATGATGTTCGACCTGACCAACGAGGTTCGCGGTTTTAAAAACGAAGGCTGGGAAAACTACCGCCAGAAACTGCTGAGCATTGTCGCTGAACGCGGTACCGAAGCGAATTATCAGGCCGCTGCACGTCAGGCCTATATCGGTCTGGGCGCCGCGCTGATCGCCGCCGCGTTTGAAGAAGTGGATGCGACGCCAATGGAAGGGTTTGATCCTGCTGCCGTGGATGAAATCCTGGGCCTGAAAGACAAAAACCTGCGCAGCGTCGTGATCCTGCCGCTGGGCTACCGCGCCCACGAGGGCGACTGGCTGGTGAACCTGAAGAAAGTTCGCCGCAGCCGTGAAAACTTCGTCACCGAAATCAAGTAATATCAGGCCACCGGCCCTGTCCGGCCGGTGGCCTTCATACCCTAAACACAGACGTACCTTACTGATGACATCCTGATTTTATTATCATAAATCCCCCTGACTTCACGCTTATAAGGTCATTTACGGACGATAAAAGTTTTCCGCTGTGCCGTTGCCCAGAGTGATCACCCCCGCAAAAATCATAATAAGTAGCCCCATTATTTAAAAAAAACCTTATCCGGGCTAAATAGCCCCATCAGAGTGCCGATAACACATGCAGATAAATGATTTTACTGACTCTGTTAACTTATTTTGAGGTTGCATATGTTAAAGAAGCTTCGCAATAAGGCAAAAGTCGAGCTTTATGTATGGATAGGGATACTCATAGCAACCTATTTATTTTCCCTTTATTTTAATATGAATGAAGTTTTCTATTATTTTTTTAAGGCATATGAAGTCTATAATTTAGATGAAGTTTTCATCGCCCTGAATATAACGGGTTTTCTTGGGCTTATTTTTTCCTTTGTAAAAATAAAAGCAATGGAAAAGGAAATAGCAAGGAGAATGGAAGCTGAAAAGAATTTTCATTGGGTTGAATGCCATGATCCGGTAACAGGGCTACCGAATACAATCATACTCAACTCCACCATTGCACAATATAACCACGAAAACAAAAGTAGTTTTGGTGTGTTCACCATTGAAATAAACAGACTGAAGGATATTAATGATATTTTCGGTCATGACTATCATGATGAGATATTTAAGATCGTAGCCGAAAGACTGCTAAATATTTTCCCTGGCTGTGTTTATAAATTAGCCGCCGATGATTTTCTTGTCCTGAGACCCAATATTGACAAAACTGACCTGACCTCACTGTCCGGGCGCGTTATGCGTAGCCTGTGTTCACCGGTTAATCTGGATGGATTTACCTTTAATATTTCTGCCAATATTGGTATTTCACGATCCCCGGAAGATTCGTGCGATCTTAAGAAAGTGATTCAACAATCCGATTGTGCAATGCATGTTGCTAAAAAAGCTGGCAGAGAGCAGATCAGGGCATTCTCTGCGAGCATGGAAGAATCTTTATTATCCATGGCACAACTGGAACGTGATTTTAAATCAGCCTTGAAAAACAAAGTTTTTGTGAGTCATTATCAGCCCTTAGTGGATCTAAAATCAGAAAAAATCATAGGCTTTGAAGCCCTTGCCCGATGGGAAATCTCGGCGGGAAAGTTCATCCCGCCGTCGAAGTTCATTGCGCTTGCTGAAGACACCGGAGCAATAACAGAACTGACAGAATATCTCTTGCGGGAGGCATGTCTTGAAGCGCTAAAATGGCCATCCGACAAACGGTTGTCCTTTAATCTTTCACCTTTACTTTTATGTGACAAAAATCTTAAATCAAGAATCATAGGTATTCTTGATGATGTGGGTTTCCCGCCAGAACAACTGGAAATTGAAGTCACGGAAAGCGCGCTGTTTAGCAACAGACATCTGGCCAGATATACACTTAAAAGACTCCGTGACGCAGGCGTTAAAATTGCTCTCGATGATTTTGGCACCGGATACTCAAGCCTTTCTCAGCTCTGTGACTTTCCCTTTGATACATTAAAAATTGATAAAAGTTTTATTGATACATTCCAGACTAATGAGAAACAAAATAAGATTGTTTGCTCTATTCTCTCCCTTGCCAACGCCCTCAACGTAAAAGTGGTTGCTGAAGGCATTGAATATAAAAGTCAGCTGATTATTTTACAGGAACTCGGCTGTGATATTGGTCAGGGCTATTTCCTCGGAAAACCGGTTCCTGCAGCAAATATTCATAAATCAATAAAATCGCCTTTAACTGAAGCTGAAAAGGTCACAGCGGAATGAAGCGGTGACCGGCGGGTGAACTGTTGTTCGGTCATCGTCATGCCCCACTGGTCGCCCTGCCATTCTTTCAGCAGTTCGAAACCAAACGATTCATACAGACGTCGCGCAGCATGAAGGCCGCTGAAGGTCCAGAGCTGAACAGCGTCGAATCCGCACCCGTCGCAAAACGCTATCGCTTCACTGAGCAGTTTTCTGCCCATGCCCGTTCCCCGGCAGCGGTCATCAAGAATAAACCAGCGCAGATGGGCTTCGTTATTTCCCAGATCCTGACCGTCGATAGCCACTGAACCGACCACCCGCCCGTTGCTGACCGCCAGCCAGACCTGGTTGCAGGGTTCATGCAAACGCCCGCAGAACTCTGCCAGTCCGCTGGCAACCTTTCCCTCGAAGAAATGCCCGAAATTGTAATTACTGGCGTAATACGTGCCGTGCATTTCCGCAATCCGGCCAATCATGCCCGGCTGATATCCCGTGACGATTTCAATGTTGTGTTGGGGCGCGACCGGGTCCCCGTCGCGACAACGTTCAAGGGCGCGGGCATACGCCGTCAGGCCTTTTGCGACGGCCTGTTGCTGCGTAGCATCCAGATTTTCCAGCGCCTTGATCACGCGCATCGCACCGTACTCATTGATCCGCCCGACCGTCTGCATGCCCTTTTCCGTCAGTATCAGTTGTTTCACTCTGGCATCATTTTCCGACGGCACTTCCTGCAGTTCACCCGCTGCCAGCAAACGGGCAAGCATGCGGCTGACGCTGGATTTTTCCAGCCCGAGGATCTGCACCAGTTGCGCGGCGGTCATGGCGCCCTGATTTTCAATTTCCACCAGGCTGTGTACGGCAGAAGGTGAATATTCTGTGGCCGCCAGCGTGGCGTTCATAAAACCCAGCTCGCGTACCATAAGGCGCGAGGAGGAACGGATTTCTTCGATTAAGGCGTGGTCTGGCATGCGTTTACCCGGGATTTTGGCTGATAGTTGTATAATACAACCATCATCCCCGGTGCACTGTCAATACCGCGATAAAGATTGTGCATGACAATCCGGCACGTTCTGTGCAGGATGAGTTTTTTCTTTCCGGGGATCATTCATGAGCGCAAAAACGGCATCGCTGGAAAGCCGTATCCGGCAGCAATGGGATCAGCTTTCGTTGCACGAACAACGTTTAGCCGACGTCCTGTTAGCCGCGCCGGGCCAGCTGGCGATGAATACCGCGACTGAACTGGCGCAGAGCGCGGGCGTATCCAAAGCGACTGCCACGCGATTCTTTCGCCATATCGGTTATGAAAGCTACGATGCTGCCCGCCGTCAGGCGCGTGAAATGCAAAACAGCGGCTCGCCTCTGTATCTTCAGGCCGCACCCAGCGCTTCGCCCCTGGGCACGCTGATACAAAATCATCTGGAAAAAGAGGTCTCCAGCCTGGTGAACACGTTCCGTTTACTGGAAGATGACCAGCTTGAAGCCTGCGTGGAGGCCATTGCCAACGCGAAGCGTGTGGTGGTGATGGGCTGGCGTCACAGTCAGACCATCGCCATGCTGATTTACCGCGACCTGATCCACGTTCACCCCGACGTACGCCTGCTGCCGCGCGCCGGTGATTCGCTGGCAGAACATCTGGCAGCGCTTGGCCCGCAGGATGTGGTGATCTGCGTCGGGCTGCGCCGTCGTATGCCTGCACTGGAAACCGCCATGAGTGCCCTGGCTGACATGCAGGTGCCGATGCTGTATATCTCCGATGTGCTGGCGGGTAAACCAGCGAAATATGCCAACTGGGTCTTGCGCTGTCATACCGACGTTAATCTGATTTTCGACAGCACCGTGGCGCTTTCCGGCGTCTGTAACCTGCTCTGTTCACTGGTCGCCCGTCGCATGGGTAAAACCGGCAGCTACCATCTCGCCACCATCGAAACCCTGCACCAGAGCCTCGAAGAACTGGAGTAATGCGCCACACTGGCGCAACGGCTGAACACTTATCCCCAAATCAGTGCAGCGGCGGATCTTTCCGCCGCTTTTTCATTCCTCCCGATGAAACCCGAGAAATATAAATATTAAAACAAGAAACATTTGTTTCTCATTGATTATGGAAGAAAAAAATGTTTCCCGTCATATTCAGGCTGCGAGTGATTAAAAAAGTGGCATGGAAACTGCTCTGTGGTCAGTGACATTTCACCAACACCAGGGAATCACCATAATGAAAAAAATAGCATTGCTGATCGCCGCTTTAATCACGGCTGGCGCGGCTGGCACCGCACAAGCTGATACGCTGTCAGACATCAAAAGCAGCGGTAAAATCACCGTCGGCATCGACCCGACCTTCCCACCTTATGAATTCACCAACGATAAAGGCGAGATCACCGGCTACAGCGTGGCGATCATGCAATCTTTCGCCAAAGACCTCGGCGTGAAACTGGAGTTTCAGAAAACCGCGTTCAGCGGCATTCTGCCCGGCCTGATCTCCGGCTCATTCAATGCCGAAGGTTCTTCCCTTAACGTCACCGCCGAACGCGCCAAAAAAGTGCTGTTCACGGTGCCTTACAGCAAAACCGTCAATGGTGTGCTGGTGCGCGAGGCCGATGTGAAAAAATTCAGCGGCAAAACGTTGTCGCCGGAACAGTTGTCCGGTCTGAGCGGAGCCGTGAAAAGCGCCAGCGTGCCGGAACAGTTGCTCAAGGGCTTTAACGAAACGCTGACCAAAGAAGGCAAGAAGCCGATCACCATCATCAGCGTGGATACGCTGGATCAGACCGTCAGCACGCTGATGACTAAACGCGCCGATTTCGTGTTTGACGACATTTCGGTGCTCGCACCGATCGTTAAAAAATACCCGAACAAAGTGGCTCAGGTTGGCGAAGCTGGCCCGTCACAGTGGATGGCGTGGGCAACACGTAAAGACGACACCCGCCTGAACAAAGCCATCAGCGATCATATTTTGGCGATGCAGAAAGATGGCGAACTCACCACGCTGCAAAAACAGTATCTCGGCACCACCTTTACCGTGCCCGCCAGCGATTTCATTCCTCAGGAGTAAGTTATGTGCCAATCCCTGCTGACGGTGCCCGCCGGTCACGGCAAAACCTTTACCGTGAACAAAGGGCAATTTATTACCGTCATTGATGCCGAAGGTCAGCAGGCCGCCGATTTTGTGGCCGTGAATGCCGCTGACCTGAATGAAAAACTGTCGCCGGTGCATACGCGTCAGCATCTGCGCTCGCTGTTCTTCAAACCCGGAGATGCGCTGTGGTCGAGTGAAAACCGCCCGATGTTGCGCATCATCGCCGACACCATTGGTATTCATGACGCCAATGTTCCGGCCTGCGACCGCACGCGTTTCAGTATCGATTTCGGTGTTGAAGGCCATCGCAACTGCGTCGATAACCTGCTTGATGGCATGAAGGCACACGGTGTGACCTATTTCAGCCTGCCGGAACCGTTCAACCTGTTCCAGAACGGGCCGGTCACCGCCGATGGCCGCATGGAAGTCACTGACCCGAACAGTAAAGCCGGTGACTGTATTGTCTTTGAAGCGCTGTGTGACCTGATTTGCGCGGTGTCGTCCTGCCCGCAGGACATCATTCCCGGCAACGGTTTGCAGGTCACGCCGGTTGATATTCAGGTCAGCAATCATTACCACGGGGAGATTCAGCATGCTGTTAATGCGTGAGGCCTGGGCCGAAAGTGAAGTCCGTCCGCTGGCCGGGCCGGTGGATATCAAAGCCGGTGAGACGGGCTCCATTCGCGTGCTGCGCGGGCAACTGTTGCGCATCACGGCAGCGGGCGAAGGCGCGGTGGCCTCACTGTTTGGCTTCAGCCTGAGCGACCCTGCTGTCTGGCTGTCGGTTCATCACACCCGCGTATTCAGCAACAGCTATCTGCTGGGTTCTGGGATGCGTCTGGTGAATAACCGCCGTCGTCCGGTAATGGTGCTGGGCAAGGACAGCGTAAAACGCCATGACCTGCTGCTGCCGGGTTCGACCACCGCATGGCTGGCTGAGCGTGGTTATCAGGGGGATGGCTGCATTGAGTCGGTAAAAAGTGAACTGGCACGGCTGGGCATGAATGTGCCGAAACTGCCGGATCCCATCAATCTGTTCATGCACGTCCGGCTGACGCGAGAAGGTGATATTTTGCCGGAAACCAACCGCACGCGGCCGGGCGACAGCATTACCTGTCGCGTGGTGGCCGATACCGTCTTTGTGGTTTCTGCCTGCTGCACCGGTATTGAAGGCAACGATAAACCCGCGCCGCTGAAGCTTTCGGTCGCGGAAAATCTGTCAGCATTTGACGAGGAATAACGCATGTTGGGGCTGGATGACCAGGTGATTGCAGCACTTCCCGAATTAGGCCATGGCCTGCTGATGACGCTGACACTTACCGTACTGGCGGCGCTGCTGAGCCTGGTGTGCGGGCAAATCATCTGCTTTATCCAGCTACGCAATGCCTGGCTGTGGCGCGTCACCGGGCGGTTGTATGTCAGCCTGATGCGTGGCACACCGGCTATCGTGCAGCTCTTTGTGGTGTTCTTCACCCTGCCGCGTCTCGGCCTCGGCGGTCAGCCAATGCTGGCGGCGGTGCTGGCGATTGGCCTGAACAGCGGGGCTTACGTCGCGGAAATCTTGCGGGTCAATCAGAGTCTGGTGACCCGCGGACAACGTGAAGCGGCGCGCACGCTGGGGCTGAACCGCTGGCTGACGTGGTGGTATGTGATCAACCCGCAGGTGATCCGCGCCAGCCTGCCGATGCTGGTGAACGAGTTTACGATTTTGCTGAAGACTACGCCGCTGGCGTCCGTGGTGGCGCTGACCGAACTGACCTATGCCGGACAAATCGTTATCGCCCGCACTTACGACGCCACTCAGGTGCTGCTGCTGGTGTCAGCCGGGTATCTGCTGATCGCCCTGCCGCTGATCAGCGCGGTACGGCATCTGGAAGCCAAGCGGAGGATGGCGTAATGGACTGGCAGGCAATTCTTACCGCATTACCGTCGCTCGGCGCAGGCATGATTGCCACGTTAAAACTCTGTGCCATTGCGGCGATCTGCTCGCTGTTATGGGGCACGCTGATGGCCGTCGCGCTGATGCGTGCCCCGCCATTCTGGCAACGGTTGCTGCATCTTTACACCAGCCTGACGCTGGCGCTTCCGCTGCTGATCGTTATTTATCTGCTCTATTTCGTCCTGCCGGAATACGACATCACCTTTACCTCGCCACAGGTCGGCGTGCTGGCACTGACGTTGTATTACGCGCCGTATATCGCGCAGGTCGTACGCTCGGCGATTGAGATGTTACCGCGCGGCCAGTGGGAAGCCTGTCGTGTTTTAGGGCTGAGCCGTACGGAACAACTTCGCGACGTGGTGTTGCCACAAACGCTGCCGCAGATGTTATCGCCACTGGTCGGGCTGATGATCGGCCTGATTAAAGACTCCGCCCTGCTGTCGATTGTATCGGTGCAGGAGTTTATGTACGCCGCCAGACAGGCGATTTCTGAGACTTACGCGCCGCTGGAGATTTATCTCACGGTCGCGCTGTGTTACTGGGTGCTGAACAGTCTGATTGACTGGCTGGCGCGCCATATTGAATTTCGCATGACGCGCTACCGTCGCAGCATGCAACATTAATCAGGAGAAAAAAATGTCGGCTGAATTTGAGCATCGTGACATCCAGTTGATTGCCGCCCGCCACGGTAAAGCCGTGCGTCTGGCGAAAGGCGAAGCCGTGCAGGTGGTGAATTTGTACGGCACCCAGGTGGTGGATTGCTGGGCGTATAACGCCGAAGACGTCAGTGAATATATGTGTATGGAAGCCACCCGTGTCTGGAACCAGCGGCTGAATCCGCAGGTCGGTGACAGCTTTATCACCAGCCAGCGCCACCCGATTCTGACGCTGGTCGCCGACACCTCACCCGGCGTGCACGACACCTTTATGGCCGCGTGCGATGCGCGTCGTTACGAGTTACTCGGCTGCACCGAACCGCACCGCAACTGCCACGACAACCTGTTTGAAGGCATGGCGGAACTGGGCGTAACACTGCCGCACGGCAATCTGGCCTCGTTCAACATCTTCATGAACATTCAGGTTCAGCCGGATGGCCGTACCCTGAAAACCTTGCCGGTGGTGACGCGCCCTGGCGACTACATTATCCTGCGCGCCGAAATGGACTGCTACGTCGCCTTCTCCGCCTGCCCGCAGGACATCGTCAGCATTCAGGGCCAGGGCGACAACACTCCGCGCGATGCCGAATTGCGCATTCTGACAGCAGGCTTCCCGCAGGTGAAATTGCAGGGCGCGTGGGTGCCGGAGGGGGTTTAAAGGCAGAAGAAAAGCCAAACTCGCTGATGCTTGATCAACGCTTCCCCCTGTGAAGGGGGAAGTTGGGAGAGGGTTTCAAACGTTATCTCAGCCTAAGCACATTTAAAATTTTTGAGGGGTAAAACCGCCCTTTTATCTTCTCGCAGGTTCCGGCCTTACTGCGCCTTCCAGCACTTCCCGTAATTCACTTTGCGTCATCCGCACACAATAAGACGGCATGCCGCGCTGGAAGCGCCAGCCTTCGGAAAGAGCGCCTGCATCGACGGCGTCAAAACCAAAGGCGTCATACAGCGCGATCACCGCCTTTTTCGTTTCCGCATCATCACCGGCTACGGGCAGAGCGCGACGTTGCGGGTCGCCAGCGGGTAAACCGTCGTTTTCGAGATCGGTCATCTGAATCGCATTGAATGCTTTGGTGATTTCTGAATGCGGCAGGAAGCCCGCGAGATATTCGCTGGTAGTCGTTGTCTGATCGTCCAGTTCTGCCACCTGACCGTCACGTTCAGGGTAATAATTTACGGCATCGATGACCGGTTTTCCGGCAATCTCCGCCACGGGCAGTTGTCCGATAGCCGTCAGCGGCACGGCAATCACCACGATATCGCCAAAAGCAGCCGCTTGCGTCGCGGTACCGATTTCGCAACCGATCATCGGCTTCAGGCTGAACAACGTCTGAGGACCGCGAGAATTACTCAGCATCACCTGATGTCCGGCTTTAATCGCCAGTTTTGCCACCGCCCGGCCTACGAACCCTGCACCCAAAATGCCTATTTTCATGATTCTTACCTTTCATTTTGTTGTCGATAGGGTAAGAATAATTCCACACTGAACATTGATAAATCACCACCACAGACATAAACAAACAACAAACAAGAGGGAATCATGGATCGCTTAACCAGCATGAACGTGTTCGTCAGAACCGCTGATCTGGGTTCTTTCGCGGCAGCAGCAGAAGCATTGCGTATTTCCCCGCAGATGGTGGCCAAACATATCGCCCGGCTGGGGACGGCACTGATCAACCGCACGACGCGGCGTCAGCACCTGACAGACATCGGACGCAGCTATTATGATCGCTGTAAAATCGTGCTCTCTGAGGCCGAAGCGGCGGATGCTATCGCGCTGGAGATGAAAGTCACGCCTTCCGGCACGCTGCGTGTTAATGCGCCCGTCACCTTCGGCACATCGTCACTGGCGCCATTCATTACACAGTATCTGGCGCAGTATCCGGAGACGCAGATTGAACTGACGCTCAGCGACCGCATGGTCGATCCGGTCGAGGAAGGCTATGAGGTGATCCTGCGCATTGGCGAACTGAGTGACAGCCAGATGATTGCTTATCCGCTGCGGCCATACCGGCTGATTGCCTGTGCCTCGCAGGGCTATCTTGCACAAAATGGCGCACCGGAAACCCCGGCGGAACTGGCGACGCATTCCTGTCTGGTTTACGGAATCTGGTCGCCACAGGCCCCCTGCCGCTGGCAATTTTATCAGGACGGGAAAATGCAGGAAATCCATCCGCTAGGCCGTCTGCGCTCGAATGACTGGCGCGCACTGCTGCACGCCGCCGTCAGCGGATACGGCGTGACGCTGGGGCCGGAAGATGTGCTGCGCGAAGAGATCAACGCCGGACGGCTGGTGCAGGTATTACCTGATTACGACGGGCCGTCAAGACCCATGCATATCCTCACACCCGCCGGTCTGCGACAGACCGTGAAGATCCGCAGTTTTATTCAGGCGGTGCGGGAGGCTTTCGGCTGAAGCATCCGTTCCCCATAAAAAAACCCACGCTCAGACGTGGGTTTTTCATTTTAAAGCATTAACCTTCTGTCGCTTACCGCTTCGCCAGCGCCGCCGCATTCTTACCGGCGAGAATGCCGAAGATAATGATATCGGCGACAGCGTTACCGCCGATGCGGTTTGCGCCATGGATGCCGCCGACCACTTCGCCTGCGGCCCAGGCACCGGTGATCACCTGTTTTTGCGCATCAAGCACGGCGGTATCCGGGTTGATGGTCACACCGCCCATGGTGTGATGCACGCCCGGCGCGATGCGGATAGCAAAGAACGGCCCCTGATTGAGCGGATGGCGCAGCGCAGTGGTACGGCCAAAGTCTTCGTCCTTTTTCTCCACCACAAACAGATTGTAGCGCAGCAGGGTTTCCGACAATGTGTGAGGATCCATATTGAGTTTTACTGCCAGTTTCTCCGGCGTTGGCGCGCTTATCACAAAGCCTTTGGCGATATACTCGTCAGCCGCTCTGTTATTCGACCGCACCTGTTCATCGAAGATCACCCACGCACTTTTCTCCGGTAAGGCGATGATTTCAGCCGAGACTTTATCGCGGGTTTCCATCTCGTTATAGAAACGCTTTCCGGCCTGGCTGATCAGGATCGCGCCGCCGCCGCGAATGGCTTCGGAAATCAGATAAGACGTGGTCTGTTCCACCGTCGGGTGGATCTGGATTTCACCCATATCCACCGTGTCCGCGCCCAGTTTCTGTAGCAAGGCAATCCCGCTGCCGGTCGCACCCGCATGGTTGGTGGTCACAAAACCGTCCAGTTCCGGGCGATATTTCACCACCATCTCGCGGTTAGCACTGAAACCGCCGGTGGCGACAATCACGCTTTTCGCATTCAGAATGCGGCTGTCATTATATTCATCCACCACTTTCACGCCGGTCACCACGCCGTTTTCGGACAGGATTTCGGCGACGGAGGTTTCAAGCAGCACTTCGATGTCGCGCTTGTTGATATTTTTCACCAGGCCGCTGATCAGGAAACCACCAACGGCGGAACGATCCGCCGGACGGTGTGTTCGGTCGATACTCATCCCGCCGGTGATGGTGATGTCATTCAGTTCAATCTCTTTCGCCGCCAGCCATTCGACGGCTTCCGGTGCCAGTTCCACAAACTCTCTCAGCAGCACCGGGTTGTTTTTGAACTTGCCGCCTTTCAGCGTTTCTTCATAGAACAGGTCTTTGCTGTCTTCGATGCCTTTCAGTTTCTGGAAACGGGTTTCTGCGGCGTTCATCCCGACGGAGGCTTTGATGGTATTGCCGCCGATAGTGGGCATCTTCTCGATAATGACCACATGCGCGCCTTCGTCGTGCGCCTGAATCGCTGCAGCCAGCCCTGCGCCGCCGCTGCCGATCACCACGACATCGTAGTTTTGCGGAGCCTGCGGGTTGCCGCCTTCTTCAATGACGTGTTCTTTGCTGGAAGTTGCCAGCGCGCGGGAAACGGCTTTTTTCAGCGCCTCACTCTGGGTGGTCGCACCGGTGATGGCATCGACGTGCGGGCTGTTGGCGACCAGCATGCGCGTACGCAGGCTTTCGAAAGTGGTCGTGAAATCGACGTCCAGCGAGTCGTCTTTCACCAGCGCGATATCGGTAATACGGTCAGTGTCGAGCGTGACGCTGATTTTCAGTTTCAGCGCTTCGGCTTCGACTTTCTCCTGATACACCCCGGCTTTGTATTTACGGCCGGTGACGCTGGTGTCGCGGATCATGGCGTCAACCAGAGAGAAGCGCCACAGCGGTTCAGGGATGTTCAGTTCTTCGCGTTTATGGCTGTCGATAAACAGCTCAAGATGATCGTTATTGACGATGCGGTCAGCCCAGTCCGGATAAGCAATACAGGCTTTACCCACCGCGATCAGATCAAAACCGTATTCCAGCCCTTTTTCGGCATCAGCTTTGTTGATCACGCCGCCGACGCCAATCACCGGCACTTTCGCCAGTGTTTCAGAGCGCATGGCACGGAATTTAGTGATCAGCGGCGTCGGGTCCTGCGTATCGACGATAGAGGGACGCAACAGTTGCCCGACCGAGAAATGCACATAGTCCAGCCCGCGCGCAGCGAGTTTTTCCAGCAGATACATCGTGTCGTCAAAACGGATGCCCGGCACTTCCAGCTCTTCCGGCGAAAAACGGTAGCCGATAATAAAGGAGGCGTCGGCAAAGCGCTCCGCCATTTTGTGGGTGATGTCGAGCACTTCCAGCGGGAAACGGGCGCGTTTGTCGCGGTCACCGCCCCATTGGTCGGTGCGCTGGTTGGAGTTCGGCGAGTAAAATTGCTGGATCAGATAGGTGTTAGCGCCGTGGATTTCTACACCATCGAAACCGGCTTTAATGGCGCGGTTAACGGCATCACCAAATTTGGTGATCATGGTTTCCACTTCTTCGCCGGTCAGTTCTTTTGGCCGGGTCGCGCCTTCACGGGGTGCAGCGATGGCGCTTGGGGCGACAGGCGTACGGCCGCCGATCAACTCCGGTTCCACCATTCTGCCGCCGTGGTAAATCTGTAAAATCGCTTTCGAGCCTTTGGATTTAATGGCATCGGCAATTTTCTTCAGACCGGCAATTTTGTTATCGCTGTCGATAGCGATAGCACCCGGAAACGCCGGGCCCATGCGATCAATGAAGCAACATTCGACGATGATTGTGCCGATGCTGCCAGCACGGTCGCGGTAATATTCCACCAGTTCACTGGTGACGGTACCGTCATAAAAGCCGGTGCAGGTAGTCATCGGGGCCATCAGCAGACGGTTTTTCAGTACCGCACCGTTTGGCAGCGTGAGCGGATTCAGTACCGGTGTCAGCTTATTCATTATGATCAACTCCGAAATCTGTAAGTCTTGAATTTTTCCATGGCCGCATTACTTACCGTAAAAAAACTACGTTTAATTAAGCAATCCGAAGCAGGCGAATATAGAAATCTGTTAGCTAATTTATTTGCATCAGGCGATGAAATTGGCGTTATAAACGTGCTGGAAACAGGAGTTGTTTATTTATCCGACACAGAAACCCATGCCACCTTCAATTGTTAATGATGAGTTGACAAAAATCAACATTAGAATAACATAAAAAATTTCACCTTCAAAATCATAGAGTTGACTGCTACAACTGGCGTTTACGCAAATTTACTCTACATTCACTTAAACGGATTATTTCGATAAATAAATAACCACACTTATTGTAATGATACCGTATTGATATAAGTGAATGTATTGCGTCATTCAGGCTAAGAATAAAAGTAACATCTTAATTTCGTCACAGAGGATTCGCTGTCATTGCGTACCGCTTAACGCATTTAAGTTCGAAAGAAATTAATGGTTTTCCGAATCAGAACACCATCTTTGATAACCGTGGCGTAACGCTCACACTCAATTACGGGCAGACAAAATTTATGAAACCCACATCGACATTGAATGTTCCCGGCAAGGCCGATCCGGCCTCCGGGGGACTAAAAAAACGTCTGATTATGTTGTTCCTGCCGGTGCTGGTGGCGGTGCTTTTACTGCTGACGCCGGTCCCCGCCGGGCTTGAACCCTATGCGTGGCATTTCTTCGCCATCTTTGTCGGCGTGATTGTCGGCCTGATTTTCGAACCCTTGCCCGGCGCCGTGATCGGCCTGACCGGCGTGGTGGTGATCGCCCTCTTCAGTCAGTGGCTGTTATTCAGTCCGGACGAAATCGCCAACCCGAAATTTAAAATGCCCGCCGAGGCGTTCAAATGGGCGGTGAGCGGCTTCGGCAACTCGACGGTCTGGCTTATTTTTGGCGCGTTTATGTTTGCCGCCGGATATGACAAAACGCAGTTTGGTCGCCGTCTGGCGCTGATCCTGGTGAAATATCTTGGCCGTCGCAGCCTGACATTAGGTTACGCCATTACCTTTGCGGATCTGTTGCTGGCACCTTTCACGCCGTCCAACACCGCACGCAGCGGCGGAACCATTTACCCGATCATCGCCAACCTGCCGCCGTTATACGGCTCCAAACCCAATGACCCGAGTGCGCGCAAAATCGGTTCTTATCTGATGTGGGTGGCGATTACCGCCGCGTGTATCACCAGTTCGATGTTCCTGTCGGCGCTGGCCCCGAACCTGCTGGCACTGGCGCTGGTGAAAAGTATCACCGGCTTTACGATTTCCTGGGGTATGTGGTTCCTGGCGTTTCTGCCGCTGGGGGTGCTGCTGATCCTGACCATGCCTTTGCTGGCCTACTGGTTCTATCCGCCGGAAGTGAAGATTAATGACGAGGTGCCGCGCTGGGCGAAAAGCGAACTCGACAAACTGGGTAAGCTGTCGCGTAACGAAATCCTGCTGCTGATCTTTGTATGTTCTGCGCTGCTGATGTGGATTTTTGCCGCTGCGTGGATTGAACCCGCGCTGGCTGCGTTGCTGGTCGTGGTGCTGATGCTGTGGACCGGCGTGCTGAACTGGAACGATATCACCAGTAATAAACCGGCCTGGAACACCTTCGCGTGGTTTGCGACGCTGGTCGCGCTGGCGGATGGTCTGGCCCGCGTTGGTTTTATTGCCTGGCTGGGTAAAGAAGGCGGTCAGTTACTCGACGGATTCGACCCGCAGGTCGCGGCAGTTATGCTGCTGATTGCGTTCTTCCTGCTGCACTACCTGTTCGCCAGTACCACGGCGCATACCACCGCGCTGTTACCGGCGATGCTGACCATTGCGGCGGCTATTCCGGGCATCAATATGCCGGTTTACTGTCTGATGATGGTGACCTCGCTGGGCGTGATGGGGATCATCACCCCGTACGGCACCGGCCCGAGCCCGATTTATTACGGCAGCGGCTATCTGCCAACCAAAGACTACTGGCGCCTTGGTACCATCTTCGGCGCGATTTTCCTCGGCGGCATGATGCTGATTGCCTATCCGTGGATGGTACTGATGTTCTGATGAACCACCCTGCCAGACTGCGTGTTGCAGTCTGGCAATTCCTCCTGACTCCCGGCAACCGCCCGTCACTCCTGTAGAAAATAATGCTTACCGAGAATGGCTGCGCCGTCATCAATCGATTTGTGGATAAGCTTCACGCAGCGTTTAGCGTCGCCCGCTTCCAGCGCCACCAGCAGTTGATCGTAATTATGCTGGCCCTGCGCCATATGCGGTGACTGCGGATAAAGATAGTTAAAACACGGACCAATCTGCACCCACAACTGCTCAATCAGCGCGGTCAGCGTGGGCATCGCGGCCATTTCATACAGAGTGAAACGAAACTCCCGGTTAGCCTCTAAAGCGTCCTCAACGTTATTTTCCACTTTCGCCGCCATAAATCGGGTATTCAGCGTTTTCAGCAAAGCGAGGTGTTGCGCAGTGATCTGCCCGCAGGCTTGCGATACCGCCAGCCCTTCAAGATTTTTGCGGATAAGGGTGATTTCCTGATACCGCGCCAGCGCAATTTTAGGCACCAGAAAAGCCTGTGCAGGCGTCGCATCAAGCGCGCCCGCCGACACCAGACGCAGCAATGCTTCGCGCACCGGTGTCACGCTGGTGCCCAGTTTTTCAGCAATTTCTTTGGTCACCAGCCGCGCGCCCGGTTTGAGTACGCCGACAATTAATGCCCCTTTCAGTTTGGCCTCCACCTGCATAGTGAGGCTGACACGCTGCGCTTTTTCCATCTCAAACATCTGACGTTTTCCTTTAGCAAAATAATGGCTTTTCTTTTGCGGTTTAATCTGTAGCTTGCCAAAAATACATTATATAGGATATATCATGTATTGAGGAATTGAATACTGATTGACCGTTTTTGTGACGCACAACCTTCACGTTAATTCCGTCAACTCTTCTGGCGGCTTCACTTTGGGAATGACCGTAATGAGAATACCTGCCTTTAAACCGGCTTCACTGGCCCTGCTTATCAGCCTGACAACACCGGCTGCTTTCGCCTCTGAACTGGTGATCGCCCAGCCAGCTTCCGCCACGGCGATGGACCCGGGTTTCCTGAAAGAGTCTGCCACACTGGTGGATAACCTCTTTGATACGCTGGTGCTGCGCGACGCCAATATGCAGTTGCAACCGGGGCTGGCGACAAGCTGGAAATCACCCGATGATACCACCTGGGAGTTCACCCTGCGTCAGGGTGTGAAGTTCAGCGACGGCGAGCCGGTCAATGCGCAGGCGGTGAAATTCTCTATCGACCGTATTCTGGATCCTGCGAATCACGCGCCGACCATTTCGTATATCCGCACCATCAAATCCGTGGAAGTTACCGGCGATTATCAGGTGAAAATCCACACCACCGGCCCCGACCCGCTGCTGCCAACCCGCATGAGTCGCTACCCGACCTATATTGTGCCACCGGCGTATGTCACCAAGGTCGGTGCTGCGGAATTTGCCCGCAAACCGGTGGGTTCCGGCGCGTATACCCTCACCGCATTTATTCCCGATGAAAAAGTGGTGATGCAGGCCAATCCGGGTTACTGGCGCGGCAAGCCCGCCATCGATACCGTCACCTGGCGTCCGATCCCGGAGGCCACCGGGCGCATCACCGCCCTGCTGACCGGCGAAGTACAACTGGTTGATGGCGTACCGGCCGATCTGGTGCCAGCGCTGAAAAATAAACCGGGCGTGCATCTCGAACAGGTAAAAAATGGCGGACTGACCATTTACCTCGGACTGAAGAACGACCAGAAACCGCTGAATGATGTGCGCGTCCGTCAGGCGTTATCACTGGCGCTGAACCGCACGGCCTATACCCGCGATTTACTGCACGGTTTCGGCACGCCGACCGGCACCATGGCCGGGCCGAAAGATTTTGGCTATGAGGCGATCCCTGCACCGGCGCAGGACATCGCCAAAGCCAAAGCGTTACTGGCAGAAGCGGGCTATCCGCAAGGCTTCACCCTGCGCTTCCAGGCACCCCGCCGTTATATTGCCAGTGCAGACGTCGCCCAGGCGATTGTGCAGGATCTGGCAGCCATCGGCGTGAAAGCGCAACTCGAAGTGCCGGAATGGTCGGTCTATACCCAGCAGGTCGCGGCGCAGAAACAGGCACCGATGTACATGCTGGCGTGGGGATCAACACAGACGCTGGACGCCGATGCCGCGCTTTATCCGATCCTGCACTCCGGCGAGCCGTATTCTACGGTGAATTCGCCTGAACTGGATGCCCTGCTGAACAGCAGTCGTATCACGGTCGACCCGGCCAAACGTGAGAAGATTTTGCAGCAGATACAGCAGGTTGTTGCCAGTCAGCAACCGCTTATTCCGCTGTACAAAGAAGATTCCCTGTATGCCAGTGCCGACAACGTGACCTTCACCGGCCGCGCCGATTCGCGGATCCCGCTGTTTGACCTGAGGATGAAATGATTTCACTGCGTACAACCCTGCAAAGGAAATCCCGCCGCCGGTTTTACGGCGACGGGCTCCTCGGCGGACTGTTGCTGCTACTGGTGATTGTCCCGGCGCTGCTGGCGCCGTGGCTGCCCCTGCCGGATCCGCTGACCAATGATCTGGCTGCGGCCTTTTCCTCGCCGGGCGGCCATCATCTGCTGGGCACCGATCAACTGGGGCGCGATTTGCTGTCGCGTATTTTATCCGGTACGCGGCTTTCGCTGATGGTGGTGTTGCTGGCAGCGTTAATTGCGGCGGTGACGGGCTCGGCGCTGGGCATGATTGCCGGTTATACCGGCGGCTGGCTCGACGCGCTGATCATGCGCCTGATGGACATCCAGCTGGCGGTGCCGTTCATCCTGCTGATCCTGCTGGTGATGGCGCTGTTCGGCGCGTCACTCACCAATATTATTGTGATCATGGGCGTGACCAGTTGGGCGATTTATGCCCGTGTCGCCCGTGCCAAAACACTGGAAATCCGCGAGCTGGAATTTATCGAATCGGTCAAAGCCATGGGATTTTCCACCCCGCGCATTTTGCTGCGCCATGTGCTGCCCAGTCTGATGACCCCGCTGATCGTGCTGCTGACGCTGGATATTCCGCGCCTGATCGTGCTGGAAGCCTCGATTGGTTTTCTCGGCATGGGCATTCAGCCGCCGACGCCGACGCTCGGTAATCTGATCGGCGAAGGCCGTTCTTATATGCTGCTCGCACAGTGGCTGGTGCTGTATCCGGGGCTGGTGATTGCCGCACTGGTGATTGGCTGCAACCTGCTCGGCGACAGCCTGCTGCGTAAAACCCACACGAGGCTCGACTGATATGCTGCGTTATATCTTGCAACGCCTCGGGCAGTCAGTGCTGGTGATGTTTGGCGTGTCGCTGCTGATTTTTTACAGCCTGCACCTGACCGGCGATCCGGCTGCGGTCATGATGCCGCCAGGCTCCAGCCAGCAGGAAATCGACAATTTCCGCCACAGCATGGGCTTTGACCGTTCACTGACGTGGCAGTACTGGCATTATCTGACCGGTGTTTTACAGGGCGATCTGGGCGAATCACTGCGCTACAGCCAGCCGGTCACCGAACTCATCGGCCAGCGCGTTCCCGCCACCCTGCTGCTGGCCATTACCGCATTGCTCTGGAGCACCGTCGCCGGTTTGCTGCTCGGCATCGTCAGCGCGTTATATCAGAACACACTATGGGATCTGGTCTCACGCCTGCTGGCCTTCAGCGGTCAGGCGGTGCCGGTGTTCTGGCTTGGCCTGCTGCTGATCATCGCCTTCAGCCTGAACCTGCGCTGGTTGCCGTCCGGCGGGTATGGCAGCGCCAGTCAGCTGGTGATGCCTGCCATCAGCCTCGGCGCGTATTACATGAGCGCCATTGCGCGGCTGATCCGCGCCAGCCTGATTGACGTTCTGCAACAAGATTACATCCGTACCGCCCGCGCCAAAGGGCTGAGCCGCTGGCGTATTGTGGTTCGCCACGGTTTACGCAATGCGCTGATCCCGGTCATTACCGTGCAGGGCATGTATTTCGCCTCGCTGCTTGGCGGTGCGCTGGTGACCGAAATCATTTTTGCCTGGCCGGGTATTGGTCGCCTCGCCGTTCAGGCGATCCAGAACCGCGATTTTCCGCTGGTACAGGCCATTGTGCTGCTCGCCGCGCTGGTGTTTGTCGGCATTAACCTGATTATCGATTTGCTCTATGTGGTACTCAATCCGAGGATCCGCCTGTGACACATCCCGTTCCCCCTGCGCTGCAACCGACGCTCGATTTGCTCCATGCGATGACGCCGTTCGCCAGTGTTTCCGGCCAGATCAGCCAGCAGCGCGAACTGGCACAGTGGCTGGAAGACTGGATCCGCCAGCAGCTTAACGGCGTGCCGGTGTTGCCGGTCAGCCAGCAGAACGACGACAACACGCCGCCGCTGGTGCACATGCGCATTGAGCGTCAGGCGGCAAAAACGCTGGTGCTGTACAACATGTACGACGTGATGCCCGCCACGGACGAAGGCTGGGAATTCCCGCCCTTCACCGGCGGTATTGCCGAATGGCCGGGCATCGGTGCGGTATATATCGCACGCGGCGCAGAGAACAATAAAGGGCCACTGGCAGGCATGCTGATGGCGATAAAATCGCTGTGCGACGCAGGCGGGCCGGACGTTAATCTCGAGATCATTCTCGAAGGCGAGGAAGAAACGGGCAGTGGCCGGTTGCGGCGTTATCTGGCGCAGGAACCCTGTCCGGTGTCGTCCGCCGGGGCGGTGTTTTTCCCCTCGCTGTGTGAATACGGCGGCGGCGCACCCCGCGTGTATCTCGGTTTCAGCGGACTGAGCGGCGGCCGTTTACGGGTCAGGGGCGGCGCATGGGGTGGCCCTCACGCGGCTATCCATGCCAGTAACGCCAACTGGATTGCCAATCCCGTCTGGCGGCTGGTTCATGCCCTTCATGCCATTGCACCCGCCGAAAACAGCGGCGTCATCGCCCGTCAGGCGGTGGATGAACCGGCAAACCGGCTGCTGCATACCCTGGCGCAACAGTTCAGCATCAGCGATGAACTGCACTTTCGCCGCAGCGAAAAATTGTCGGTCAGCGGCGATACGCTGGCCTGCCTGCAACAACTGATCAACGGCGCGGTGCTCAACATTTCAGAAATCTGCAGTGTTCCGCAACAGGCGCGGGGCGTGATCCCGCACAGCGCCAGCGCGGAACTCGCGCTGCGCGTACCGCCGGGCATTGACGGTGAAAACCTGCTGGCGGCAATCCGCCAGACGCTCAGCCGGGCGGAATTCGACGGCGTGGAACTTGAGCTGGACGACAGTTACCCCGGCCACCGTTTCCCGCGCAACAGCCCCGGCGTCGATGCCCTGCTCGCCAGCTATCAGGCTCAGGGCGCGCAACCGCAGGTCTGGCCGTGGGCACCCGGCTGCGCACCGGCGTATACCTTTGCCCGCATCGCACCGGCCTTTCTGATTGGCGGCCTCGGCCACGGCGGCAATGCGCACGGCGTGAATGAATTTGTCACCCTGCGCGGGCTGGAACGCTTTCAGCAATCCGTCACCGACTGGATCCGTTTTTACGCCCGCGACACCCCTTTTTCTGCTTTGCCGGAATAATCCGGCGGGGCTTTGCGTCAACATCCGGGAATGTTTTAAAAGATAATCACCAGGAAAATTATGATGAAACAAGCAGATGATTTTGAACGTGTTTCACTGGGATTCTTCCCCACACCGCTCGAACGCCTGAGCACACTCGGCGACTCACTCGGCATCACGCTGGATATCAAACGTGATGATTACACCGGCTTCGGCGGCGGCGGTAATAAAGTCCGTAAACTGGAATATCTGATGGCCGATGCCTGCCGCAAGCAGGTCAATGTGGTTATCACCACCGGCGGGCATCAGTCCAACCATGCCCGGATGGTGGCGGCGGCGGCGCGTAAGTTCGGCATGAAACCGGTGCTGGTGCTGCGCGGCCATCAGCCGGAAACCTATCAGGGCAATCTTTTGCTCGATAAGCTGTTCGGCGCGGAGCTGGAGTTTCTCGACCCTGACGGCTATTTCACCCAGATTGAAGGGGCGATGAATGCCCATGCCGACGCGGCACAGGAACGCGGTGAAAAAGCGCTGATTATCCCGCTCGGCGGCGCCACGCCGCTCGGTGCGCTGGGTTATGTGCGCGCTATCGAAGAAATGGACGCCCAGCTTAAAGAACGTCATCAGTTGCCGCCTGACGTGATTGTCGCGCCGACCGGTTCCGGCGGTACGCTGGCCGGGCTGTATGTCGGCGCACGTAAATACTGGCCGGACACCAAAATCGTGGGTATCAGCGTCAGCGCCAAAGCGGAATGGTTCCGGACACGAATTTCCGCCATGGCGCAGGATTGTGCTGATTTGCTGGAATGGCCACAACACTGGACGCCTGACGATATCTGGATTGAAGACGAATTTGTCGGCACCGCCTAAGGCGTGCCGTCTGACGGCGGCATTGATGCTATCTACCGCGTTGCGCAGGCCGAAGGTTTGCTGCTGGATCCGGTCTACACCGGCAAAGCCATGCACGGGCTGATCAGTCTGGTGGACCAAGGCAAAATCAGCGCCGGTTCACGGGTGATTTTCGTGCACTGTGGCGGCTCACCGGCGCTGTATCCCTTTGCGCAGACCTTGCTGGAGCACTGAGATGACGCAGGGTTTTCGCTATCTGAATCAGCGGGATGTCATGGCGCTCGGCGGTACGCAGGCGCAGGCCGCGCTGGATGATATGCGTGACGTTGTCACATTAATGCGCCAGCAACAGACGCAGATGCCAGCGGAAACCCACGTCAGTCTTGCCGGTGCGCGGGGAAAAGCCTACGCGCTGCCCGCCTGCGTAGGCGGACGTTTCAATGCCGCTGGCGTGAAATGGACGGCACATCGCCCCGATGTCCACGACGGGCTGCCGCAGGCGATGGCGATGACGCTGATTAACCGCGCAGATAACGGTCTGCCACTCGGGCTGGTGGAAAGCGCCGCGCTGACTGCCGCCCGCACCGCTGCCGTCTCGGCGCTGGCGTTACGCCATGCCGCACCGCGTCCCGTACAGCGCGTTCTGCTGCTCGGCACCGGCGTGCAGGCCACGGCGCATCTCGATATGCTGCGTCAGCTTTTCCCGGACCTGCAACAGGTCAGCTGGTGGAGCCGCAGCGCATCTGCTTTTGTCCCAGACAGCGACAACCTGCCGTGGCCGCTGGTCCGAATCACCGGTTTACCGCACGCCTGCGCACAAGACATCGACGCCGTGATCACCTGCACCAGCGCCGCCGAACCGCTGCTGGGCGCGGAGGCAATCCGCCCCGGAAGGCTGGTTATTCAGGTGGGTTATCACGAAGTCGCGTTTGAGGCGATTGCCCTCGCCACAAAAGTGGTGGTCGATTTGTGGGGAGATTTCTGCGAAACCAGCGCCAAAAGCCTTTTCCAGATGTACCGCGCCGGACAGTTTTCGCCGGACCGCGTTGACGCCGATTTAAGCAATCTGCTGCTCGATGGCTGGCGGCCTGCGCCGGATGACAGTGTGTATTTCTCCTCGTTTGGCCTCAACGTTTTCGACATCGCCCTGGCGGCCCGCGTGCTGGCACTCGCGCAGCAGCGGGGAACCGGCACGCTGTTACCGCTTTTTCCGGAGTCATTTTACCTTGCCTGATTACTCTGCTTTCCCCCTGCCGCGCATCATTATCAGCGCCGCAGAGCTGCGTGAACGCCAAAAAAATGGCGAAAAGTTTGCTCTGATTGATGTGCGCGAGATCGCTCAGTGGCAGGCCGCAACCCTGCCGGGCGCGCATCATCTGAATGTTTATGATTACTTTATTCCCGACAGCACTGAAGCCGGTGTGAACAGCCTGTTCAATGCCTTTCAGCGTGCCTGGCAGTCGCTGGACATACGTGACAACGTCACACCTGTTTTCTTTGAACAGCAGGTCGGTATGCGCTCCCCGCGCGGTGCGTGGTTTGCGCTGTGCGGCGGCATCTGCCAGCCGCTGGTGCTCGATGGCGGGCTGGATGCCTGGCAACGCGCAGGCGGCGAGCTGATGCCGGGAACCGGCAACAGCGCAGTGATAAGCGCAGAAAATCCGGATTACCGTGCAGGCATCAGCGCGGACATCGCACCGCGCAAAGCACTGACGGCCACGCGGACGGAAGTGCTTGCGGCACAGGCGTCAGGCGCACAGATTCTCGACGCCCGGCGTCCGTCCGAATTCAGCGGTGAATTTGCGCATGAATGCTGTCACCGGGCAGGAAGAATTCCCGGTGCAAGATTGCTGTTCTGGGAGGATGTGGTGCATAACGGCGCGTTTCAGGATGCCGGAGAAATCCGCCATCGCGCGGAGAAAGCCGGACTGCATCCCGACCGGCGGATCATTATTTATTGTCACCGGGGCGCACGTGCCGCCACGGTATTCACCGCCCTGCAACTGGCGGGTTACAGGCAACTGGCCATTTATGTTGGCTCCTGGCATGAATGGGCGGAACATCCTGAACTGCCCCTGCTGACGGGTTTTAACTGACGTTGCGCAGTTGTAACGCCTGCCTGATATCCGGCGCTGCCGCCAGTAAAGTTTGCGTATACGCGTGCTGCGGTGCGCCCAGCACCTGTGCGGTAAGTCCGCTTTCCACAATGTTACCGTGATAAAGCACCACCACGCGGTCACACACCTGTTTTACCGCAGCGAGATCATGGCTGATAAACAGCACGGTCAGGCCGAGTTGTCGCCGGAGCTCATCCAGCAATGCCAGGATCTGCCCGCGAACCGAGAGATCTAACGCCGACACGGCTTCATCCGCCACCAGCAGTTCCGGCTCTAACGCCAGCGCACGGGCAATCGCCACGCGCTGACGCTGACCGCCGGAAAATGCGCCGGGCAACCGGCTGGCGTGGTGCGCTTCCAGCCCCACCAGCGTGAGTAATTCATCTACCCGCGCCTGAATCTGCCCGGCAGGACGCAATTTCCAGACACGAAGCGGCTCAGCAATTTGCTCACCGATGGTCATTTTAGGGTTCAGACTGGCGTACGGATCCTGGAAAATTATCTGTGCGCGGCTGCGCATTTTCTGCCGCGTGGCGTGACTGGCGCGGGTCAGGGAAACGCCATCAAATTCGATATCACCGCTGTCAGTTTCCGTCAGGCCAATGATCGCCCGCCCCAGCGTGGTTTTCCCCGAACCGGATTCGCCGATCAGCCCCAGAATTTCGCCGCGACGGATATCCAGCGACGTCGGGAAAAGCACCGTTTGCCGTTTTGCCGGCATGAAAGGTAAACGCTGCGCCTGCGGATAGCTTTTGGTCAGTTCGCGCAAACGCACCAGCGGCGATGCCGCGCTGATTTCTGCGCTGAACGGACGCGGTTCGGGCTGGGAAGCGGCGATCAGTTTGCGGGTGTAAGGTTCCTGCGGATCGGTCAGCAGTGTTGCCACCGGCCCTGCTTCCACCAGATTTCCCTGATGCATGACGTAAGCGCGGTCAGCGTAACGCGCCACCACGCTCAGGTCGTGGGTGATCAGCAGCACGCCCATCTCCATTTCTTGCTGCAATTCCAGCAGCAACGCCAGAATCTGTGTCTGAATGGTGACATCCAGCGCAGTGGTCGGCTCATCGGCAATCAGCAGCGACGGCTTACAACTGATGGCGCTGGCAATCATGACCCGCTGACGCATGCCGCCGGAAAGCTGGTGGATATACTGTTTCGCCCGTTGCTCAGGATTGTGGATGCCGACCCGATCCAGCAAAGCGATGGCCTCACGGTGCGCCTGTTTCCAGCCCAATCCCAGATGGCGCACCAGCACTTCAGCTATCTGTTCACCGACTTTCAGCACCGGATTCATGCTGGTCATCGGTTCCTGAAAAATCATCCCCAGCCGTTTACCGCGCACAGCCGTGTCAAACGCGCCCTGCGGGCTGGCAATCTGTTTATCAGCCAGCCAGATTTCACCGCCCGTCATACTCACACCCGGCGGCAGCAATCCCATCAACGCCAGCGAACTCAGCGTTTTACCGGAACCGGATTCCCCCACCAGCGCCACCATTTCACGGCAATTCACCTGCAGGGAAAGCGGTTTGACCAGCGGTAATCCGGCATCGGTATGAATGGCGAGGTGGCGAACGTCGAGCAAGGGTCTGGCAGTCGTCATGGCGGTGATCCGGCGAAGAATTAAGCATTGAGAATATATCGTATATTCTCAACCGACAACCTTAAAGACCGCCTTCGATAGATTAATTTCTGCTAATTAATCATGATTTATCAGGGTTTCCCCCTCAGACACAAAACCTGCCGACTGCCTGCCGGAGGGATTCGCAGAAAAGGCAGGTTAAGGGTATGCATGAGGAAATAATGTCGTCGGGCTGAAATGACAGCAACAGGGGGGCGTTATTTGCCAGATAGCATAAATAATCCCGGCAAAACGCGTTTGGCCATGGGTTCAGTTAATAGGCCAAAATGCCGATGGTAATAATAATAGTTATCACTTCCCAATATTTGTTGCCACGTTGACGGAATGAGAACGTGTTGGCAAATAATTTTAAAATTAAGGTTAAGCTAATAATTCTTTCGTAAGATTCAGAATGTCGATCAATCCATTAAGGCAATCGCTATGAAATCACGAATTTGGAATATGTTACCCCATGAGTACGCCCCTTTTTTTCGTGCCCTGCACATCGTTGTGGCACTTTTAATACTTTCACAAATTATCAACTCCAACTTTACTGAAACTGAAGCGCTTGCCGGGCATGGCCTGGACAGCGTGATAACCTGGGTGCATGTAATTTCCGGGTCAGGGCTGATTATCTGTGGCTTCCTGATGCTTGGCTGGATGATGACCCAGAGAGGTTTTACTTACTATTTTGCTTGGGCTAAGCTGGATTTTGAGGGTATTAAACAGGATATCAATACGCTGATGAAATATCGCTTACCTGAAGCCCATTCCGGTGGCATTGCCAGTACTATTCAGGGGCTTGGTGTTCTGGCGTTATTATGCGTAGCCATATCGGGTGGATTATGGTTCTTACTCAATACTGTTGAATCTGATTTAGCGGATAAAATTATCGGGTGGCATAAGTTCCTTACTACTTTTATTGAAGTCTATTTTTATGCGCACGGTGCAATGGGGATTTTACACCTGTTAATTGAACGATATAAAAACCACTCACCGGCTATTAATGATTAACTTATTACAGGCTGAGTCATGACATTTAATCATTTTTAATGATGTGATATCGCCTTTGGCGCGAAAAGCCACGCTCGCTGGGGTTGGCCGCGGATGAGGCGATCTCCTGTCGTTTATTACCCCCCTGAATGCGCAATTATTGTTCCGGCCTGAATGCATCAGGCCTCAAGAGACCTCCGGGCAAATGCTGTCTGTCAAACCTGCTCCACCGTACCGGGGCTTCCTGAAGCCGTAACGCGACCAGATTCCCCCGTTCTGCCCGCGAAAGTCTCGCGCTGGCCGCAGAGTTCTAAATCTCTTTCACCCGGGACGAGTCGTACACCTCCTGGGCCCGTTCCATTTCTGCTCCATGCTCCAGCGCCCATTCGTACAATGCAATAAACGGTTGCTGTAGCGTCTGTGCCAAAGCGGTAAGACTGTATTCCACACTCACCGGTGAAGTAGGAAGCACCTTTCGATAGACCAGCCCGTTACGTTCGAGACGCTTAAGCGCATCAGACAATGCTTTGTGAGTGATCCCATCTAACCGGCGGCGAAGTTCATTAAAGCGGGAGGGTTTAGAGCAAAGCACAGTGAGAATTAAAATCGACCATTTATTAGTGATGTTCTCAAGAACAGGACGGGTTTTTCCTACATCTCTTAAGTCACTGCTATCAATCTGTGTCATAGCGATATACTCCGGGATACTTAGTATAAGTAAAGTGCGTAATTGTTATTTAGTATAAAAATTATATCATCTCTTTTCCCTTCGAACAGGAGTTAAGCAGATGAGAAGATTAGACAACAAAGTGGCCCTGGTACTGGGCGGAGCAAAAGGCATTGGCCTTGCCATTAGTCAGCGATTTGCCAGCGAAGGTGCGACAACCTGGTTCACATCGCGGCGGGATGAAGAGTTAAAAG
Source organism: Rahnella sp. CJA17(1/100) (assembly GCF_963881615.1). NCBI lineage: Bacteria > Pseudomonadati > Pseudomonadota > Gammaproteobacteria > Enterobacterales > Yersiniaceae > Rahnella > Rahnella sp. CJA17(1/100). The sequence goes on along the minus strand of NZ_CAWOJA010000033.1, from coordinate 134,082 downwards.
CAGCAACCCAGTCAATTGCGGGCAACGTAAAGGCGCTACGTGCGGATGTCAGCCAGATAAGCGAACTGACCCGCATAATAGAGACCGTTAAGTCGGCGTCAGGCCAGATTGACGTGCTGGTAATTAATGCCGGAATGTCGGAGTACTCGACTCTCGAAAAGATAACCCCGGCGCATTTTGATCAAATTTTCGGCCTGAATGTTCGCTCACCGCTTTTTGGTCTTCAGGCCGCACTTCCGCTCATGAAAGCGGGTGCAAGCGTGGTGTTAATAGGTTCGATTGCAGATGTCATAGGAACTCAGGGATATGGTGTTTACAGCGCCAGCAAGGCGGCACTGCGTTCTTTTGCGCGTACGTGGACACGTGAATTATCCGCACGAGGCATTCGCATTAATGTGGTCGCTCCAGGCCCTATCGATACCGATATGATGCTGGCTGCCTCTGCGGAGGTACGCAATGAATTAACCCGCGCAATACCCTTAGCAAGGATGGGCAAACCTGAAGAAGTTGCAAACGCTGTACTGTTCCTGGCGAGTGATGAAAGCAGTTATATAGCGGGAGCTGAAATTTGTGTGGATGGCGGGCTGACACAAGTTTAGCTGTAACGTCCGCTCTGGCACTAAACGCCCCACAAAAAGGATGTCACTGGGCAGCGGGAAGCGGACCTTTTGCTTTGCATCTGTCAGACATTTGCGTCTGCCATAAGCTTTATCGGGCTTATTGAGATGCTTCTGCAAGTAAGGCAGCCTGCACGGCAGGACGCGCATTGATATTTGCCATATACGCCGTTAATACAGGCCAGCGATTCAGTTCGATGGAAAAGAAAGCAGGCAGGCTTGCAGCTCTCTGATGTACGCGTAAAAGTACGGGATTGGGTCAGCGCCTGCATGCTGGTGCGTGAAGGCATGGGTGTGACGCTGATTCCTGAATCTGCCCTGCCAGCTGAATTGCGAGGCCTGTGCGTGGTGCCGGTGACACCTTCTATACACCGTGAATTTTGTCTTGTCTGTTCGCCATCCGGAAAGTCTTCTGGTGCGACACAGGCATTACTGCAAGGGCTGCGTAAAAGAGGATGTACACATTTTGATTATTCTATCCAGTGTCAGTAACCTGGCAGTTGCAACGTCGAACTGGCGGCGCCAATCCGACGTTAATGAGTCACAAAGCTGCACAGCCTGTTATGTTGCACATCTTAGTGGCAGCCGAGCTTCAAGGAGTTTAGATGAGCAAATCGCCTGACATCACCGTTGGGTTCCGCCGCGCGGAAGAAAATGATGCGGAATTGGTTCGTGAGATAGTTCTTGCGGCCTATTCCAAATGGATTTCGGTCATTGGTCGTGAACCGACCCCGATGAAGGCCGATTTTAATAAAGTCGTCCGTGAGCATGACATTGACCTGGCCATTGTTGCAGGGGATGTCGTCGGCCTCATCGAAATATGTCTCCATGCTGATCATCTTTGGATAGAAAATGTTGCGGTACATCCTCACCGGCAAGGAATTGGAATCGGCCGGAGATTACTGTCGCATGTTGAAAGTAAAGCAGCTCAAGCGGAGATTGGGGAAATTCGCCTGCAGACGAACGAAGCATTCGAGGCGAACATTGCATTATATGCGGCGCTAGGATATGAAATCGATAGACGTGAACCATTCATGGGTGGAAAGACCGTCTTTATGAGCAAAAAATTGTAGCGGTTACTAACACTGCCCCGAAACAAAGATTTCTTGAATCATTTTAAGGTGCATAGCTACTCAGACCTATCCGCTAAAGGATCAAGGGCAGCTTTGAGCGAAAAAAGGACGTTTAAGTGTTCTGACATTAGTAGTAAATCTATAATGACGGCCCATTTGAAATGGGTGTTTCCAATATTATAATTGATTCAAAATTCTTTTTTAATTATGACGTCATATGAATCTAAAGCGACTTGATAATTAGAAAACATCTGATTGACTGCCCAGTTAAGTGAAGAGAATTCAACCAGCGCTTTTGTGAAAGTATGAGAGTAAATTAATGGGCCGCCTTTACTTCTCATTTCCGATAAGTATTTATCAGTGATGAATTTAAATTCTATTTTGTATTTATCGGCAGTTTTATTCAAAATTTCACAATCGAGAAATAAATATATAGAATAAAGCCCCAACATAAATGCAGTGTAGATTTCAGGGTCATCAATGAGTAAAGTGTAAGGATAAAACAAAGAATTATCCTCTTCATTTTTGAATTGATTAAGTGAAAAAAATGCTGGTTTTTTTAATTTTTTCAAAACTGAAAAATCGACATTGTCTTGATATTTAGAACCATGATAAAAACTTAAACAGTATAACCCGCCCTCTATTTTTGAAAGGTTGTACCCGGTATGCTTTGAATCTGTGAAGTGCTTATTAAAAAATTCTTTATTACTTCTTTCATCTTCACTCATCGTAATTCTTTGGCTAATAACTTCTCCCCCTCTAATAGTCGTGCTGATATCTTTCTCTAAGTAACTATGAATTTCTTGCATGTTTTTCAGTTGTTTATTTGCCTTGACCCTACATGCCTCGCTGTTTTTTATTTCCATAATAAAAGGAATTTCCTTATCCATCAGGGTAAGATCTCCATAACGCATAATACTTGTCAAATCATTTAAAAGTGCTTTGGAACCGATGTCAATAGCATAGCGGAAGCATTTAAGTTCGAGGTCAAGGCCATCTTTACCATGAATATCTCCCGATAATTCTTTAAGGTTATTTGAATTTGAAGAGTATGAATATGCTCTTAGATCCCCTTTATCATAATAAAGGTGAGGGAGGGAATTTCCAATATTCCTCAACCATACCTTTAGCTCCGTCAACTCATCTAACTGCAAGATGGTTTTATTTATTGAAGATTTTATTTGTAAGGAGATTTCTTTCGTATTGGCAGGGTTTTTCTTCATGCGTTTAAGGTTTTTTAACCTAAATTTCCTTGTGTTAAATTTGCACTCTACCCAGTGATGGTATTCAAGTAGTTTTTCTTGAATGTCGCCAAGAACTTTTACATTATTTTTATCTTGTTGAAGTTTGTTGATTTCAGTTTTTATACTCAGCAGTTCATAATAAAATAATCGTTTTATTTTCAACCAAATTTCAAGTAATGATTGACAAAACTATATCATCAAAAAACTAGTCAACCAATAGACAAAATTCGATAAAGTTATGGTAGGAATTGTTATCGTCTTTGTTATCAAACAAAATTTTTGCACTGTCCGATTTTGGCACACAGCAGACAAACACGTGACGCTGAAGGTCTGCTGAGAGCGAACAGCAGACGTTCGCAGTTGTTCTCATTACTGATGAAGGCATTACTTAAATCGCGGTGTGTAAATCAACGGGGGATTAAGTCATATGGCCTGAGATGCTTCACGGTATTGACGAGAGTGTCGTTCTAGCAAGATCTATCGCCGTCAGCCCAGCGCTTGATATCACTTATATTTGGCGACCTGATGCCCACACTCAAGATGTTCTTGGTTGTGTATAGGCTGACCTGTGCTTTGTCCCCATCATGTCTTTCTATTTCAATTAGCGTGTTGTTAATCAACAGTCCCTGCGCAAGGAGCTTTTGATTGATCTCACCTTCATTGCGCTCACCGTCAAACTCGCTTAATACGATGACCGGATTTCCTGAATATGCCTCATATTCCAGGCATTGCCTTGCCATGTGTCTTAAGGTTCGATAGGTATCGGAGGGCTCCGTCTTGCTCGTGAAGCTGCCGTCATAGGATGATTGACTGCTTTTTAATTCGCTGACGGTTATGGCGCATCCGCTGATTGAGATAGAAAATAATAGTGTAGACAGCGTCAAATATTTCAATTTCAACTCCATTGTTCTGACAGAGGCCCTTCGCTGGGCTGGTATCAAAATCATGTTTTCTTTCAGGCGGACTTGTGGTTTGGAAAATCAACAGTAACCATGAGCCCACCTTCTGCAGACGTACTCAGGCATACGCTGCTGTTATGTTGCTGCGCAACCGCTTTGACTATGGCAAGCCCCAGTCCACTCCCGCTTTGTATCTGATTGGGATCGCGAAAAAACCTATCGAACACGCGCTCCCTCAATTCAAATGGAATGCCGGGCCCTGCATCTGAAACACGTAGCTGAGTAGATTTATCAAGTGATCGTACATCTACCTCAACCCGTCCGCCCTCAGGGCTGTACTTCACGGCATTTTCAATTAAATTATCAATCAGCGACATCAGGCGTTCCCTGACGCCTGTGATCCAGACTTCATCATCAGAGTAGAATTCGAGCTCAATCCTGCGCTCAGCCGCCAGCGGTGCCAGTGCAGCCATTCGCTCTTGTATGAGCGTTGTCAGCGGCACAGGCTCCATAACAGTGTCAATACGCACTTCGCTGTGCATCATCAGCAGCAACTGATTGACAAGACGCGCTGCACGGCTATTGCTGCGAATAATCCCTGCCAGCAACTCCTGTTGATTATTGCTGCTTACATAGGACTGCAACGCCTCCACATTGATTCGCATCGCAGCCAGTGGGGTACGCAGTTCGTGAGCGGCATCTGCAATGAAAACCCGTTCCCTATCAGAACTCTCTTGTACCCTGGCAAGAAATAGATTAGTAGCGTCCACCATTTGGCGAAGCTCCATGTGCTTTGGCACTTCTTTTAAGGGAGAGAGATCTTCTGAAGTTCGTAAGGAAATTTCATTTATCACCTTGTTCCAGGGTCGCATTGCAATACGGATTGACAGCCACGCGGGAAACAAAAGAAAAGGAATGCACACCAGTAGCGGCAATATGTAGTATCCACGCGAGTTCAGGTATATAAAAAAGTTCCAGCCGCCGGCAGGCGTGACAAGTGTTACCTCCGCGTCGGAGTTCACGGACTTGAGAGTACGGCTAGTCCAGGTGCGACCTTCACTCTGAATGCTCTGAATTTTCCCATACAGGGTGTTTGTCACCCCTGCCGGAGCGCCATCAGATGAATAAATTATCTCTTTATTCTTCCGAACGATTAGGCTGATTGACAGTTTCGGATCTTCACCTCCGCCATAACCTTCCCGCAACGCGGTGCTGAACTTTTCCAGCACCGCGTTGCGATCCTGCGGGCGATCATCCATACGATCAACCAATGTAAGAATGGTTTCGTAGGTATTGCTGCCCGTTAGCATCGGGGGGCTACGCAAGTTCTCCCACAAAATGTAGGTCAGAAAAAGACACCAAAGCAGTGTAAGCAGTAGCATCTGGGCGATCATAATTCGCCGTACGAGCGTTGGAGTTCTCAGGTGGCGCCAAAAATTTCGCATCAACCAGCCCCTTTCTGAATCGGTACGGTATCAATGACATACCCTACGCCCCTCACCGTTCGTACATAACCGTCGCCGATTTTGCGACGTAAATTACCCATATGCACATCGAGTGCATTGCTCATATTTTCTTTTGCGCCGAATATCCTTTCTTCCAGAAACCTTCGTGTAAGCACGCGATCAGTGCGCATCATTAAAGTTTCAAGCAGCGCGTATTCACTTGCCGTCAACTCAACATTCCGCGCGCTCACTGTCACGCGACGAGTCGGCACGTGGAGAGATAACCCACGAATTTCTATCACCTCATTCTCAAAACCGTAACTGCGTCGCGCAAGTGCTCTTACCCTGGCCAACAACTCGGCGAGAACAAAAGGTTTGACGAGATAGTCGTCAGCACCGGCATCCAGCCCGCACAGGCGATCCTGCAGAGTGCCGCGCGCGGTCAGAATGATGACGGGGATCCCCTTGAGCTGCTGGCGCAAGTACGCCATCAGGCTCATGCCATCGCCGTCGGGCAGTCCGAGGTCGAGCAACACAAGTTCCGGCACGCAGGCATCGAGTTGATGCAGCGCATCCACTTTGCGGCGAACCCATATGACATCTAATCCTTGATCTGCAAGGGCAATACGTACGCCATTGCCGAGATCCAGGTCGTCTTCGATGAGGAGAATTTTCACAATAGTTACGTTATCAACAGTGAATGAAGAACGTCTGAAGAAAAAAACGGTATCAGGAAATTTATCAGGTTTGTGTCACCGGTACGTGCTTAAGTATTTCTTCATTTTTAGCTCATGAGAACTTTAGGGTGCGTATTCAAACTGAGCGTTCTGGCGTTTAAAACCCGCTTGCATCGTAATCGTTTGAATCCATAAGGACTTCTTTAATGAGCAACTTCGAACTGCGTCATAAGTTCCCCTATTCACTCTCAGGACGCACCCTGATAAAAATGCTGCCGGGCGCGCTGCTGGCGTTACTGGCCACCCCAACACTTGCGGCAGAACCACAACAGGGTAACGCCTTAACGTTGGGAGGAGGCGTGGATGTTACGCCACTTTATTCTGGTTCGGATGAAAACCGCGTCACGACAGCCCTGGTGCTTGATTACTCGATGCATAATGGGTTCTTCGTGAGTACCACGCGGGGTATCGGTTACGGCAACAGCACCGGCAAGCTGGATTACAGTACTGCGCTAAGCTATCGCGCAGGCCGTAAGGATCATGACGTGGACAGCGACTCACTGAGCGATGGCAGTGACGACTTGCGGGGTATGGGCGATGTCAAAGGCTCGGCTATCGGGGCATTGGGTCTGGGGTATAAGGTCACCGACTGGCTTCATTTGCAATTGCAGGCTGAGGTGCCATTTTCTCAGCGGGACAATGGCGCGGCCCTGCATTTCGGCATTATCAGCCCGCTTTATAGCTCATCGGAAAATACCGTGACGATGGCGCTGACCAGCAGTTGGGGAACAGGCAACTATATGCAAACTTACTACGGGGTAAGTTCATCACAGTCAGCCGCATCGGGGTTTAGTCAATATGATGCCGGTTCCGGGATTTATGCCTATTCACTGAATATGGACTGGACACACAAGTTCAACCAAGACTGGAGCGTGGTTGCCGCAACAGGCTTTACGCAGTTGGCTGGTGATGCACGCAACAGCCCGATTGTGCAACGAAAAGCATCGCCCACTGGAAGCTTGAAAGTGACATATAGCTTCTGAACGTAGTTCGATTGCACTGTCAATAAATACACACTCGATCCGCCCCGATACAGATGATGGGGCGGTACTCACAAAGGACGTAAGGATTTCACTTAAGGAAAGCTCAAGCCCAAAGATCCAGATGCATCCCGTCAGTCCAACAATACGGCAGGTTCGTCTTTCCTGGGTTACATCAACTCTGCTGGAGATTTGTCATGCAAATAAGATGCAGAGCTCGTTTTATGAGCATGTCGAGTATTATTCTGTGAACAATTCTCAGGAGGTAAAAATATGAAAAAGCTTCTGATATGTTGTTTGTTTGGTAATACAGCAAATTCTCTCGCCAAAAGGATGCAGTTGCTGGCAGAAAAAAAGGACTACAATCTCATGATTAGCGCTGTGGGTCTGGATAATTTTGCCAGTGTAGCTCCCGCTTTCGACGGTTTTCTGATTGCGCCACACATTCAGTACAAGGTCTCCGAGATTGAAAAAATTGTCGGGGACTCTCGTTCAATTGCAATTATTGAAAGTCTGCCCTATGCGTCACTCAACGCGGAGAAAGTTTTAGCGTTTGTGATGGAACAGATGCCTGAACTGACATTCTGATACCAAAGGCCGCATTGCTTATGCGGCCTCCCCTCTTATGTATGGAGTTTGTGTATAGCGCTGTAACCGACGGCCATTAATTAAAAACTGTGATGTACATAATTTCCGCTTCTGGCACAGGGCTGCCCACGGCTACGATCAAGGACAGCTTTGAGCGAGCAGCAGTCATGATACCCTCGGGATAGTTTGGAAACAGTGTTGTCCCATCCCCCGTTTTGGCTGATGCTTTCCTTAACAGGATGCTTTATGTTGGTCACACTCATCCTGCAGGGTATAACCATGATAACAGTAGAGAAATCAGATCCATTTTCTTCAGAATCCCATCGCTTAATCGACATGCTGTCAGCAGAACTTGCCGCTATTACTGGTGATAATGGCAAAAGCAATTTCACCGTTGAAGCAATGAGTGATGACAAAGCTTTATGGGCATTAGCAAAGAATTCTCATGGCAAAGCTATAGGATGCGGTGCTATACGGCCATTAACGCAAAATATCGCCGAGCTTAAAAGAATGTTTTCAGACCGAAGTGTGTCAGGGATTGGCGGTGCCTTACTCACTTTTCTTGAAAAATCTGCAAAAGAGATGGGATATACAGAACTTAGGCTGGAAACCCGACACATGAACTATCGGGCTGTAAATTTCTACGAGAAAAATGGTTATATCCGTATTGAGAATTACGGCCCATACATAGGCAGGACAGAAGCTGTCTGTTTCTCAAAGCCATTGCGCTGATCATATCTAGCGGATCTGACGTCCGCTCCTGGCACAAAGCTCCGCGCAATTATGCGCGGAAAGCGAACGTAAAGGTTTTCAGATGACAACGAGGGCGTTCCCCCGGCATAACGCCAAAAAAGCCAGCAAATGCGCTGGCCTGGTTTTTAGTGTATGTGCTTCCGGCGGGCTTACACCTTAAACATATCAGCACCAATATACTCGCCTTCCTTCGGTGCCGGTGGCACGAAGAAAATACCCGATCCGATATGTGAAATATATTCATTCATCGCGTCGGATGCGCCTAAACGGTTCTGAAGCGCTTCAAACTGCGCCGGATCTTTCTGATAGCTGATGAATAACAAACCGGCATCGAGCTGGGCCATATTATTCAGTCCGTCCGTGTAGTTATATGAACGACGCAGGATTTTAATCCCCCCATTATTTTCATGCGCGGCCAGGCTGATATGTGCAGTGGCCGGAATAATTAAGTTGCCGTCCGCAGCCGTTTTCTTAAAGTCCGGCGTATCAAACTCTCTGGTGCCGGTCAGCGGCGCGCCGGAGACTTTATGGCGACCGAACACATTGTTCTGGTCGCTGACGCGGTCAGTATCCCAGCTTTCAATGTGCATCTTGATTTTGCGTACCACCTGATAGGTGCCCTGCTGCTGCCACGCAGGGCCGCCATCGTTGATCCAGACATATTTGTCAAAATCTGCTTTTTCGGTGATGTTGCGGGTGCCGTCTTTAAAGCCGAATAAATTGCGCGGAGTGGACTGGCCTTTACCGGCTGACGCACGGCCAAAGCCCATGACCGTCCAGCGGGTCTGCGCAGCGCCGGTACTTTTGGCAATACGCGCCAAATCACGAATGGCGTGATAGGCCACCTGCGGATCATCCGCACAGGCCTGAAGCGAGAGGTCACCGCCGGTCACTTCAGGTTGTAAGTCATCGCTCGGGAGCTGCATCAGTTCACGCATCAGCAACGGTTTTTGTTTCACCAGTCCAAAGGTTTCGCTGAACACGCGCGGGCCGAGGCCAACGGTGACGGTCAGTGACGCCGGACCCAGATCTAACGCCTCGCCGGTATCCATACCGACGCCACTGTTGCGCAGAGGCTCAATCTGACCAATGGTGCCACCTTTCATCAGTTGGGCAATCGCCGATGACCAGCGCGCCAGCAACACCTGCAAATCCTGACGGCGGGTGGTGGTGAGATCAAACGTCATGTACATGATGTGACGCTGAGGCTGCGTGCTGATCCCCGCCTGCCCGCCGGTGCCGTAAAAAGGGTGTTCACGTGAAAGATCGACCTTATCTTCCGGGTCACGGGCGGCGGTCTGTCCGTGCGCCTGGCTGATCGCAGGAATGGCCAGCGCACTTGCGCCCGCCACTGCACCTTTGAGCAAATCACGCCGGGAGAACTTACCGGCCTCCCTGGCCGGTTGGTGTTTATCGCTCATTCCTCAGGCTCCTTTATTCGCCGCGACTTTCTCACCGATCTTAGACAGGGGTTCTTGCAACGCCTGAATAGTACGGCTCAATTTAGCAGCATCAGAGGCTTTCAGTTCCGCGGTGTAATATTTGTAACCGCCGGGGACTGAAGGATCACGATAGGTTTCCAGCATAACGTGCACGGCAGCGAACTGCGCGGCAACCTGTCTGGTCAGCGCCGGATCGATTTTTTCCAGCCCCGGTTGCAGGTAAGCGAACGCCTGTTGCGCACCTTCTACGTTACCCGCGAAATCAACCAGATCGAAGTGGCTGAAGGCTTCTTCCTCACCGTTGATTTTGGTGTTCTGCACTTCTTCCAGCAGATCTGCGGCACCGTTCGCCAGATCTTCAGGTTTGTAAGTCAGCGCTTTGGTCAGGGTGTCGAGCTGTGCGACGTTTTTCTGTAATTCGGCAGCCAGCTGTTTGGTTTCATTCGTGATTTTACCCTGACCGAACAGGTCACGCTCAATGGCGTGGAATCCATGCCAGCCTGCTTTCGGGTCAAGGTTAGACGCACGCATGTCGATCAGATAATCGAGGTTACCGGCGTTGTCCGTCGCTTTGAAGCCCGGCAATACAAACCCGCTCACATCAGATTCAATACGTTCGTAGAAAGGACGCGCTTTCGCGTAATCGGCTTTCGCTGTAGCAAGATCTCCCGCATCAATATCCGCTTTCAGGCGGTTCACACCGACCACCATCGCATCCACCACGCCATTCACATAAGTGGCGTAATCTTTGGTGCCCTGCGCCAGAATGGTCCCGGCGCTGCCCGCAGGTTGTGTGGCGCTTTTGCCGGTGACGGTAAAGTCGGTCATTTCATGTTGCGCGCCCGGACAATAGATTTGATATTTGCCGCCGTCGAGAGTCAGGGTGAATTTCACCATCGGCAGGCCGGGTGCCAGATTCTCTTTTTCGCCCAGAATACGATCATTGCTCAGCAGCTCTAACTCCGTGATGGCGGTTGCCGTTTTGTTCACCACATTGAACGTGACCGGCCCCGCTTTCGCTGAATTATGGTCAACCACACACGTACCGCCGTTATCTCCGGTCATGGTGATATTCACTTGTGAAACGCCATTTTTTACCGCTGCCTGCGCCGCATCAGCCGGTGCTTCCACTGAAAACATCAGCAACGCCGCCAGGCCCGCCGTGGTCATCAGAGATTCTTTTTTCTTAAAATTCGGTTTACGCATGAATTTCATTTCCTTTATTTATTTTTTGGCAAACTGGTGTGTAGTTGAGAACCGAATGACAGGCTGTATTCACCCGCAGCGGCCAGCCTTTCATTACGGTGTTTCAGGAGAACCCGTCGTGCTGAGAAAACAAAAATCAGGGCCAGCGCGGCCAGAATGACCGGCAACATATATGCCCAGAAACGGTAGGTATCTTGTGCGATTTGCAGTTGTTGCAGGGCATCAGAAACGGTCTGCTGATACGCCCCGCTCACCTGCCAGTTGCAGGCTGAAGCGGCCGCCGTCGGGTGACGAACGGTGATGGTTCGCGGGGATTGCAGGCCGCTGCCGGAAAGCGTGATCAGCTCATCTGCCCGGGCACTGGCCCCCAGCAACACGCCCTGTGCCACAGAGGCCTGAACAGTGCAACTGACCGACCATTGCGCCTGATAAGGCCCCGGATGCATCGCCGGATTCAGACCAATGGGAATACGGTTGCCATAGAATGCCACCAGTTGATCAAGCGTCAGAACGGCAGGCGCATCCGCAGGCGTGAAGCGAGATTTGGTTTGCCACTCGAGGGTTTGCAGGCCGCCATGATGACCGGCAATGGCGGCGCTGGCGGGCAGAACGGTCACCCTCACGTTGCCGTCCTCAGGCGTCACATTCAGCTGATAGCCATTCGTATCAGACAACAGTTTTACCTCACCCGCCGGTGCGGTGTTCCGGGTGTCATTACTCACCAGCGGTGCGCTGGCAGGCAGTTGCAGTGTGCAGTTTGGGTAAAACAGGCGCAATCCCACTGCTGACACGACCATCACACCGGCAAATGCCAGCCGCAGCCGCGCACCGTTAATCGCAGAGGGACGGCGGTGCGCAGGCCAGTAAATCAGCAGCGACACAATGACAATGTAGAGCAGCCAGGCGACAGTCTGGATCAGGTTCGGATCCGGCGGAATGCCCAGCACGCCGGTAATCAGCGCTGAGCGGACAGTGCCCGGCGGCACCAGCCAGGCGAGATCCGCCACGCGCTGCTGCCCGATATTCAGCCAGCCCGCTTCGTGTGCCGTCAGCAACGCGTTAATGATTAATCCGCCTGCGACCAGGATCAGGAACAACCCTGTGAAGCGGAAAAAGCGCGAGAGATTGATGCGGATGCCGCCGAAATAAATGCCACAGCCGATGCCCACCGCCACCAGCAGGCCGGTTACCGCGCCGGCCGCCGCCCACATGGCTGACTGCGCGACCGAGAATGTGGCGAGCAGAAACACGCTGGTTTCAAAGCCTTCTTTCAGCACGGCGAGAAAAGCCATACTCGCCAGCGCCCGGGCGCCTGACTGGCTTATCGCCTGCGCGGCTTCGCTTTCCAGCTCATTTTTCATGGTGTGAGCGTGGGTGTTCATCCACATGATCATGCCAGTGACAAAGAAAACAGCGATCAGGCCGATCACCGACTCCATGCCTTCCTGACTTGCCTGCGGTAACGCGCGTTCGGTCATCTCCAGCGCCACGCCGACCATCACCGAAACCATCAGCGCCAGCCCGACACCCATCCACATCGCGAAAAGGCTTTTACCGTTTTTGCGTAAGAATGCCGCAATGATCCCGACGATAAGTGCCGCTTCCAGACCTTCACGAAGACCGATAATAAATGTGGCTAACAAAGGGCAAACTCCAGGCAACAAGACGCATTATCAAATTATTAATGATAATTGATATCAGTTGACTGAACGTCAGGGAAGAAATGGAGTATGAGGATTTGCAACAGAGTGCTGGAGAAATATGAATATGATGTAAAGCGTGGTTTATTTGTAACCAAATAAAAAATTCACTAAAAAATAGCCGCTGGCTGACAACAGTACAGAAAATGCTGACTGATATTCTGTCCTGTTCAGACCCGGCTTTTGCGCTTAAGACAGATAATTTGCCGCACGGATTCACACAAACTGATGGTACGGAATATATCGCGCATCATCGACACATCGGCCTTTAATCCGCGCAACCAGCCCATTTTAGCGGCTTTATACGGGCTGATAACGCCCTGCCAGCTAACGACCTGCACGCGCAATCCGGCGGCAATCCACTGCTGATTAATCCAGACTTCCAGCCCGAAATGCGGTAACCGGCGGATGGCTGCGAGATGCTGCGCGACTAACTCGCGCGCAAATACCCGTTCACCGGAAATATAATCCAGCCCGATAAACCGCCAGATCCACGGGCTGTTGCGCCTCAGGCTTATCGAGACCTCCGCCTGATGCGCCATCACCGGCCTGATAAGCGCGGTTATATCGTCATAACTCAGCCCGACAAGATCCGCATCCAGCATCAGCAGATGGCTGCCCGTTGCTGCGGCAATGCCTTCGGCAACGGCATAACTTTTACCGCGATTTTCAGGCAGGCTGATCACCCTGACGTTCTTGCCCTGCGCGATTTGTGCGGTGTTATCGGCGGAGCCGTCATCCACCACGATAATCTCCCGCAGTAAAGGATGGTTCTGCACCACATCCAGCACCCTGCCGATGCGGCTGCCCTCATTGTGTGCCGGAATAATGCAACTCACCGTGATCATTGTTTAGACTTAAGCCAGATAACACCGGTGACGGCCAGCAGGATGAACAAACCCAGGGATACCCAGGCTATCCAGTTGTTCACCTGTGCGATGATATCGCCGAACATCCAGCCGATACCCAGAAGAAACAGGCTCTTGGGAATAGCCGCGATGATGTTATAGAACAGAAAAGGCACCAGCGGCATGCGTGCCATGCCCGCGCCGGTCAGCACCAGTGCGCCAGCGGAATGAGTCAGTTTGGCCAGCACCAGCAAACGTCCGCCTTTGCGGTCAAAACTTTTCACCATTTTTTCCAGTCGCGGCTGGGTCAGCCCGAGACGGGCCAGCCAGGCGGGCGGTTGGCCGTCAGCTTTGATCACCCAGCGCCCGAGCGAGTAAAAAATAATATCCCCGAGCACTTCCCCGATCATCACCACGGTCAACATGGCGGACAAACTGAAATAGCCGAGACGGACGAAGTAGCCTGCAATCACCGTCACTACCGGCCCTTCAAGGATAGCCAGCGGCGTCATGATCAGCAGGCCGTGGGCTCTGATAAGCGTTTCGAGTGTTTCAAGAGAAAACATACTGTCCTTATTTCCCCGACGGCTGGCTGGCAGATGCGGGGTGTTTTTTATCTACGTGCCTTTCACCTAAAACAGTGCCCCGCCACGTAAAGCCGCGCCCGGTCCAGCACCATAACCACAAGGCGGGCAGCAGGATATCGCGGATGCACATTGCCAGAATATCTCTCAGCTGATGCGGCCAGCCGAGCGCTTTGGCCAGCACCCATTCACCGCCATACCACAGCACAAAAAGCACCGGCAGAGCAAACAGTGGCAAATCACCGCGGGCAGTCAGCCACAGCACCGCCGCCAGCACGGGCAAGAAACCAATGATAATTTCAGGCACAAACAGCCAGAAAAATCCGGCACGGCGGATACGCGCCCAGCGCAGTTGTCTGCTCCAGACCGCTTCCAGACTGCGATGCCCGATAGGCTGCGCAAAAGGCTGTGCAGGTAAACGGACTTTCAGCCCGGCGCGGCGCACCAGTTTGGTTGAGGCGACATCTTCCGCCAGCTCACTACCCAGCGCCGCCATTCCGCCGCCATTATCAAGCACCTCGCGCCGCCAGCACAACGTTTTCCCCTGCGCAAAGCCGTTACCGAGAAAATCCGACAAATACTGCCAGCGCGCCTGATGCGTGTTCAGCATGGCGGCTTCCACGGCACCCCAGAAATTCTCCGGGATCATCCCGACTGCCGGAGAACTCACCAGTCCGGTTTGACTGTCAAAGGTATTCATCAGTGAACGCAGATAATCCGGCGGTAACAACAGGTTGCTGTCTGCCATGGCCACCACACCTGCGGTGGTATGACTCCAGGCTTTATTAAGATTATTCACCTTCGGATTGGCGGATATTTTGTCATCGCCAGTCAGCAGGCGTGCAGGCTTATCAGGGAATTCAGCCATCAGCTTTTCCACCAGCGGGATCACCGGATCAAAGCGTGACGCCACGCAGAACACAATTTCGTAAGCGGGATAGTCCTGATAAAAACTGGAGCGCAGTGTTTCCTCTTCAAAGGCGTTATATCCGCACAAAGGCCTGACCAGCACGATAAATTCCGAGGTTTCATGCGCTTCATCGCGCAGGATACCGCGGCGCATTCGCCACCAGGCGATCAACAGAGAGGAAAACTGGAGGGTGATCAGTACACTGCCCAGTGCGGCGATCACTGCGGTGTTCAATACCATGACGATGCCCCTTCATTCAAAATATCTGCGATGAGAATTCCAGACTTCCGGCAGTCAAAACGCCATCCTACAGGCGTTACGTTAAGGAATTCTTAAAGGGCACTCGGGGCACTGCGGAAGAAATAAAGGAGTGAGTACGGGGCATCCGTACTCACGTGGGTTTTTATCGCTATTATTTCGAACGGCTAAAACCTATTTCGCCCCTGCCACAGCTTCGCGGGCAAGTGCAGTAATACGATCGTAATCACCGCTTTCCAGCGCATCGGCTGGCACCAGCCAGGATCCGCCGATGCACAGCACACTTTTCAGCGCCAGATAATCGCGGTAATTCGCCAGTGAAATCCCGCCTGTCGGGCAAAAACGCACCTGCGGGAACGGACCGCCAATCGCCTGCAATGCTTTCACGCCGCCGTTAGCTTCCGCCGGGAAGAATTTGAATTCGCGCAGACCGTGATCCAGACCCAGCATCAGTTCAGAAACGGTACTGATACCCGGGATCAGCGGAATGGAACCGGCGGTTGCGGCGGCAAGCAATTCTTCTGTCAGCCCCGGACTGATGGCAAACTGTGCGCCAGCGTCGGTGACATCTTGCAGTTGCTGCGCATTCAGCACTGTACCCGCGCCCAAAATCGCCTCCGGCACATCGCTGGCAATGGCACGAATGGCGTCCATGGCACAGGCGGTGCGCAACGTCACTTCCAGCACACGAACGCCACCGGCCACCAGCGCTTTCGCCAGCGGAACCGCCTGTTCCAGTTTATTGATAACGATGACCGGCACAACCGGCCCCGCCGTCAGAATGTGTTCTGCGCTTGTTTTCCAGTTTTTCATTCTTGTCTTCTCATCCGTTTCGATAAATTAAAAAGTAATGCAGCAGGCGCCCTGTTCCGCGCCGGAAAGCTGGCTGCGCAAGGCACTGAACAGCTCACGGCCACAACCGATATGTTCTGCGCTCAGATCAGGCTGACAGGCTTTTCGTTCAGCCAGTTCGGCAGCATCAACACGCAATTCGAGTTCGCCGGTTCGCCCGTTGACGCGAATAATGTCGCCGTCACGCACTTTTGCTAACATGCCGCCGCTGAAAGCCTCCGGCGTCACGTGGATAGCAGAAGGCACTTTGCCGGAAGCGCCGGACAAACGACCATCGGTGACCAGCGCGACACGGAATCCGCGATCCATTAATACGCCAAGCGGCGGCATCAGTTTATGCAGCTCAGGCATGCCATTGGCCTGCGGCCCCTGAAAACGCACCACCACCACACAATCGCGGTTCAGCTTACCGGCCTCGAATGCCGGAACAATGTCATGCTGGCTTTCAAATACCACCGCAGGGGCTTCGATAATCTGATTATCCGCAGGCACCGCCGAGGTTTTCATCACCGCACGCCCGAGATTACCCGACAACACTTTTGTGCCGCCGTGATGCTCAAACGGCTGTTGCACGCTGGCAATGACGTTTGTGTCGAGCGAATGCTCTGCGCCTTCGCGCCACGCCAGTTCGCCGTTTTCCAGCCACGGTTCCTGCGTGTAACGGTCTAATCCGAAACCAGCCACGGTGTTGACATCCTGATGTAACAGGCCGTTTTTCAGCAATTCGCGCACCACCAGTTGCACGCCGCCCGCCGCCTGAAACTGGTTGATATCCGCCGGGCCGTTCGGGTAAATACGACATAACGAAGGCACCGCATCGGACAACTCAGAGAAGTCATCCCAGTTGATGACAATGCCTGCCGCACGCGCCATAGCGACCATGTGCATGGTCAGATTGGTGGAACCGCCGGTGGCTAACAGCGCAACAATGCCGTTCACCACGGTTTTCTCATTCACCATCTGACCGAGCGGCTGATAATTGCCGGTGGTTTCGGCCAGACGGGTGACCTGACGTGCTGCCGAGTCGGTCAGTGCATCACGCAGCGCGCAATCCGGCGGCACAAACGATGCACCCGGCAGATGCAGCCCCATCACTTCCATCACCATCTGATTGGTGTTGGCAGTGCCGTAAAATGTACAGGTGCCGATGCCGTGATACGACGCGGCTTCCGCTTCCAGTAATGCCTGACGGTCCACTTTGCCTTCGGTATAAAGCTGACGGATACGCACTTTCTCTTTGTTCGGCAAACCGGTGCTCATCGGCCCGGCGGGCACAAATACCGCAGGGAGATGGCCGAATGACAGCGCCGCCATCACTAAGCCCGGCACGATTTTGTCGCAGATACCCAGATACAACGCCCCGTCGAACATGTTGTGTGAAAGGCCGATGGCCGCCGACATGGCAATCACGTCACGGCTCATCAGTGACAACTCCATGCCGTCCTGCCCTTGCGTGACACCGTCACACATTGCCGGTACGCCGCCCGCCACCTGCCCGACCGCACCCACCGATTTCAGTGCGTCTTTCAGGCGTTGCGGGTAATGCTCGTAGGGCTGATGCGCCGACAGCATGTCGTTGTAGGCGGTAATAATGGCGATATCGCTGCGCACCATATTTTTCAGGGAATTCTTTTCATCCGGCTGACAGGCGGCAAAGCCATGCGCCAGATTGCCACAGGCCAGTTGCGCACGGTGAACGGTTTGCGAACGGGCAGCATCCATACGCGCCAGATAGGCTTCACGGGTGGATGCGGAACGGTTGATGATCCGCTGCGTGACACGGGCCACGGTGTTGTTAATCATAATGTTGTCCCCTTTCTTAAAGCATCGTGAAAGCAATCATGCCGATGATCCCGCCAGTCGTGCCGAGCAGGGTTTCCATCACCGTCCAGGTTTTCAGCGTTTGCAGTTCGCTGGCACCGGTGAACTTGCCGAATAACCAGAAACCGGCATCATTTACGTGGCTGAGCACAATGGAACCGCCGGTAATGCAGATGGCGAGTGCGGCCAGCTGACCGCCGTTTAGCCCCATCTGATGGGTTACCGGCAATACCAGCCCGACAGTAGTCAGGCAGGCCACGGTGGCTGAACCCTGAATCACACGTACCACGGCTGACAGTGCAAAACAGGCCACGGCAATCGGTAATCCGGTGCCGATCATCGCGTCACCAATGGCCGGGCCGACGCCGGAATCCACCAGAATTTGTTTGAATACGCCACCCGCACCGGTCATCAGCAGGATGATCCCGGCGGGCTGAACGGCGGCTGAGCAGATGGCCAGCGTCTGTTCGTTGGTCATGCCGCGTGGTTTTGCCAGCCCGTAAATGACAATCAGGCAGGCAATCAGAATGGCGGTAAACGGATGGCCGATAAACTCCAGCCAGTCGTGCAATGGCGTACCCGCCGTGACAAAACGTGCGCCGATGGTTTTCATTCCCACCAATACCAGCGGACACAAAATCAGCGCCAGACTGAAACCGAAGGACGGCAGGTTATCTTTGTTGAGCGTCGGGGCATTTTCTTCAACAGGCATCGGCCAGCTGACATGACGGCTGATAAAATTGCCGTACAGCGGACCGGCGATCAGCATGCCGGCAATCGCGGCCACCAGACCGATGGCGATCATCCAGCCAAAATCGGCATTCATCTGCGACGCCAGCAGCATCGGGACCGGCCCCGGAAGCAGGAAACACGCCGCTGCCGCGACACCGGCAAATAACGGGATCGCCAGCCTGACGATGTTGCCGTCAGTACGGCGCGCCACCGCGAACACGATGCCAATCAGCAGCACAATCGCCACATCGAAAAACAGCGGCAAGGCGCAAACCAGCCCGGCAATCCCTAGAGCATAATGGGCTTTGTTTTTGCCAAAACGATTCAGTAAATGGGCCGCAATTTGGTCAAGTGCGCCGACTTCATGCAGAATCTTGCCGAACATCGCGCCCAGCGCCACCACAATCGCCAGAAAACCCAGCGTGCTGCCCATGCCTTTCTGCATGGTGTCGGCAATGGTATTGACCGGCATGCCGGAGAAAATCCCGGCGGCAATCGACACCAGCATCAGCGCGACGAACGCGTGCATACGCACTTTCATCACCAGGAAAAGCAGCAGCAACACGGAGCCCGCTGCAGTACCGACTAAAGTCACTGTATTCACGCGCAATGCTCCTGTTGCTGAAAACTACGGATGTGTTGCAGGGTCTCTGCAATCACCGCATCAAGCGGCTGATGAATGCCGATGGTGATCACGTCACTTTCTTCAGCGCCAGGTTGTTCGAGTGCTGCAAACTGTGAGATCAGCATCTGCGATTTAAAAAAGTGCCCTTTGCGTGCGGCCATGCGTTCTTCAATGACCGGGAATTCACCCTGTAAATAGATGAAAGACAGGTTGGCGTTACCTGCGCGCAGACGATCGCGGTAACGTTTTTTCAATGCCGAGCAGATGATGACCGACACACTATTGGTACGCTGCATGGCAAACGCGGCATCATTGAGGGCGGCCAGCCACGGCGCACGGTCGTCATCATTGAGGGCGTCCCCGGCGGCCATTTTCAGGATATTACTGCGGGGATGTAAGAAATCGCCGTCAAGAAAACCGGCGGAAAGCTGGTGTGCCACGGCGTTGGCGACGGCTGATTTTCCGCTGCCTGATACGCCCATAAACACATAAATTCGGTTCTGATCATTGTTCACGGCTGCGCTCCTCGACTGGTTAAAAAAACGCGAAAGACGGGTCAGTGGTTTTATTCGTTACGTCCACCCTGTTCATGTTTATCCGCAATGTTACCGGTAACATGTTATCGGTAACATTATCAGAGGCTTTTTCACCCGTGACAATCTGCCTGTGCAGGGGAAAAGCATAAATGTGATCTGCTTCAAAGTTAATTATTAGCAATGAAACATATTTCGGACGGGGGGTTAACAGATGGATAACATGCGCAGGCGAAACGAAAAATATGTGATTGCTATTACTGTGTACAAAACCTCCCGGCACAAAAGACTAAAAAACGCACCGGTTGCTTAATTTTTTCTTTCCGCCTTGTAATTATTGACTTCCTTGTCTATTACTAAATGGCAGTGATAACTCACTCTTTTAAACAGTGAGTTATTGATTAACAGGGTTTCACTAAATAAACAGCTTTCTATTACTTTCTTTCAATTTACTGGGCAATTTAAAATCTGAGGCTTACATGAAAATATCTAAAGCTCTGCTGGCAGTGGCTGTGATGGGTTGTGTCTCTTTCAGCACTTATTCTGCTGAATTAATGAAGAAAGTAGATTTTGAAAAAGTGGCTTCTGAGTATACCAAAGTCGGCTCTGTGACCACCTCAAATAAAACCTCGCAGTCCGGCGCCATTGAAGATCTTTCTAAGAAAGCCGATAAAAAAGGCGGCGATGTGTTTGTATTAACCTCCGGTAATACCAACAATAAAATTCACGGTACTGCTGACGTTTATAAGAAAAAATAAGTATTTTGTTTTCTGCACAATAAGCAATAAAAAGAAGCCTGCAAATTTGCGGGCTTTTTAATGGACGATTATGCTGATAACAGTGTCTTGTTTCCGGCTGTCCGCCGGACTTTTGCTTCCTCTTAATGAAAGGGAAATATTATGCTGCTGTCGGCTCCGCTGATGCTGGTTATTATCGGGCTGGGATCGTTACTCGCTCAGTGGCTGGCCTGGTTGCTGAAAATCCCCGCCATTCTGCCTTTGCTGCTGCTCGGCGTGGTGCTCGGACCGGTGACGCACCTCGTTATGCCCGATGTCCTGTTTGGCGAGTTACTGTTTCCGCTGGTATCGATATCAGTGGCGATCATTTTGTTCGAAGGCGCGCTGACGCTCAGACTTGATGAAGTCCGCGGTCTCGGCGGCGTGGTTCGCAATCTGGTGACGACAGGCATGCTGGTCACTTTCGCGGTTATCAGCCTCGCCTGCTGGTGGCTGCTCGGGTTTGAGCCGGAACTGGCCGCGCTGGTCGGTGCGGTAACCGTGGTGACCGGCCCGACGGTGATTGCGCCGTTAATGCGCGTGGTACGCCCGAACGCAGCGATTAATCAGGTTCTGCGCTGGGAAGGGATTGTGATTGACCCGGTGGGCGCGATTTTCACGCTGCTGGTATTCGAATTTATCACCCTGCGCCAGCACGCTGAATCACTGATGCATCTGCTCTGGACGCTCGGCGAGACCCTGGCTGTCGGTCTGGTGCTCGGCCCGGTGTTTGGTTATGTGCTCGGCGTGGCCCTGCGCCGCGTGTGGATCCCCGCCTATCTGCAAAACCTTGGCGTACTGGCGGTCATGCTGACGGCTTTTGGTCTGTCCAACGCCATTGCCGATGAATCGGGCATGCTGACCGTCACCGTGATGGGCATCTGGCTGGCGAATATGCGCGATGTGGATACCACCGACATTCTGGCGTTTAAAGAGGAACTGTCGGCAATCCTGATTTCCGCGCTGTTTATTATTCTGGCCGCCCGGCTGGATATTGAGGCGCTGATTGCCATGGGCTGGCCGCTGATTGTTTTGCTGCTGGTGGTACAATTTGTGGCTCGCCCGCTGTGTATTGCCGTGTCGACCTGGCGGTCATCACTGCACTGGCGCGACCGGCTGTTACTGTGCTGGATAGCGCCGCGCGGCATCGTCGCCGCCGCCGTCAGTTCCCTGTTCGCCCTCACCCTGCAACGCATGAATTACCCGCAGGCCGACAAACTGGTGACCGTGGTATTTGCGGTGATTATCGGCACCGTGGTGCTGCAAAGCCTGACCAGCCGGGCGATTGCGCGCGGGTTACGCGTTCAGCAAAAAGCCCCGCGTGGCGTGCTGATCATTGGTGCGAACGGCGTGGCCAGAATGCTGGCAAAAGTGCTGATGAAACAGGATATTCCGGTGCGGCTCACCGACAGTAGCTGGGAATATTACCGGCAGGCGCGGATGGACGGCATTCCGGCGTATTACGGTAACGCCTGGTCTGAACATGCGGAAAATTACCTGGATCTGAGCAGCACCGCGCAGGTACTGGCACTGTCACCGAACCGCCATCAGAACGCGCTGGCGGTATACCATTTCAGCCATATTTTTGGCCGGGAAAAGGTGTTTGCCGTGCGTTCAGGTGCGGCGCCCAAAGGCGGACGCTCCAGGGAAAGCAGCCGTTTTCAGCGCCACGAAGTGCTGTTCAGCACCGAAGCGACCTATTCAAAACTCAGTTCTTTGATTGCCAGAGGCGCGGTGATTAAGGCCACGCAACTGAATGAAAGTTTTGGCTGGATTGATTATCTGGAGAAGAACAGTGGCGTGCTGCCGCTGTTTGCCGTGCGCGAAAACCATTCGCTGACAATTTTGAAGGAAGGCAATATTCCGCCGGTGCCCTGCACCCTGATTGCGCTGGTGAACGGCGAGTCATAAGAAAATCCACGCTTTCACGTGGATTGAGTTTTGCGGGAAACCGGATGTCAGAAAGGCCTGATTATCGCCAAAATACCAATGAGGATCACACCGACAATAATCACCGCGCTGGCGTTGCGCACCAGCGCGAAATCTTTCACCGGCTGACCGGTGGCGCGACGACGTAAATCGCCGGAAAGCAGCCCGTGCAGCGCGGAGAGAACCAGCACCACCACCATTTTTATCAGCAGCCAGGCATGGGGGAATTTGCCATAACTGACGATCATCACGATGCCCGCCACCCACAGCAGGATCATCGCCGGGCTGGTGACACTGCGCGTCCATTTGCGCACGGTTTCCAGTAACAACGTCTGCCCTGCACTTCCCGCAGTACCGGATGTCCGCGAACAGGCCATCGACACCAGCGCCATCGCCAGCATGCCGCCAATCCACAATACGCCCGCAATCACGTGCAAGGCGTTGAGCCATTCATGAAGCATTTTTATCCCTCCGGAAGTTAACAATAATTCTGCCTGCCGCAGATGACCTCAACCTGCTGTCTCTCCACAACTTTTAGCGGATTATGGCGGTTTCCCACACGAAAGGCACGGTTAAGTCGTCACTTTTTCTTATTCTCAGCCGGTGTTTACATTGAGTAGGTAGACTGGTATACCTACCAGCAAGATGAACAACACGAGTAAAAAAGATGTCCACCACAGACTCCTCTCCTGAAAGCGCCCGCGACCGGCTTCTCGGTGCCGCCCGGGTTCTGTTTTATAACAACGGCATTGCTGCGACCGGGATTGACGCAATCATCAAACGTGCCGGTGTCGCCAAAAAAAGCCTCTACAACAATTTCGAATCCAAGGCCGAACTGGTCGCAACGTACATTGAAATACGTCATGACGAATGGCTGGAGCTGTACGCCCGGCGTGTTGAAAAAGCCAAAACACCGAAAGAAAAAGTGCTCGCCGTGTTTCAGGCGTATGACGATCACGCTGAATTTGCCTATGAGCACGGCTTTCGTGGCTGCGGGTTACTGAATGCCGCCGCCGAACTGCCCGCCGGAGCGCCCGGCAGGCAGGCCGTGCGCGGGCATAAAGAACATGTTGAAGCTATCGTGACCACGCATCTTCTCGAACTGTTCCCCACTGACGAGGCCAAAGCCCATCTGATGGCGCGGCATTTTTCATTTTTACTGGAAGGCGCGATTTCGCGTGCAGGTCTGGAAGGCAACGGTCAATGTGTCCGTCAGGCGATGGACATGGCGACCTCAATGATGGAGGCGCCATGACGATAACGCCTCGTGAACGCATGACGGGCGTACTCGCCGTGGTATTTGCTTCCGTTCTGTGGGGATCGACCGGCACGGCGGCGACATTTGCGCCCGACGTCAGCCCGCTGGCGATCGGCGCAGTGGCCATGGGGCTGGGCGGATTGTTGCAGGCGCTGATTTCCGCCAGAAGGATAGTCACCAGCCGGGTAACTCTGGTGAACAACGCACGCATGTTATTTACCGGCGCACTGGCGGTCGCGGTTTATCCGCTGGCGTTTTACGCCTCGATGCACCTGGCGGGCGTCACGGTCGGTACCGTGATTTCCCTCGGTTCTGCGCCGCTGTTATCCGCACTGATTGAATATTATCTCGACGGACAACGTCTCACCCGCCGCTGGATGACCGGCGCCGCCATTGGCGTGGCGGGTATGGTGTTACTTTGCGTCGGTGAAAGTGGCAGTCACTCCACCGCCGGTCAGGGCGACCACGCGATAGCCGGTGTGGTACTCGGGCTGATTGCCGGACTGACCTACGCGCTTTATGCCTGGGCGGCGCGTCATTTAATGCAGCGCGGCGTCCCTTCCCGCGCGGCAATGGGCGCCACGTTCGGGCTGGGCGGTTTACTGCTGATGCCGGTGCTGTGGGTGACCGGCGCGCCCCTTCTGGCGTCATGGAATAACGCCGCGGTCGGCGCGTACATGGCGCTTATCCCGATGTTTGTCGGTTATGTCTGTTTTGGTTATGCCCTGGCACGCATTCCGGCCAGCATGGCCACCACCATCACCCTGCTGGAACCGGCGGTCGCCGCCGTGCTGGCGGTGGTAATTGTGGGCGAACGCCTGCCGCCGCTGGGCTGGACAGGTATCGGGCTGGTGGTTGCCTGCCTGATTTTTATCACCGTGCCGCTGAAAAGACGCGCAACCTTACCGGTTTCTGCCTGAAAAAATGGCTCCCGCAGGAGCCACTTTTGTCTTCATTGCTGCGACAGATTACACCGCCGCAGGCGCGGTCAGGGAAGCCATATCAATCACAAAACGATAGCGCACATCGGCTTTTTCCATACGCTCAAACGCTTCGTTAATTTCATCCATGCGGATCATTTCACAATCCGGCAGAATGTTTTTCTCAGCACAGAAATCGAGCATTTCCTGCGTTTCACGGATGCCGCCGATTGGCGAACCGGCCACGCGACGACGGCCTAACAACAGCGGTACGGTGTTGAATTCTTCCATCGGCCCGACCTGCCCGACCAGCACCAGCGTACCGTCCACATCCAGCAACGGCAGGTACGGCGTGACGTCATGTTTGACCGGCACGGTATCGATGATCAAATCAAAATGATCGTGTGCCTGCGCCATCGCGTCGCTGTCGGCGCTGACCAGCAGACGGCTTGCACCTAATTCCAGCGCATCGGCTTCTTTGGCATTTGAACGGCTCACCACCGTAACATCTGCACCCAGACCGACCGCCAGTTTGACCGCCATATGGCCCAGACCGCCCAGACCAATCACGCCCACACGGCTGCCCGGCCCGACGTTCCAGGTTTTCAGCGGCGACCAGGTGGTGATACCGGCGCACAGCAGCGGCGCGGCTTTGGAGAGATCCAACCCTTCCGGCATACGCAGACAAAACTCCTCGCGCACCACTAAATGCTTGGAGTATCCGCCCTGCGTCGGCTCTTTGGTGAAACGATCATAACCGGCGTAAGTCCCGGTGTTACCTTCGCGGCACAACTGTTCTTCACCTTTTTTACACTGATCGCATTCCTGACAACTGTCTACCATGCAACCGACGGCAACATGATCGCCTGGTTTGTAGCGGGTGACGCCTTTACCGATACTGGTGACACGTCCGACGATTTCATGGCCGGGAACAATCGGATAATAGCTCCAGCCCCAGTCATTTCTTGCGGTATGTAAATCGGAATGGCAAACGCCGCAATACAGAATTTCCATTGCGACATCGTTATCACGCAGGCCGCGGCGTTCAAACGTAAACGGCGCCAGCGGTTTTTTAGGATCGTAAGCAGCAAATCCAACAGTTTTCATCAGTAAACTCCTGAGTCGTTAATGACCCGTTAACTATAGAATTTACCGCTGAAGTCACAAGCCACAGTCCTCCTGAATCCTTGCCTGATCCTGTTCAGTTTATTTCTTAAAGCTGCCGAACATTTTGTAGCGCCCGCCCGGATACAACAGCCGGGCGCAGGTCACCACTTTTTCATGGTGCCAGGTGCGACGCAGGGTTTGCAGGCACGGCTCGGTCTGATGAATATTCAGCAGGCGCTGTTCGTCGTGACTGGCCATCACCGCTTCAATGGTATGTTCGCCCGCCGTCAGCGGTGCCAGTTGGGTCAGATAGGCGAAAGGCGTGGTTTTAGTGAAATCCTGGTGTAAATACAAGGGGGCGATGTCCGGATTCACCAGCCGGTCTTCCAGTTGCACCGGAATGTCATTTTCGTAATGCACAATCACCGAATGAAACAACACCACGCCGGGCAGCAGCATAAATTTCATCGCCATGCTGTCACCGGCACTTTGCTTACCCAGTTGCAACACGCGGGAGGTATGAAAGTGCCCGCGGCTCTTAATTTCGTCAGAAATGTTATTCACTTCCAGCATCGGCGTGAACGCTTTCATTTCATTGACAAAGGTGCCGACGCCCTGCAAACGCAGCAGATAGCCCTCCGTGGTTAACTCGCGCAGTGCCCGGTTTATGGTCATCCGGCTGAACCCCAGCTCGGCGACCAGTTCACTTTCTGACGGCACGCGCTGATGCGGTTGCCAGTGTCCGTGCAGGATCTGATTAATGATCCCCTGTTTCACCTGCTTATACAGCGGAGAAGGCTCGTCTCCGGCGTCCGCAATGATTTCTGATAGCGTTCTGTTTAATGACATTATTCCTGCCTTGTATGTCGCACGGCGCACGGCGGCTCGCGTATTTTACCGGACGTTATTTACCGGTAAACGCCGCCAGTTCTTTCGCCGCCAGTGCACGCATGCCTTCGCTGCGGTCGTCACTGGCCGCTATCAGGGCCGACAACGAACGTTCATAACTGATGCCCGCCGTTAAGCCCATATCGAAACTCGCCAGCACGGCTTTTTTGGCCATCTTAACGGCGAGCGGTGCGGCACGGGAAATATTCTGCGCAATCTTTAACGCCTGTTCCGTTAACGTTTCCGGCGTGGTGATACGGCTGATCAGTCCGGCGGCCAGCGCTTCTGTGGCGGTGATTTTTCGCCCGGCGAGGATGATTTCCATTGCCAGTGATTTCCCCACCGATTTAACCAGCCGCTGCGTGCCACCCGCGCCGGGGATAATCCCGATGTGCGTTTCCGGCAGCCCGATGATGGCCGTGTCATCGGCAATCACGATATCGCACAGCAACGCCAGTTCCAGCCCGCCGCCCAGTGCATAACCGGATAACGCCGCGACAACCGGCGTTTCAATGGCGGCAATCTGATCCCACTTTTCACTGAAACCACTGGTGTAAAGGGCTATCGCTGAGGCGGTGGCCAGCGTGCCGGTATCGGCACCCGCAGCAAACGCACGCGCGGAGCCGGAAATCACGATGGCGCGGATCTGTTTATCACCGTCCAGTTCGCGCATTTTCTCCAGCAATTGCGTCAGCATTTCTGCACTCAGCGCGTTAAGTTTTTCCGGCCGGTTAAGAATGATATGCGCCACGCCCTGATGACGTTCACAGCGGATAAGTTCGCTCATGGTTTTTGCATCCCGCTGATGGCAAGGATTGTGGCGTTTCGGTGCGCGAGACCTTCTTCAATAGCCTGCGCCGTCCACGGATAAAACCCGGCGCCGGTTTTGGTGCCCAGATTGCCCTGCTCAATTTGCGCCAGCAACCACGGCGGCAGCTCCTCGTCGCGCGATAAGGCTGGCAGTAATATCGCGGCGACATTTTTCACCGTGTCCAGTCCGGCAAAATCCATCAGCTTCATCGGCCCCATCGCCGACCAGCGCGGGGCGAGCGTACTTTGTACAGCGAAGTCCACGTCTTCGATGCTGGCAATTCCGGCTGTGACCAGATGCAACGCCTCACGCAGCATGGCATATTGCAACCGGTTGACGATAAAACCCGGCGCTTCTTTATGAATGGTCACCGTCTGTTTACCCAGTTGCTGACAAAGCGCATCGGCCTGCTGACGCGTATTTTCATGGGTTTGCGGTCCGCAGACAATTTCCACCATCGGCATCACATCCGCCGGATTAAACCAGTGCAGGCCGATAAAGCGCGACGGCAGCGCCAGTACGCTGGCAATCTGCCCGACCGGGACGCTGGAGGTGTTGGTGGTCAGCAGACAGTCGTCGCTGACATGTTTTTCGATCTCCTGGAAAATCTGCTGCTTAAGCGCCAGCACCTCAGCGATATTCTCCGAAACAATCTTCGCGTCTTTCAGACATTCCGCCATGGATGTCGTAAACATGACCGACGCCGCCAGCCCGGCGTCGATACTGTCGATCACTTTGGCCGCTTTGTGCAGCGAGTTTTCAGTGCGTGAATAAAGCGCCACCTTAAAGCCGCTGGCGGCAAATACCGCAGCGATCCGCGCGCCCATCGTGCCCGCGCCAATGACTGCAACCTGCGTTGGTTCCATATTATCTGCCTCCGGTTAAATGACGCCCTGTTGCGCAAGTGTGTCCATCTCCTGCGAAGACAGCCCCAGTTGTGCACTGAGAATGGCGCGGGTGTGCTCGCCAAGCTGTGGCGGCATTAAATCGGGTAGCTGGTTCATGCCGCTCAGCTTCACCGGCTGCGGTAAGATACTGATTTCACCGGCGACCGGATGCATCACCTGATGCAGTAATCCGCGTTCGGCGGCATGCGGGCTTTGCAGCAGTTCATCCAGCCCCCAGACCGGTGCGGCGGGAATACCACCGGCATCGAGCAGGGCGAGCGCCACGACCACCGTTTTGTCGTGCAACCACTCTTCAATCAGCACCCGTAATTCGTACTGATGTTTCAGGCGCTGCGGATCCGTCGCAAAGCGCACATCCTGTACGATTTCCGGTTTGCCAATGGCCTGTGCCAGACGGAGGAACAGGCTGTCATTGGCGACGGCAATCACCAGATAACCGTCTGCCGCACGGTAGCTGTCCATGGGGGCGCTGATCGGATGTGCATTGCCCAGTCGCCCGGCCAGCGGCATACCGCCCAGCAGTTGTGTCAGCGAGACCATTTGCATCGACACCATCGCATCAAGCATCGCGACATCCACATGTTGCCCGAGGCCGGTAATGCCCCGTTGCAGCAATGCCGCCAGAATGCCCCACGAACAGTACAGACCCGACACCACATCACCAATCGCATCCCCCACCCGCGTCGGTTCGCCGTTTGCCCAGCCGGTGACCTGCATAATGCCGCCCATCGCCTGGATCACATGATCGTAAGCGGCTTTATGCGCCAGCGGTCCCTGCTGACCAAAACCGGAAATACTCGCATACACCAGCTTCGGATTGAGCTTCTTTACGGCGTCATAATCAATGCCCAGTCGGGTCGTCACACCGGGCCGGAAATTTTCCACCAGCACATCCGCGCTTTCGATCAGTTGCTCCAGCACGGCCCGGCCTTGCGGTGATTTCAGGTTCAGCGTCAGGCTTTTTTTGCCGTGATTAAGCAGCATGAAATAGGTGCTTTCGCCATTAACATGCGGGGTGAAATCACGGGAATCGTCACCTTTACCCGGCATTTCAATTTTGATCACTTCCGCACCCAAATCATTGAGCAACGAAGCGCAGTAAGGCCCGGCCAGCACGCGGGAAAGGTCGAGCACTTTGATCCCTTCCAGCGGCCGGGATGTCGCTGATACACTCATGCGGTTTCTCCCTCAACGGTGTCTGCGAAAATCAAAGGTGTCAGCGCGCGCAAGATATCGCCCTGTTTGATGAGCTGGCGGATGGCCAGCATATCCGGATACATTTCCTCGTCACTCTGCCGGAAGGCCACCTGCTCACGCACCAGAGACAGCACGGTTTCCGTGCCCGCCGAGGCGCGCAGTGGCCGGTGGAATTCCACCGCCTGCGTGGCACACAGGATTTCTATCGCCACGATATCAATGGCATTTTCAACGGCATCAATAGCATTGCGTGCCGCCGTCACGCCCATGGAAATATGATCTTCCTGTCCGGCACAGGTGGACACGGTATGCACACTGGCCGGTGCTGCCAGCGCACGGTTTTCCCCTGCCAGCGCGGCCGCTGCATACGGCGGGATCATCATCCCTGAATGCGCCCCGCCATTGGCCACCAGAAAAGCCGGCAATCCGCTGAGATGGCTGTTCGTCAGACGGTCAGAACGGGCCTGCGAGCCGGTGCTGAGTTGTGCAATGGCAATCGCCAGCGCATCCAGACACAGCGCCACCGGCGCACCGTGCCCGTTGCCGCCCGGCAGTACATTCAGCTCGCCGTCTTCGACCATAAACACCGGATTATCCGTGACAGAATTCACTTCCGTGGTCAGCGTTTTCAGGCAATAACTCAGCACATCCCGCGCCGCGCCGTGCATTTGCGGAATACAGCGCAGGCTCAGCGCGTCCTGCACGCGAAAATCACGGTATTTATCGAGGATCTCACTGTCACGCAGTAAACTGCGCAAAATCCGCGCGGTTTCCTGCTGACCGTCGTGCGGGCGCAGCGCATGAAGGCGGGCGTCATACCCGCGGATGTTCCCCTTCAGCACTTCCAGGCTCATGCCACCCGCGGCATCCGCCACCGGCAGCAATTCGCGGAAAGTTTCCGCCGCCAGACAACCCAGGGCAGTGATTTCATACGTACCGCTGACCAGTGCATGGCCTTCGCGCGGGCCGGGAATGCGCACGGCAATCCCCGCCCGTTCCAGGGCTTCCCGTGCCGGTAACAGTTCGCCCTGATAGAACGATTTTCCATAGCCGAACACCGACAGCCCGATATGTGCGGTGGCAATCAGATAGCCGACCGATCCTTTGGCGGGTGACCACGGCGTCACCCCCTTGTTGAGCATATCGGCCATCGTCTGCACCAGCGCCGGGCTGACGCCGCTGAATCCCTGCAACAGGGATTTCATCATCACCGCCATCATCGCCCGCACTTCATGCTGCGCCAGAACCGGCCCTGTACCGCAGGCATGGCTTTTCAGCATATTGAGTTGCACGTCGGAAATTTGCTCCGGCGACAGGCGCTGAGTGACCAGGTCGCCCACGCCGGTGGTCAGGCCGTAAATCACTTTATTGTCAGCAATTGCCTGCCTGATTTTCTCGTGCACGATCAGCATGGCGTCTGATGCTGACGGGTCCGGCAGCACCGGCGCCCCGTAAGCGATATCGGCGATGTCACGGACGGAGGTTTCCGCCGTGCCTAAGATGACAGTGCGCGTCATCATTTATTCAGCCCGTGCCCGGTCAGCCACTCTTTTGCCACAGCATCCACGCTTTCGAAATTCGCCAGTTTGCCGTTCATCACGATCAAATCGCTGGTGGTCAGTTGCCTGGACACATTGTTCAGCGTGGTTTCAACCACTTCGCTGGCTTTGTCTTTTGCAATCAGCGGCACGATGTTTTGCGCCGGGAATAAGTGTTTGGAATCTTCCAGTGCCACCAGATTCTTGGTTTTCATCGCCGGATCGGTTGAGGTCATGTCCGCGACCTGAATCTGATTGTTGGTCAGCGCTGACAGCGTCAGCGGACCCGCGACGTCGAGCACTTTGAAGTTCTTAAAGGTCAGGCCGTAGACTTCGTTCAGCCCTTTCACACCTTCACGACGGGTTTTCCATTCTGCCGGGCCGCCCAGTACCAGCGTTTTCGCCACCGGCGCCAGGTCACTGATATCTTTCAAATTGTATTTTTTGGCAGTTTTTTCAGTCACTGCCAGCACATCGCTGTCCTGCGCCGCAGAAATATCCAGCATTTTGATTTTCTCAGGCAGCGCTTTCGCCAGCGCCGCCGCCACATCTTCAGCAGAATGCGCCTGGGTTTTTTCGTCGAGATAACTCAGCGTGGCACCGCTGTATTCCGGGATCAGGTTGATTGAGCCGTCAAGCAGTGCAGGCATATACACCTCACGGCTGCCGATATTAAGTTTGGTTTCCACCTTGACGTTTTTCGCCGCCAGCGCCTGCTGATAAATAGTGGCAATCAGCTGGCTTTCCGGGAAGTCCGCCGAACCGATAATAATGGTGCCACCCGTCTCAGCCGAGAAAGCGGCAGGGGCGTGCACGACGGCAGCAGAAAACAGGGCAACGGCGAGCAGATTTTTCAATTTCATTTTTGTCAGGCTCCGGAATGAGTGAGTAGATAATTCAGTTATTCGATAAAGGAATTGTTTTTTTACGGCGGCGTTCACGCTGCCGTAATCCTGGTGAAACAATGAAACGAATTAAAAAAGAGAAAAATACATCAACCAGTAACGCTAATATTCCCACCATAAAAGCACCCGCAACCATTTGCGGATAATCGTTCTGCGCACGGCCATCAATAATCAGCCGTCCTAACCCCCCAAGCGAAACATACGCAGCAATCGTAGCCGTAGACACAATTTGCAGCGCAGAGCTGCGGATGCCGGATAATATCAGCGCCATTGCACAGGGTATTTCCACCGTCAGCAGTAATTTCAGCGGTGAATATCCCATGCCGGTTGCGGCGTCAATAATCGCCGGATTAATCGCCCTGATGCCGGAATATACCCCCATCATGATGGGCGGTAATGCCAGAATGATCAGCACAATCAGACAAGGCACAATAAAAGCCAGGTCTGATTCAAATACCGGCCCGAACAGAATTACCAGTAAAATGATCAACCCGAATGAAGGCAATGCGCGCATGGCATTGGCGCTGCCGATTAATAACATCGCGCCTTTGCCGGTATGACCGACATAACATCCAATCGGGAAAGCAATAATCACCGCAATAAACAACGCTTCAAAGCTGTAAATCAGATGCTGAAATATCAGCACCAGCAAGCCGTCATCGTTGAGCCAGTGACCGGAGTCCAGCAACCAGTTAATCATTTCGCATTCCTTTTCGGTTGCCAGGTGGTCATTTTATTGCCGGTGCGCAGCACCAGATTATCCAGCAGCAGCGCCAGCACAATGCACAGGAAAATACCGGCAATAATCGGCGTCAGAAAATGTAGCTGGAAACCCTGGGTAAATAACGCCCCCAACTGCGGCATGCCGACCAGTGCTGATATCGACACAATACTGACGTTCGATACCACCACCACCCGCATACCTGCGGCGATTACCGGCACAGCCAGCGGTAATTCCACGCTCAGGAAACGCTGTAATGGCCGGTAGCCCATGGCGACAGCGGCCTGATGGGTTTCATGTGGAACAGAATCCAGCCCGTCGCACACGGTACGGATCAGCAGCGCAAACGCATAAAGTGTCAGGGCCACCACGACATTCACGGTATCCAGAATTTTCGTGCCCAGCAGACCGGGTAATAAAACAAATAATGCCAGGGAAGGAATGGTATAGAGCAATCCTAATACATTGAGAATGCCGTCTTTAAATTTTCCGCAGCGGTGCAAAACACCCCCGACCGGAATAGCCAGTGCCAGACCGATTAATACCGGAATAACAGACAGGTAAACATGCCAGCCGAGCAGCGTTAATATATTTTCCCGCTGCTGAAATAACCAGTCAAAACGCATGACATTACCTCACAGCACGGGAATGAGAAAGTGAAAACACCTGTTCGATATTTGCTGTACCCATAAAGCGCTGCTGTTCATCAACCACGATACCGCGCTGACAGGGAGAACTTAATACCGAATCCATTAACTGACGCAGCGTG
This sequence comes from Rahnella sp. CJA17(1/100), assembly GCF_963881615.1. Lineage (NCBI taxonomy): Bacteria > Pseudomonadati > Pseudomonadota > Gammaproteobacteria > Enterobacterales > Yersiniaceae > Rahnella > Rahnella sp. CJA17(1/100). Next base: position 100,508 of record NZ_CAWOJA010000033.1, on the reverse strand, counting down.
CCATTTTTCGGCGCAAAGGTGCTGCCGAGATTAATATCTTCCGGATCCACGGTGGTTTTATTTTGTGTCACATCATACCAGCCGAGCGGACATTCATTTTCAACCACCAGTAACCAGGCACTTTCTCCGGCAAGGGATCGGGCTTCGCTGACGGAAATACCCGGCGCGATAACAGGTTCTTTCGTCAGGCTGATATTATCAGGGATCATATCGAACGAAAGTTTACGGTATCCGCGGTCACGGCCAATAAAGTCAGCGACAAACGCATCCTCCGGTTCATTAAGTAATTTCACCGGTGACGCGATTTGCGCCAGACGACCACCGGGGCGGAAAACCGCAACCTGGTCGCCTAATTTCATCGCCTCATCAATATCGTGCGTGACCATAATAATGGTCTTGCCGATTTCACGTTGTAATCTTAAAAACTCATCCTGTAACTGTTCGCGCACCACCGGATCGACGGCGCTGAAAGGTTCGTCCATCAGCATAAATTCCGGGTCCGATGCCAGCGCACGCGCCACGCCGACCCTTTGTTGCTGACCACCGGACAACTGCCACGGATAGCGCTCCGCCATCGTCAGCGAAAGCCCGACCATTTCAAGTAATTCGAGGGCTTTTTTACGCGCTGCCGTGCGTGTCGCACCGTTGAGCAGCGCGGTGACCGCAATATTGTCCTGCACGGTTTTGTGCGGAAACAGCCCGGCGTTCTGGATCACATAACCTATTTTGCGGCGCAGTTTAACCAGATCCATCCCGGCGGTCGGCTGTCCGTTCAGCAAAATGTTGCCTGAAGACGGCTCGGTTAACCGGTTGATCATGCGCAGTGAAGTGGTTTTGCCGCAGCCCGAAGGCCCGACCAGCATAGTAATTTGTCCCGTCGGCGCACTGAACGACAGCCTGTCTACAGCCACCGTCCCATCTGCGTAAAATTTGCTTATGCTCTCAAATGAAATCATTACGTTTCCAGCCACATTACGGAGTGTTTTTCATAAGGCGCCTGCGTGTGATTATTTTGCAGACCTGACATGTACTAACTTGTATGTACAACCTAGCAAGCAGGATGCCAACTTCTCTGTGCGGGTGAAAAGCCACGGATTACGGCGGATGGGATGTGCCGGGGGGTAAAAAGTGAACGGAAGATGCGGTTTTTTTGCACCAGAAACAAACACTCCGCCCCATTGCGGTGCGGAATGTTTTACTTTCTGGCTACAGGCTGTTTACGACTTTCGCTCTGACAACTGACTCAGCCACTGACTGCGATATTCAGAAGGCGAACGGGCGGTGCTTTTGCGGAAAACCCGGCAGAAATAGTTGCTGTCAACGAAGCCGCTGCTGGTCGCCACTTCTTTGATTTTCAGTTCATAACCTTTAAGCAACAGTTTAGCCTTTTCCAGGCGGACGTGATTCAGATACTCGCTGAAGCCGATATCTCCGGATTTACGAAACAAATGAGACAGATAATTCGGCGTGATATGGAAACGCTTTGCCACGTTTTCGCGCGTCAGCGGCAGTGAGGCATTCTCTTCAATATACTTTTTGATTACTTCAAACAGCGCCCCGCTGCGGGTAAGGATCTGCGCCCTGTTAGCGAGTTGTTCCTGACAATGACTTAACAGTCCCGCTACAACGCAGCGCGCGGTTTGCTGGTCGTCAGGACTGGAGACAATTTCATTCATCGCCTGCAACAGAAACGAGCCTACACGCGGGCCAAGGCGGGAAACACTTTGTTTATCCGTGCCGGTAAATGTCACGCCATCCCAAAACTGTAAACTGAACCCCAGTTTTTCTTTGCTGAACAGAACACTCAGCACAATCGCGGGCTTGTCCCACACCATCAGATTCCATTTTCCCCCCGGAATATACAGCGCATCACCCTGCCTGAGCAGCCCTTTGCCTGCGGCAATGCTGCGATCGCGGACTTCGCCTTCAACGACAAATTCAATACGGGGAAAACTGACCACGGAGGCCAGTTCAGGCGGCGGCTGGGAATTATCAGGAAACCTGACAGCAAACACATCACTGCCGGACACCGATCGGAACAGTGTTTCTATCACGTCTTGCAGCATGGCAGTCTCTCAGAGGTTTTCTCTTCATCATAACATACACGTAACACATACGCGGTGATGCGGCCAGCCACACTGTGACCGCCCTCTGATGTCCGTTATAAAGGCCAGTAAAAATGCTATAAAAAAAGCCTGACCGGCAGGCCAGGCCTGGGGAAAACAGAAATTCAGAGCACGTCGAGCAACCATTTCTGCGCAGGCGTCAGGCGGCTTGCCGTTTCCGGCTTCAGCCATTTACGCTGATCCTGCTGCTGCGCATCCGCGCGGTCGATATACAAACTGTGCAGCACGCGGCGACGGGTGCCGATACGGTTATTGGTGCCGCCGTGCCAGGCGTGAGCGTTGTAAATCATCACGCTGCCCGCCGGTGCTTCGAACACCACTTCATCAGGATGCGGTAATTCAACATCCGCCAGCACATCCTCCGGCAATTCCGGGCGGTGATGAGTGCCGGGAATAATGCGCGGTGCGCCGTTGGCGGCACTCAAATCGTCAATCGCCACGATGGCATTGACCAGATGGACTTTCGGAAAATCCGGACGCGGCTTTTTCCAGTCAGCATGCAGCGGCTGATGGCCGCCCCGGTGCAGCGCTTCGCGTCCGTTGAGGCTCGAAACCTTAAACGCGCCACCAAAAATATGATGACAGACGGACAGGATCAGCGGATGCGACCACACTTTTTCCCACACGGTACCTTTGTTGATCATGTTGGCGATACGGGTCGCGGTGGCTTCCTGATGGTGTTCGACGGCGAGATTATCGCCCTCTTTGTCCACCAGCATGTCAAACGCTGCGCGCATCTCTTCCAGCCAGTCTTTGTCGATAACATTATGAATAACAAGGTATCCGCGCGTCTCCAGCTCGTCAGCCTGCGCCGGAGTTAACGGTTGTGTTGCGCCCAGCGCTGCAAGATATTGCTCAGATGAATGATTCATTTTCCGCCCCTTCAGTTAACGTTTGCGTAACATAAAAGTACGGCAGTTTTTATAGGAAAAAACGATGCAAATCCTACAAAACACTGGATTTATGTATGATCGCCCAAAAAGTGTGACGCAGGTCTGCTAACCTCTCCGGTGCTTATCTCAGGCCGATACCAGCAGTTGTGCCTTTAGCCTTTCCTGTAAAAAGTCGAGAAATACCCGGGTGACTTCGCTGCGCTGACGGTGCTGCGGATAAATGGCATGCAGGCTGAGTGAGCCGGGATGAAATGCATCCAGTACGCGAACCAGTGCGCCATATTGCAGCGCCGGTCCGACGATAAATTCTGGCAGTAATACCAGCCCGAGTCCGGCGACGGCCGCATCGCGCAGCACTTCGCCGTTATTGCTGACAATTGGCCCGCGCACATCAAACAGACGACGTTTGCCCTCCAGCTCCAGCTCCCAGCCGGTCTGCCCTTCGCGCCCGTAACGCAGGCAATGATGGTTGAGCAAATCCTCCGGCGTTTCCGGCGTCCCCTTACGCTGAAGATATTCCGGGCTGCAGCAGATCACCCGCTTCAGTTCGCCAAGCCGTCGCGCCACCAGCGAGGAATCCGCCAGATTACCAATGCGCAGCGCGATGTCGAAACCTTCACCCACCAGATCGACATAGCGATCGACCAGTTCTACCTGAAACTGAATCGCCGGATGCTGACCTAAAAACTCGGCAATCAGCGGCGAAAGGTGGCTGATACCAAACGACATCGGAATGCTGATGCGGTAAGTTCCCTGAAGCGCCTGCCGCCTGGGCGACACCGCCCGTTCGGCCTCTTCGATATCGTCGAGGATGCGCTGTGCATGTTGCGCGAACAACTGGCCGGACTCGGTCACCGACAGCTTGCGGGTATTGCGGTTGAGCAGCCGCGCATGTAAGCCAGCCTCCAGCGACGCCATGCGGCGACTGACATATTGTTTTGAAAGCATCAGTTGTTCAGCCGCCGTGGTAAAACTCCCCGCTTTTACCACGGCAATAAAAATACGAAGATCTTCTGTCTGCATCTTATCCGCACCCTTTATTCTCACGCCATTTATTGTCAACCAAAACGTGACAGTGATAGTCAAACAACCGCATTGTTGAGCAAATTAGTTTACGTGTATTCTCTGTTCATCGGAAGGGCAAACGCACTTCCCCCCTGACAAACTGAGGAGCACATCATGATCGAACAACGTCTCTCTGAACAACGCGGATTGGGTGACCACGGCTGGTTGCATTCACGTCACACCTTCTCCTTCGCCAGTTACTGGGATCCAAAACAGGTCGGCTTCTCAGACCTGCTGGTCATCAACGATGATCAGGTTGCACCGGGGCGCGGCTTTGGGGCGCATCCGCACAGCAATATGGAAATTATCTCTTATGTGCTGGAAGGCGCGCTGGAGCATAAAGATTCAATGGGCACCGGTTCTGTGATTGTCCCCGGCGACGTGCAGCTGATGAGCGCCGGTTCCGGTGTGACGCACAGTGAGTTCAACCACTCCGGTGACGAAAAGGTGCATTTCCTGCAAATCTGGATCGTGCCATCTGAAAATGGGACCAAACCGGGTTACCAGCAGGTGTCTGTGCCTGAAGCGGAAAAACGCGGCCAGTTCCGCCTGATTATCTCGCCAACAGGTGACAATGGCTCACTGAGCGTGCGTCAGGACATGAAGATTTACGCGGGTTTCTTCGACGGTGCGGAACAGGCCACGTTCGACCTTGACCCTGACCGTTATGCCTATGTCCACGTGGCACGCGGCAGCATCAAAGTGAACGGCATTGAATTCAGAACCGGTGACGGTGCACGTATCCGTCAGGAAGATAAACTCACCTTCACGGACGGCGACCAGGCAGAAGTCTTACTGTTTGATTTGCGTCCGGTGGAAGTGAATCATCCGACCCGCTGATTGTCTGACACGCTAACTGAAAGTGTTTAAGCAGGCGTATTACCGGTTTTTCGGCAATGCGCCTGCCCTTTTATTATCTTCGTCCTCACGGACAAAAAAAGCCTGCTGTAATCCTCTTCTACAGAGGGTTTTCTCTGGAAAGCATCTCCCATCTATGTCGTTATCCAGTTGGTTTATAACCCTTCCTTACGTTATATTCGCCTCGTCGCGTCAAAAATACGCGGCTAGGTTTCGCAGCCTGAATACCACATCGGAAATACATATGTAATAATTATGTATTTGCCTCCGTACACCTGTCAGATACAGATGCTTGTAATTTGTACATCCTATGGTGACTCAGGCAAGGCAGCCTCCGGGCTGGCCGGCTTCCGATGTGACCGGTACTGCGAACCTTGTCTGAGCCACCACCAAAAGAGTTTCGCAGCTCCGGTGGTGGTTAACTATCACATCGGAGAATACCTATGAAACTGCCCCATAGTCCGACTTTCCTGCCGTTTCCTACGTCGTACATCCAGCAGCATGAGGGAGAAATCCTGATTAATCAGGACTGGCACCCCGCTGACATCATTGCTGCACTGCGCAAAAAAGGCACCACCTTGTCTGCGGTTTCACGCGCTGCGGGTTTATGTTCAACCACATTAGCCAATGCGCTTACCCGCCCCTGGCCAAAGGGGGAATTGCTGATAAGCCAGGCTATCGGCGTGCCACCTTCGATTATCTGGCCAAGCCGGTATTTCGATAAGCGCACAATGCAATTTGTTGAACGTCCATTGCGCACGCCCGGTAAGAAACCCCCGTCAGACGAATAGCATAAACATCTCCGGGCGTTGTAAAGACGCCCTTTTTCTTCCTCTCCCTGCTAACTCCCTGAGTTCGGCACATCGCAGCCGTGATTAACGTCAGGCTCGGGCAGGCTGTTATGGCTTTCCATCAGCCCCCTGTCGGATCAACCCCCATGCCACACAAACGCAATCCTGCGGCCTGACGGTAAAAAACCCGGTAAACAAACTGCACATCATCTGGTTTATGACTGCGCCATGCAGGCGTTTGAAAAACAGCCATCTTTTAAAATTGTTCTGCTTGCACATCCGGTGCTGGCGGCCAATATTACTGAACGGGATCTTGACCACTGGTGAGATCCGGCTCATTACACCGGCCGCGCCGCGCAAAAAGTTGATGAGGTCATCCGCTTTGCCGTGCAGTCCGGTCATCTGACTTCTTCTGAGGGATCCGGGTTATGACACAACATTTCAGGCGGCTGACGCTGGATGATAAACACGATTATCTGGCGCTGATGCTGGACGCTTATGCGCCAATCAAAGCACTCGGGATTCAGTTTGATGCTGCCACCGCCGATCTGGCAAGCGTGACACAACATCTCAACGATCATGCAGTGTTTGCGCTCTTTGATGACCAGCGGATGGTGGCTTCGGTCACCCTGCGCTTCCCGTGGGGTGCAATGCCGGGACTCATAGGCCTGCCGCATATTGGCTGGTTAGGCACGCATCCGGATTACGCCGGTCAGCGTCTCGGCAAAAAGCTGCTGGACTGGCTGGAAGACAACATTCTGATCCGCGAACTGAAAGCCCCGGCTTACTCGCTCGGCACCGCCACCAGCCATCCGTGGCTGCGTGACATGTACCTGAAACTGGGTTTTCAGCCGGTCTTCGAAAGAGACATCGGCAAAGGACACACCACGCTGTACATGAAAAAAATTCTCGATGAAAAAAGCCACGCCCGCTGGCTGGAACGTCAGGAAAATTTGTTATGAGCCGCACCGCCATGCTGACGAAACGGATTGTCAGCGCGGTTTATAACCTCGTCCGGCGGTATTAGTGAAAGAGCCCGGGGGATCTTGGGGGGCGGCGGCAGGCCGCCCCCCAAGTCGGTGTGGGCCGACGCCCACGGTTTTGACTTTGAAGTTAACGCCCGTATGGGCGGCCACCCCACCCCCTATTCCATCTCCCGCAACTGCATAGCAACTATTGTTGTTTTACATCCTTTGTTCCTGACTTTAATAATCGTTGTTAACGATGTGTTGTGAACAACAGGAACTGGATATGAGCCACGTGATCCGCCTTGCTCAGGAGTCTGAAGCAGCGGCGCTGCACAGCCTTTTGCAAAAGGCTTACGAGCCGCTGCTGGAACATAACATTCATTTCACCATCACCCGCGCCAGCGTTGAAGACGTGCGGGATGTTATCCGCAATGAAACCACCTATGTGCTGGAAAACGACGGCGTACTGACGGCGACGCTGACCACCCTTTTTTTGTGGACACCGGCAAAAAATCATCTTGCACCGTGGCCGTTTGTGCACTGGTTTGCGGTGGCAGAACATGCCAAAGGCCAGGGATTTGGCAATGAAATTATCCGCTACGTGGAAGAGACGTTTTTGCGTGACACGCTGAAATCACCGGCGGTGTATCTGGCAACGGCGGTGAAACATCCGTGGCTGACCGGGTTGTATCAGCGACGGGGTTATGAGCCATTTCATACCGCGACCAACCCGCTGGGTGTCGAACTGGTCTATCTGCGCAAAATTCTCAACCAGCAGGCATTCGAAGCACAGGAGCAGGCGCCGCTGGTGCGCTCCATCGCTGAATTACGCACGCTGGTTTAACGGCGGCTGAATAATATATTCTTAAGGATGAAACAATGAGTCAGAAAAAACAAATACGCCTGGGTGCCATTATTCAGGGCGCATCCGGAAATATGTCTGCATGGCGTCATCCGGATGCGGTTGCTGATGCCAGTATTAATATTCAGTTCTGCCAGCAATTAGCGCAACGAGCTGAACAGGCTAAATTTGATTTCTTATTTGTCGCCGACGGACTTTATATTACTGAGAAATCTATTCCGCATTTCCTCAACCGTTTTGAACCGATTACCCTGCTTTCTGCCCTGTCGCTGGTCACCCGCAAAATCGGACTGGTCGCCACCTTATCCACCTCCTACAGCGAGCCGTTTACCGTCGCGCGTCAGTTCGCCAGCCTCGATCATCTGAGCGGTGGCCGGGCGGGCTGGAACGTGGTGACCTCGCCGCTGGAAGGCTCGGCGAAAAACTTCTCCCGCGATAAGCACCCGGAACATGACGAGCGTTACCGCATCGCCAGTGAATACGTCAGCGTGGTGAAAGGGCTGTGGGATTCCTGGGAAGAAGATGCATTTGCGCGCAACAAAGCCACCGGCCAGTTCTTTGTGCCGGAGAAACTGCACACACTCAATCATCACGGCAAATACTACTCGGTGCAGGGGCCGCTGAACGTCGGACGCTCCCCGCAGGGCCGTCCGATCGTCTTTCAGGCCGGGGCGTCGGAACAGGGCAAAGCCTTTGCTGCCGAAGCCGCTGACGCCATTTACACCCGTCAGGAAACCCCCGAACTGGCCCGCGCATTTCGTCTCGATGTACAGCGTCAGCTGGTGGAAAACGGCCGTGCCGCCGAAGACATCCGCGTCTTTCAGGGCATCAGCGTGATTATCGGTGAGTCGCCTGCCGATGCTGAACGTCGATATCAGGAAACCGCCCAACTGGTGACGCTGGAAAGCGCGCTGGATTATCTTGGCCGCTACTTTGAGCATCACGATTTTGCGCAATACGACCCGGATGCGCCATTCCCGGACATCGGCGATTTGGGGCAAAACAGCTTCCGCAGCACCACAGATGAGATCAAACGCAACGCCCGCGAACGCGGATTAACCCTGCGTCAGGCCGCACTGGAAGCCGCGACACCACGACCGACCTTCTCCGGTACCGCCGAAGATGTCGCCGACGGTCTGGAACACTGGTTTACCTCAGGTGCGGCCGACGGTTTTATCGTCCGGGGCGGCACCCCGACGGCGTTTGATGATTTCACCGACCGTGTGATCCCGATTTTGCAGGCGCGGGGATTGTACCGGACGGACTATGAGGCACAGACCCTGCGGGGGAATCTGGGGTTAAGTGAGCCGGAGAATCAGTTTGTTTCTGTGCGGGACGCCGCACTCGCGTCTTAAAATCAATCTTCACATAAAGACCTTGGGTTGCCACCCAAACCGGCCCTAAGGTCAACACCTTGGGTTGCCACCCAAACCGGCCCCAAGAGGCGCCTATCGCCGCGCCTCTTAGGAATCTCCGGCTCTTTCACTGCGCGCTCCGCTCGCTGGCTATGTTTCAGGTATCGCAGCGACAGGCTGGAAAGCTTGCCGCTTTGCGGTTCCTTCACTCGGTCCTGGAGCCTCTGGTCTCCAGGCCGCTCCGTTCAGCAAGCTTTCTGAATCGCCCGCACGATCTTAAATTCAAAGACAGAATGTTGTGATCTTTTAGAAAAGTGGATTGGCGTGATCAAAATTCAGCTGAACGGAGCGGCTTCAAGACCTATGGCTTGAAGACCGAGAGAAGGCAGTGCGAAGCACCTGAATTTGCGCCACTGACTAGTGCACCAGAACATGTCCGTCATACCCGCGACAGCGCGAAGTGAAAAAAGCGCGGAGTCCAGAGGCCCGCGCGTTACCGGGTCTCTGGTCGGTGTGGGCCGACGCCCACGACCTTGACCTTGAGGCCAGTTTGGGTGGCAACCCAAGCTGTTGACCTTTGAGCCCGAGTGGGCGGCGATCCCAAGGTTCTGTCGGTGTGGGCCGACGCCAGCAACCCTGAATTTGAGGCAGTCACTCAAAAAACAGATATCGATAGCGAATTATATTCTCCTTCATTTTATTTCGGCCATGCCACTCATTTACTAAGTCATTTATTGTTTCTGATAAGCAAATATTGTGATTTTACAACTTAGCAACCTGACATTAATAATCCCTTCAGCCGCGCAGAATAACGCGGCGCTATTTATTGAGTTCATTCGAATAATTCATGGCTTATTACCTGACGGGAAATGTATGAAATCCTCTGTTAATGTTCGTTCTCTTTCTGCGCTCGCGCTGTTAGTGCTTTCCTCCGGCCAGTCGCTGTATGCCGCTGAACAACCTCAACAAGGCGGGAATCTGACGTGGGGCGTGGAAACCGAACCCAATACGCTCAATCCACAGCTAAACGGCCAGTCAAAAGCGGAACTGATCCTGCGTGTGGCCTATGAATCGCTGTTAGCGCGCAAGCCCGACGGTTCGTACATTCCGTGGCTGGCGACCGGTTATCAGGTGTCTGACGACGGCAAAACCTACACGTTTACCCTGCGCGATGACGTGAAATTCTCTAATGGCGAGAAATTTAACGCCGCCGCCGTGGCCGAAAACTTTCGTCATGCACAGGATCCTGCGTACTGCGCAGGGTCAAGTATTTGCGCGCTGGCCGGGCGAATTGCCAGTGTTACCACACCGGATGAGCACACCGTCAGCATTACGTTGAAAGACGTTTACAGCCCGTTCCTTTCTTTTGCTTCCGGCCTGAAGCTGATTTCGCCTTCTTCATGGACTTCACCGCAGCTGAAATCCGGTGGTACAGACATCGCGGGTACCGGGCCATTTATTCTCAAACGCTATGAGAAAGGCCAGCAGATTGAATATGTGCGCAACCCGGATTACCGCTGGGCGTCGGCGAATGCGAAACATCAGGGTCCGGCGTATCTCGAAGGGATCACGTACCGTTTCCTGCCGGAATCCTCAGTGCGTACCGGCGCGCTGCTGTCCGGTCAGGTGGATGTGATTGAAGGCGTTTCCGGTAACGATGCCGGTGAGTTCAAAGACAATCCTGATTTTTCTTATCAGCACGCACTCAATACCGGCACGCCGTATTCTCTGTTCCTCAACGTCAAATATGGCCCGACGCAGGACGTCAAAGTCCGTCAGGCGATTTTACAGGGTCTGGATATTTCACCGATTTTGCAGTCGATCTATCGCGGCGAACGGACGCGTGTCTGGGGCATTACGTCGCCGGTCGATCCGTTGTATGACGCCAGCCTGAGCGGTAAATATGGCAATAATCCGGCGCTCGCAAACCAGTTGCTTGATGAAGCAGGCTGGAATACCAAAGGCGCTGACGGCATCCGAACCAAAGACGGCCAGCCACTGAGCATTGAGATTATTCAGGCGCAGGCGACCGTCCGTGACCAGCGCGACGTGTTGTTGCAGGCGATACAGGCGCAGGCGCGGCAGCGGCTGGGCGTGGATCTGAAAATCCGTTATGTCGATTCCGGCACCTATACCGAAGTGCGTAAAACCGGCCAGTTCGGATCGATTGCCAACTCCAATACCGACACCGACGGCATTGATATCGAAAATCACTATCTGCCCGTCAATGGCGGCGGTGCGATCAACTACAGCCGCACCGATGCACCGGAAATTATTCCGCTGCTCAAAGGCGCGTCGCTGACGCTGGATAACGCACAGCGCAAAACCTTCTACGGTCAGTTGCAGAATTTTGCGGTGTTGCAACAGGCACTGGCGATCCCGCTTTACGAGCCGGAAGACCAGATTGCGGCAGCGTCTTACGTTCACGGTGTCGGCTTCAGGCCTTTCAAACAGATGCCTGAAAACGCCTATGACGTCTGGCTGAGCAAGCATTAATCAGAAGTAAGGAATCAGAATATGTCGGCTGAAACTGCATTTATTTCTCCCCGTCGCCCTGAGGCCAGACCGTCATGGCGCGGGCGGATCATCCGGCGGATACTCACCGGCATACTGGTGCTGTGGGCAGCGGTTACGCTGTCGTTTATCAGCGTTTACCTCGCGCCCGGCGATATCGTCAGTTTGCTGATGGGCGAACAGGTGCATACACCGGCGATTGAGGCGGCGATCCGCGCCGAATGGGGTCTGGATCAGCCGTTGTATCTGCAATATCTGCATTACCTGTGGCGCGTATTGCACGGGGATTTTGGCCGTTCGTACATGCTCAATACCGACGTCAGTTCGCTGGTGCTGTCGCAGTTGTGGCCGACGCTGAAACTCACCGGTCTGGCGCTGGTGGTCAGTCTGGTGTTTGCCGTGCTGATGGCGGTCACGACCGCGCATCGTCGCCGGGGGCAACGCATCGCCGGTTTCATCGAACTGGTTCTGGCGTCCACGCCCTCTTTCTGGCTTGGCATCGTGCTGCTGTTTATCTTCAGCTTTACCTTGCGCTGGTTTCCGGTCGCCGGTGACCGCAGTTTTTCGTCGCTGGTGTTACCGGCGTTCTCCCTCGGACTGGCGCAGGGCGCGGTGGTGTCGCAGGTGCTGCGACGCGGGCTGGAAGATGCGCTTGATGAGCCCTTTGTTCTGACGCTGCGCGCCTGGGGTCTGGGCAACACTGTCATCCGTTTACGCCATGCGCTGCGCCACGCCGCGCTGCCTGCCGTCACCCTCACCGGCTGGCTGATTGGCGGTCTGCTCAGCGGTGCGGTGATCACCGAACAGGTGTTTGGCCGTCCGGGGCTGGGCAAAATCACCGTCGATGCCGTGCTGGGTAAGGATTTGCCGGTGGTGCTGGCGGTAGCGATTTTCTCGGCGCTGGTGTACGTGGTGCTCAGTACGCTGGTGGATATTTTGTACCTGTTTATCGATCCGCGCTTGCGCGACGCGCCCGCTGCCGGGGAGGAAAACGCATGAGTCAGATTCTGCTTTCCGGGCGCAATACACGCCGTTTCTCTGCCGGTGTTTTGCTGGCAGCCGGTTTTATATTTCTGGTACTGCTGGCGGTTGTCTTCCCCGCGTTACTCACGCATTACGATCCGCTCAATGCCGATCCGGTTAACGCACAGCTTGCACCTTCCGCCAGTCACTGGCTGGGCACCGATCAGTTAGGCCGCGACGTGCTGGCGCGTATCATTTATGGCAGCCGTTATTCCCTGCTGATTAGCCTGGCGGCGATGGTTGTCGCGGTCAGTATCGGCACCCTGCTTGGCCTGCTGGCGGGTTTATTCAAAGGGCCGCTGGATGAGCTGATCAGCCGCGCGGTGGACGTGGTTTCAGCCTTTCCGGATTTGCTGCTGGCGCTGATGCTGATTGCCTTTACCGGTCCCGGCACCACCAATCTGATTTTCGCACTCGGCGTGGCGTCAGTGCCCCGCTTCACCCGCGTAGTGCGCGCGCAAACCTTTCTGGTGATGTCTTCTGGTTATGTCGAACAGGCGCGCACGCTGGGACTGAAGCGTCACGTTTTGGTCTGGCGGCATGTGTTGCCGCACGCCATTGCGCACGTTCCGGCGCTGGCGACGCTCGGGCTGGGCACGGCGATTATCGGCACCGCCGGGCTGAGTTTTCTCGGTATGGGCCCGCAACCGCCGACCGCCGAATGGGGGCTGATGCTGGCCGAAGGCCGTAATTATCTGCGTAATGCCTGGTGGATTGGCGTCTGGCCGGGCGTGGCAATCACCCTGACCGTGATTTCAGTCAACACACTCGGGCGTTACTGGCAGGCCACTTTTGAAGGAAAACGTCCATGAGCGACGAACTGTTTATTGATATCCAGAACCTGTCGATTTTCTTTCCGTCGGCAAAGGGTGAAAAAGCCGCTGTGAGCGGGCTGAATCTGCAACTGCGTCGCGGGGAATCCGTGGCGTTTGTCGGTGAATCCGGCTCAGGGAAAACCGTGACAGCCCGCAGCCTGCTTGGCTTACAGGATGGCAAAGCGCGTATTACTGCCGATCGTTTTGTGATTGGCGGTGAAGACATGCTTGGCGCCAGCCAGCGGCGCTGGCGTAAAATTCGCGGCAGCCAGATTGGCTATGTATTGCAGGACGCGCTGGTGTCGCTCGATCCGTTACGGCAGGTCGGGCGGCAGCTTCGCGATGCGCTGACCGCCAGCCGCAAAACCGATCCAACGTTGCTCAGCGGGCAGGTGATCACCTCCCTGAAATCGGTCGGATTTCCCGATGCGCAAAACCGTCTGAGTGCCTATCCGCATCAGCTTTCCGGAGGGTTACGTCAGCGGGTTTTGATTGCCACCGCACTGGCCGGAAATCCCGGTTTACTGATTGCCGATGAACCGACCACCGCGCTGGACATGACGGTGCAAAAACAGATCCTGGATTTGCTGCAACAGCGGCGCGATAAAGGCGAAAGCCTGCTGCTGATCAGCCACGATTTGTCGGTGGTCGGGCAACTGGCCGACCGTATTCTGGTGATGCATCAGGGCAAAGTCGTTGAGGAAGGTCGCGGCGAAAAGCTGCTGTCCGCGCCGGACCATCCCTATACGCAACAGCTACTGGCGGCGGTTCCGAGTCCGGCGACGCGCGGGTTTAAGCTTTCCGGCAAACGTGGTGAACCGCTGCCTGCACGCAATATTTCCGTCACAAATCCGGTGCTGGAAGCCCGACACCTCAGCAAAGCGTACGCCGGTAAAACTGTGGTCAGTCACGTCAGTCTGCAACTGTTTGCCGGTGAAACGCTGGGCATTGTCGGCGAATCTGGCTCAGGGAAAACCACGCTGGCGCGGATGATCCTCGGGCTGACCGAACCGGTATCCGGCACGATAGAAATTCAGGGGCAACGCTGGAGCCAGGTTCCGGAAGCGCAGCGCAGACTGCAACGGCGCGGTATTCAGCTGATTGCTCAGGATCCGCTGAGTTCATTTGATCCGCGCTATAACGTGGAAAAAATCATCGGCGAAAGCCTCGACAGCGTGGGCATTTTTGGTGAAGAACGGCGCAACCGCGTCCGTCAGTTGCTGGATGAAGTGCAGCTTGGCGACAGTTTTCTGCACCGTTATCCGCGTGAACTGTCAGGCGGACAGCGTCAGCGTGTGGCGATTGCCCGTGCCTTTGCGCCAAATCCGGCGCTGCTGGTGGCCGATGAACCGGTCAGCGCGCTGGATGTTTCGATTCAGGCGCAGGTACTGGATTTGCTGGCAAAAATGCAGGCCGAACACCGCACCGCACTGTTGTTTATCTCGCATGATTTAGGCGTGGTGCATCATCTGGCTGACCGGGTGATGGTAATGAAAGACGGCAGCGTCGTGGAGCACGGAAAGGTCGATGATGTGTTCCACCGCCCGGTGCATCCGTGGACGAAAAAGCTGATTGATGCGCTGCCGGTTGTCAGTTCAAACCGGCACAATAAAGATTATCCGCTCCGGCATTACGCATAATGTCAGCAAAAGACAATAACCGCATTGTCACCGTAGTTTTCCGCTGCAAAACCCCCGCCCGAAACAGGCGGGGTTTTAGTTTACGTCCGCAAACCCTGACGACGTTTTATCGATTTACCCGCCAGATACGCCAGCGTCACACACAGCAGGTAATACATCAGCCCGACCAGCAGGAAGATTTCTGCCGGGTAAATTTGCACCCGGTTGTTCACCTGTCCGGCCACCGTGGTGAGTTCCGGCACGTTGACGATAAACGCCAGCGACGTGTCTTTCACCAGTGAGATCAGCAGTCCGAGATAGGACGGCAGCAGATTCGGCCACGCCTGCGGTAACAGCACGAACAACAGCACTTTGCCGTAGCTCATGCCTGACGCGATCCCCGCTTCGGTTTGCCCGCGCGGCAAGGCTTCCAGACCCGCCAGCGTCGAATGCATCACCGCCGCCGAGGTAAACCAGGCCAGTGCCAGAATCACCGTCAGCGGACCGGGGATCGATCCGCCAAACACCACCGGCAGCAGGAAATACAGCCAGAAAATCACGAAAATCAGCGGAATTCCGCGGATAAATGACGCCCAGATAAACAGAATTTTTCGCGTCCTGCCGCCGAAACGCCACGCCAGTGCCGCCATCAGAACCCCGGCCAGTAACGCCAGAACGCCCGCCGATGCCGCCATGATTAATGTGAGCAACACCCCGCCCGGCTCACCGTCAGCCAGTCTTCCCCACAGCAGATAAGTGAAATTATCCTGCAAAACAGACCCGTCAAATTCCATCGCGGGTTTCCTCCGTCATTGCCGCCTGCGGCCTGCGCTGCGGACGTTTCGGACCAAACGCCGTCATCAGCCCGCCGAGGATCAGCCCGAGCGCCAGATACAGCAATGTCCCGACCGCAAACCCTTCGAAGGCGTGTGCGTTATAGCTTTCAATCTGACTGACCTGATACGTCAGTTCCGAAAAACCGATGCCGGTCGCCAGCGAGGAAAGCTTCATCAGATTCAGATACTGGCCGGTGACTGGCTGCCACGCATTGGTCAGCGCCTGCGGCAAAAGAATGGAAAGCAGCAATGTCTTGCGGCTAAACCCCTGCGAAATCGCCGCTTCAGTCTGGCCTTTGGGCACGGAATTCAGACCCGCCTGCACTTCTTCCACCAGAAACGCCGCCGTGAACAGCGCCAGCCCCCAGGCCGCACACAAAAATTCCGGCGTCAGCCAGGCAATGTTGCCCGGAAACGTCGCCCACGGATGATTGTCGCCAATGTAAAAACGCCAGCTTTGCGGCAGCGCGCCATACGCCGCGAAATACCAGAACAGCAGTTGCACCAGCAGCGGCGTGTTACGGAAAACAGAGACAAACGCCGCCACCGCGCCGCGTGCAATACGCGAGGTACTCAGGCGCAGCGCAATCAGCAGCACAGTCAGTAACGTAGCGATCAGACTGCCCGCCAGGCTGACATACAGCGTGGTGAGAAAGCCGGAGATAATCCATTGCAAAGGCTGACCGCTCAGCACACCCGCCCAGTCAGGATGCCAGATCATCGCTCTGCTCCTGCCTGCGGATGCAGCGGAAACAATACTTTCTGCAAAAACCGCTGCGCGCGCGGATGTTGCGGACGCAGGAAGAAATCTTCCGGCTGCGCCTGTTCGAGAATTTCTCCGCCATCCATGAAAATCACCCGGTCGGCGATTTCACGGGCAAAACTCATTTCGTGCGTCACCACAATCATGGTGATGCCACTTTTCGCCAGCTCCTGCATCACCAGCAGCACTTCGCCGATCATTTCCGGATCGAGCGCTGAAGTCGGTTCATCAAATAAAATAATGTTCGGATCGGTGACCAGCGCCCGGGCAATTGCCACGCGCTGTTGCTGACCGCCGGATAGCTGCTCGGGATAATGCCGCGCTTTATCCCCCAGCCCGACACGCGTCAGCAGCGCCCGCGCCTTTTCCCGCGCTTCACTTTTCTTCCAGCCATGCACTTTGATCAGCGCCAGACTGACGTTGTCTTCGGCGGTGAGATGGGCATACAGATTGAACTGCTGAAACACGAAACCGATATGCGTGCGTAACTGGCGTAATGCCGCGCCTTTGAGGTTTCGCGTCGGCAGATTGTCGATCAGGATCTCGCCGCCTGAGGCGGATTCAAGCTGATTAATCAGGCGGATCAGGGTGGATTTTCCGGAGCCGGAAGGCCCGCAAACGGCCACCACTTCGCCGCTGTCCACACGCAAATCAATGTTGCGGATCACTTCATGCGGACCAAAAGATTTACTGACCTGACGAAATTCGACGGCAGCGGTTTTACCGGCGGATGAATGTGAAAAAACCGCAGACGTTGCTGCGGTTGAGTAAGTGTCTTGCGGCATGTGCCTTACCTTGCATAAAACAGATTATTTGGCTTCGATTTTGAACAGACGCGGCTGAGGAGATTTGGTCTGCGGGCCGAACCAGACGTTATAAATGCTGACCGCCTGACCGTTTTTCTCCAGATTCAGCAGCTCGTCGTTGACCACTTTCAGCAGGCTGGTTTCGCCTTTTTTCACGCCAACGCCAATCTCTTCCTTGCTCAGCAATTCAGGCAACACTTTGTATTTCGCCTTGTCCGGCGCGCCATCCAGCAGACCGGCCAGAATGGTGCTGTCCTGAGTAATCGCCTGCACGTTGCCGTTACGTAAAGCGGAAAGCGCCAGCGGAATATCGTCATAAGACAGCACGCGCGATTGCGGGAAGCGATTATGCAACTCCTGCTCACCGGTGGTGCCTTTCACCGCACCAATGCGCGCCGTGGCATACGCATCGAGCTTATCCGGCGATCCGGCGGGCACCAGGAACTGCTGGCCGGTGACGAAATAAGGCACGGAGAAGTCGATTACTTTCGCGCGTTCCGGCGTGATGGTGATATCAGCCACAATCAGATCCGCCTTGCCGGACTGCAACAACGGAATACGGTTGGCCGGATTGGTCGGTACCAGTTGCAATTTCACACCCAGGGTTTTCGCCAGCGCTTTGGCGAAATCGACGTCATAGCCGACAATATCGTGAGTTTTCGCATCCACAGACCCAAACGGCGGATTGGAATCGAAAGTCGCGACTTTCACAACACCGGCTTTTTTAATATCCGCCAGTTGGTCAGCGTGGGCGGCAAAAGTAGAAAGCGTGCTGAGTGCCAGAACCAGACCGGCAGCAATTTTGCTTGTTGTCATTTGACGTTGATTAAACTGAATAGCGGCCATCGTTTTTCCTTATGAATAGTCTGCAGAGGGCTTGCGCCCCAAATTTACAAAGCAGGAGATTTAATTTTTTTTCTTTTGTGAGTCAGAGAATTGCATAAGGAATGAGGTCGATGCCACTAACAAAAAAGGATATAGATGGATCAATTAAGCATAAGCTTTTCGGATGATCGTGCGGGGGAGTTGTGCGTGCTGCCGATTCAGAAATCTTGCTGAACGGAGCGGCCTGGAGACCAAAGGCTCCAGGACCGGGAGAAGGGACCGCGCAGCGGCAAGATTTCCAGCCTGTCACTGCGGTAACTGAAGCATAGCCAGCCAGCGTTAGCGCGCAGTTAAAAAAACGCAGGATTGCAAAGAGGTTCGGTTAAAACCCTTTGGGCCGGTGTGGGTGGCAACCCACGGTCTTGACGTTGCCCCTCTCCCCGGTACATCCCCACCACCTCACCGACAATCAGCAGCGCAGGCGTTTGCACCTGTCCGGTAAGGATCATGTCTGCCAGTGTCTCCAGCCTGCCGGTCAGCACCCGCTGTTCCGGCCGGGTGCCGCGCTCAATGACGGCGACCGGGGTCGTCCCCGGTAAGCCATGCGCCATCAGCTGGTGGCTGATGCTTTCGCTGTTGGCAATGCCCATATAAAACACCAGCGTCTGACGCGCTTCGGCCAGCGCCCGCCAGTCAACATCCGGCTCCCCCTGTGCCCCGTGACCTGTCACAAACCGCACGGACTGCGCCAGACTGCGGTGGGTCAGCGGAATACCCGTGGATGCCGCACACCCCATCGCCGCCGTGATGCCGGGCACGATGTGGCACCTTACGCCGTGCTGCTGGCAATGTGCCATCTCCTCGCCGCCGCGACCGAACACAAACGGATCCCCCCCTTTGAGGCGCACCACGCGATGCCCGGCCAGCGCCAGACTGACCAGCAACTGATTAATTTCTTCCTGTCCCAGCGTGTGATTGCGCGTCGATTTACCGGCATCAATGCGCAGCGCCTCGTCCGGGATCAGCGCCATCACCGGCTCAGACACCAGCCGGTCAAACACCACCACATCCGCCTGCTGGATCACGCGCAGCGCTTTCAGGGTCAGCAGCTCGACATCCCCCGGCCCCGCGCCGACCAGCCAGACTTCACCGCGACACACCGGATTACGCCGGTGGGCACCCGCCAGAATTTGCGCGATCTGCTGCATCTGTAATGTTCTTTCGGGAATGTTGTTCATTGGCTGTCTCCCGCCGTCAGCGTGGCGAGCTGACCGGCAATGATTTTTTTGAGTTCAGGAATGCATGAGCCGCAATTTGTGCCGCATTTGAGTTTTTCGCCAAGCTGTTGCACGCTGTGACATCCCTGGCGGACGGCTTCAGTGATCGGGATTTCCCCCACGGAATAACAGCTACAAATGATGGCACCGGCGGGCGCTTTATCACGGCCTGCACGGCCTGCCAGCAACGCCAGACGCTGTTGCGCCGTGTGCGGCGGTGTGGTGAATGCCGCCAGCACCGCCTGCCGGTCGGGTGACGGCGGCCTGCGGCGGGCATAGAACGCCAGTTGTAACGCGCCGTCAGACCAGGCCAGCAGGCTGAAACCGTCATCGCCCAGTTGCGCGGTCTGGCAGAGCAGGTTGTCCGTGGCGTAAGACTCCTTCAGCCACGCCATCCAGTCTGCCGGTAGCGAAGAGTCGGCAAGCGTAAAGTGGGTCACCCCCGGCTGGGTGATCAGGCTCCAGTAAGTGGTCACCGGTGGTGTAATATTTTCACCACGCACAAACAGTTCGGCCTGCCACGCGGCAGGCCAGCGGCTCAGGCTGACCGGCATATGTTTGCTTTCCGGCTGTCCCGACAGCGGATCAACATGCGCTTCAATCAGTGCATCGACCCGCGCCTGCTGGCTGAACCGGCTGTTCCAGTGCATCGGCACAAACACGCTGCCGCGCGGTTGCAGATTGTCGGGTTGGGCGCGCAGCAACAGCCAGCCGTGCGAGGAGGCAACGCGTACCAGATCACCGGACTGGATCTGCGGCCCGTCATCAGGATGAAACTGACAAAACGGCTCGCTGATGTGCTGCATCAGCCGCGCTGACTTACCGGTGCGCGTCATCGTGTGCCACTGGTCGCGGACCCTGCCGGTATTCATGATCAGCGGATACGCCGCATTCGGCAGATTTACCGGCAGCCTTGGCGTGATGGCGATCAGTTTCGCTTTGCCGTCAGGATGAAAGAACCGGTTATCCGTAAACAGCCGCGCCGTGCCCTGCGGATTGGCGGCATTCACCGGCCACTGCACAGGCTGCAGGGTGTCCCACTCCTCATCCGAAAGCTGCGCCAGCCCGCTGATATCAAACGCCCGCGAACCGTGATTTTCAAAACCGGAAAGCGCGGCATGTTCGCGGAAAATTTCTGCCGGATGCTGATACGAAAATGCCTCTGCAAACCCTAAACGCTGCGCGACCTGACTGAGGATCCACCAGTCCGGTTTCGCCTCACCCGGTGCAGGCAGAAACGCCCGCTGGCGTGAAATACAACGTTCAGAATTGGTCACGGTACCGTTTTTCTCGCCCCAGCCCAGCGCGGGCAGGCAGATATGCGCGGCACGGGTGGTATCGGTGTCACGCATAATGTCGGAGACGATCACCAGCGGGCAGCGCGCCAGTCCGGCCCGTACCCGGTCGGCATCCGGCAGCGACACCAGCGGATTGGTGCCCATGATCCACACCGCTTTTATCCGGCCTTCTTCCACTGCGCGGAACAACTCCACGGCGTTCAGCCCGGCTGATTGTGTGACGTTGTCACTCTGCCAGAAACGCCCCACACGGCTGATATCTTCCGGCGTAAAGCCCATGTGCGACGCCAGCTGATTCGCCAGTCCGCCGACTTCCCGTCCGCCCATCGCGTTCGGCTGGCCGGTGATTGAAAACGGTCCGCACCCCTCGCGCCCGATATGGCCGGTCGCCAGATGCAGGTTAATAATGGCGTTGCATTTATCCACGCCGGAACCGGACTGATTGATCCCCATCGAATACAGCGTCACCAGCCGCTGGCTGTCGCCCAACATCTGATAAAACGCCAGCAACTGATCCACAGGTAATCCGCAATACGCGGCGGTACGCGCCACTGTCCAGTCCCGCGCCGCCCGCAACGCATCTTCAGCACCCTGTGTATGGTGTTGCAGGAAAGTGGTGTCGAGTTTTCCGCTCTCCGCCATCGCGTTCAGCGCACCACAAAACAGCGCCGCGTCACTGCCGGGGCGTAACGCCAGGTGTAAATCGGCGATATCACAGGTGGCGGTCTGGCGCGGATCGATAACAATAATGCGCATCTCCGGCCGGTCCTTTTTGGCCTGCGCCAGCCGCTGATACACCACCGGATGTGCCCATGCCGTATTCGAACCGGTCAGCAAGACGCAGTCGGCCCGTTCCAGATCCTGATAACTGCACGGCACCGCGTCGGCCCCGAACGCGCGTTTGTAACCCACCACGGCAGAGGCCATGCACAGCCGCGAATTGGTATCCATATTTCCCGCGCCGATAAAGCCTTTCATCAGTTTATTGGCGACATAATAATCCTCAGTCAGCAACTGGCCGGAACCGTAAAACGCCACAGCCTGCGGACCCTGTTCGTCGATCACCGCCTGTAACCGCTGCGCGACCGTATCAAGCGCCAGCGTCCAGCTTACCGGCTGGCGGTCGATTTCCGGCTGTAACAACCGCCCCTGCAACCCCAGTGTTTCTCCCAGCGCACTGCCTTTTACGCACAGTCGTCCGTGATTAGCCGGATGCGTTTTATCACCACGGGCGCTGAAACTCCCGGTCTGCGGTTCCATGCTGACGCCACATCCCACGCCGCAGTAAGCGCAGGTGGTCAGCGCCGGTGCTGTTGCCGGAGGTCTTTTCATACGCTGACCGTCGCAATGGTTTCAGCGGTTTTCACCCCCGGCTGTTCCTGCACCCAGACACGGCCATTTTCGACTTTCACCGGCCAGACACTCAGCGCCAGTTGCGCGTCGTCCACGCTGCGCCCGTCGTGTAAACGGAAACGCTGTTTGTACAGCGGCGAAATCACCACCGGCTCGCCTTTCACATCGCCTACCAGCCCGCGTGCCAGCACATTGGCATCGCTGTCCGGCTCATGGTTACTCAGCGCGAAAACCTGCTGCGGATGCTCCGGCAAATGGAACAGCGCAATCTGCCGGTTAGCCAGCCGCGCCGCCATACCGGCATTGGCCGGAATGGCGCTGAGATCGCACAACTCCACCCAGCCCTGCACCGCCATCACCGGCTGAGAAACGGCGCTGATGGAAATACCGGCGCGTTCCTGCGACGTCGCCGGGCGCAGTTGCTGACGCTCCGTCACCATCACCACCGCTTCATCCGGCTCGCTGCTGTTGACGAACGGACGGAACAGCGCCAGCCGGTCCGGATCTGCCAGCGTGGTTTGCCATTCGCACTGATATGTGCCGACCACCGCGTTCATCTCACTTTCCAGTTCTGCGCCGATGTGCAGGCTGTCTTCCAGCACCACCTGACGCAGGTAATCCATGCCGCCCTCGAGATTATCCATCCAGGTGCTGGTACGTTGCAGGCGGTCAGCGGTACGGATGTAAAACATCAGAAAGCGGTCTACGGTGCGGATCAGATCTTCCGTGCTCATGTCCTGCGCCAGTAAATCAGCGTGGCGCGGTTTCATGCCGCCGTTGCCGCACACGTACAGGTTCCAGCCCTTTTCGGTGGCAATCACGCCCACGTCTTTGCTCTGTGCTTCGGCGCATTCACGGGTACACCCCGAGACCGCCATTTTGATTTTGTGCGGGGAGCGCAGCCCCTTGTAGCGGTTCTCCAGTTGCAGCGCCAGGCCGGTGGAATCCTGTACACCGTAGCGGCACCAGCTTGAGCCGACACAGGATTTCACCGTGCGCAGCGATTTGCCGTAGGCGTGACCGGTTTCAAAACCGGCGTCCACCAGTTGCTGCCAGATTTCCGGCAGTTGTTCGAGGCGGGCGCCGAATAAATCCACCCGTTGCCCGCCGGTAATTTTGGTGTAGAGGTTGTAGCGTTTGGCGACCAGACCGATGGCGATCAGCCCGTCGGGCGTGATTTCACCGGCCGGAATGCGCGGCACCACGGAATAGGTACCGTCTTTCTGAATATTGGCGAAATAACGATCGTTGGTGTCCTGCAACGGCAAATGCTGCGGTTTGAGCAGGTAATCGTTCCAGCAGGACGCCAGAATGGATCCCGCCAGCGGCTTGCAGATTTCACAGCCGCTGCCGTGACCGTGTTTCTGAATCAGTTCGGCAAAGCTGCGGATATTGCCCATGCGCACCAGGTGATAAATTTCCTGACGGGAATAAGCAAAGTGCTCGCAGACGTCTTTTTTTACTTCGACACCCATTTCGGTGAGTGCGAATTCCATCACCTGTTTGGTCAGCGCTGCACAGCCGCCGCAGCCTGTCGCCGCCTTAGTGCAGGCTTTGACCGCCGCCATATCGCCGCAACCGCCCTTCACCGCGTCACAGATATCTGATTTGCTGACGTTATGGCAGGAACAGATTTGCGCACCGTCCGGCAATGCCGCGACGCCCGGCGTTTGTGGCGCTGCACCGGCGCTGGCGGGCAGGATCAGGTTTTCCGGACTGGCGGGCAGCGGCATATCGTTAAGCATCATCTGCAAAAGCGTGCTGTATTCGTTGCTGTCGCCGACCAGCACCGCGCCGAGCAGGCGTTTGCCGTCCTGCGAGACCACGATTTTTTTGTACACTTCCGCCGGACCGTCGACCCAGCTATAACTCTGACTGCCCGGCGTGCGGCCATGCGCATCGCCGACTGAGGCCACTTCTACGCCCAGCAGTTTCAGTTTGGTGCTCATGTCCGCGCCTTTAAACGCCACCTCGCTGCCGGAAAGCGTATCGGCCAGCGTGCGCGCCATCTGGTAGCCGGGGGCGACCAGACCGAAAATCTGCCCGTTCCACAAGGCACATTCACCGATAGCAAAAATGGCCGGATCAGAGGTACGACACTGATCGTTAATCACGATACCGCCACGCGGCCCGACCTCCAGCCCGCACTCTTTTGCCAGCTGATCCCGCGGACGGATACCGGCGGAGAACAGCACCAGATCGGTCTCGAGATGACCGCCGTCGGCAAACTCCATGCGATAACGACTGGCTTCTCCGGCCACGATCGCGCGGGTTTCTTTGCCGGTATGGACCTGCACATCCAGCGCTTCAATTTTACGGCGCAGCATCGCCGCACCGCCTTCATCAAGCTGAACGCCCATCAGCCGTGGGGCGAATTCCACCACATGCGTTTGCAGTCCGAGATGTTTCAGCGCGTTTGCGGCTTCCAGCCCCAGCAAACCGCCCCCCACCACCACACCGGTTTTGCCGGTGGCAGCGCAGGCCTGAATCGCCGCCAGATCGTCCAGCGTGCGGTAAACCAGGCAGCCCGGCGCATCGTTGCCCGGAATTGGCGGGACAAACGGGTAAGAACCGGTCGCCAGCACCAGCAAATCGTAAGCCGTCTGCCGCCCCTGATGATCGACCACAAAACGGTGACGGGTATCGATATGACCGATGCTGTGCCCGAGGCGCAGTTCAATGCCGGTCGACGCAAAGAAACCCTCTTCTACGACCGACAGCGACTCCGCGCTGCGACCGGAGAAAAACTCGGACAAATGCACCCGGTCGTAGGCTGGTGATTTTTCTTCCGCAAACACAATTACCTGATATTGCAGATGCAGTTCACGCTCGACCAGTTGTTGCAGAAAATGATGGCCAACCATGCCGTGTCCGGCCATGACTAATACGGGTTTCGACATTGCAGTGCTCCTCGTTACCTCGGCGGGTAACTGTTCTGATTTAATAGCCGGTTCATCGCCGGGGCTGAATATGCTCAATGGCGTCTGGCAGTTGGCGGGATGGCTGATGCGGGCGAAATATTCCGGCCCGTCGCTGATATCACCCCACAGCAACACGCCGGTGAGCCGGTTATCACGCAGCAACAGGCGGCGGTAATGACCGTCAACCGGGTCAGATACCGTGTGAATTTGTGCGCCGTCGCCGCCGTGCAGTTCACCGGCACAGAACACGTCAATGCCGGTCACTTTCAGGCGCAGCGGCACCGTGTGCATCACCGGAGAAACCACCGGTGCACCGGCCAGACGGGCCGCCAGCGCCTCAGCCTGTTGCCAGCACGGCGCGACCAGACCGGCGGTCAGTTCCCCCTGCTGACAACATTCGCCAATGGCCGAAATAGCCGGGTCGGAGGTTTGCAGCGTGTCGCTGACCAGAATGCCGCGATCACAGTCCAGTCCGGCGGCCTGCGCCAGGGCAATCTCGGGCCGGACACCGGCGGCTACCACCACGCGTTGCGCGGGAATTTCACGCCCGTCGCTGAGCCTCACCGCCCGGACATTCCCGGCGGGGTCACCGGCATAGGCCACGGTCTGCGCCTGTAAAAGGGTCGTAATGCCGCGCGTGGCGAGGCTGGCGCGAAGCAGTTCTGCGCTATGTTCATCGAGCTGGCTGTCCATCAGATGGTTGCCGCGATGCAACAGGCTGACCTGCATGCCCCGCAGCGCCAGTGCGGCAGCGGCTTCCACGCCTAATACGCCGCCGCCCACCACCACGACCGGCTGTCCGGCGTAATCTCCGCTGAGGATGTTTTCCACATCCTGCTGCTGACGGAAACCGTGAATACCGCGTAGTTGTGCGCCCGGCACCGCCAGCATAAAAGGCCGCGAACCGGTGGCGAGCACCAGATGGTGATAGTCAAACATCAGCCCGCCAGCCCGCACCCTGCGGGCAGTGCGGTCAATTTCTGTCGCCGCCGCACCGGCGATAAACGTGACGTTGTGACGTTTGTACCACTGCGCATCATGGGTCACGATGTCATCAAACTGTTTTTCACCGGCGAGCACCGGCGTGAGCAGAATGCGGTTATACGCAGGCTGTTTTTCTTCGCCGATGATCACAATGCGGTAACGCTCCGGCGCACGCTCGCACAGCCGTTCCACCAGCCGCACGCCCGCCATTCCGTTGCCAATCACTATCAGGGTGGGTTTATCCATTGCGCTTATCCCGCCTGCTGAATCAGGCAACTGACCGGTGTTTTTCATACAGGAACTGCAGCACCTGCTGACGGTACTGGTGGAACAGGTGATCGTTCGCCAGCGCCAGCCGCGAGCGCGGGCGCGCCAGTTCTACCTGCAACACGTCGCCGACTTTCGCTGCCGGGCCGTTGGTCATCATCATTACGCGATCTGAAAGCAGTACCGCTTCGTCCACGTCGTGTGTGATCAGCAAAATCGTGGTTTTCAGGCGCGACTGAATCTCCATCACCGCATCCTGCAAATGTGCACGGGTTAACGCATCGAGCGCGCCGAAAGGTTCATCCATCAGCAACACTTTCGGTTTCATCGCCAGCGCACGGGCGATGCCCACCCGCTGTTTCATACCGCCGGAAATCTCACCCGGACGTTTGTCAGCCGCATGCCCCATGTGCACCAGATCGAGGTTGTGCGAAATCCAGTCACGCATTTCACTTTTACTCATCACCCCTTTAAATACCTGATTTACCGCCAGCGCCACGTTCTCAAAAGTGGTCAGCCAAGGCAGCAGTGAATGGTTCTGAAACACCACGCCGCGTTCCGGGCCGGGGCCGGTGATTTCCTGGTTATCACACAGCAACACGCCTTCCGTCGGGCGACTCAGCCCGGCAATCAGATTCAGTAAGGTGGATTTTCCGCAACCTGAATGACCAATCAGGCTGACCGTTTCGCCCTGCGCAATATCGAAGCTGACGTTGTCGAGCGCCAGAAACTGCCCTTTCGCGGTCGGGAAACTCTGGCTGACGTTCTGCACGCGGATAATGGCTTTGTCATTTTTCATCTCAGGCTCCTAACGGTTGTCGTAACTGAATCGGCGGGCAATGGCCATCAGCCCCTGCTCCAGCACCATGCCCACCACGCCAATCAGCAGGATGGCGATAATGATGTTTTCCACGTTGAGGTTGTTCCATTCGTTCCAGATCCAGAAACCAATCCCGACACCGCCGGTGAGCATTTCGGCGGCAACAATCACCAGCCAGGCGATACCAATCGACAGACGCACACCGGTGAGGATGTTAGGCAGTACCGCCGGAAACAGGATCTTACGCATCACGGTGAATTCGCTGAGTTTCAGCACCCGCGCGACGTTGAGATAGTCCTGCGGAATACGCATTACGCCCTCAGCCGTATTGAGGATCATCGGCCAGATCGAGCAGATAAAAATGGTCCACGCCGAGGCGGGTTCCGCGCGCTGGAACAGCAGTAAACCGATGGGTAACCACGCCAGCGGACTGACCGGCCGCAGCAATGAAATGATCGGATTGAGCATGCTGGCGATAAAACTGAAACGCCCGATCAGGAATCCGGCAGGAATGCCGATCAGTGCCGCCAGCCCGAAGCCCATCGCCACACGTTTGAGCGACGCCAGTACGTTCCAGCCAATGCCCATGTCATTCGGTCCGGCGATGTAAAACGGATCGGCGAAAATCACTTTGGCCGCTTCCCAGGTTTTCAGCGGCGTCGGAAACCCTTTACTGCTGAGCGCGGCAATCTGCCACAGTGCGATCACGACGATGGCGCCCAGCAATGCCGGAATGGCTTTTTGCAACACGCGGTGCATCACCACGCGCAACCGGGCGAGATAAGCCGTTTTGGCGGCGCGGACCGGCAGCGCTGCGTTCTGCGTTACCGGGGCGATCGGTACAATTTCTGCACTCACCGGTTCGGTCAGCGCGATAACATTAGGTTTTGAATTCATGGACATCGGCGACCTCACTTAGCGTTTCATGGCAAAACTGTTGGCGTATTCAGCAGGGTTACTGCCGTCCCAGACTTTCCCGTCCATCAGCGTGCTGCTGCGCATATCCCCGGACGGCAGGTTGATGCCGCCGACCGCCGTCGCCGCCTGTTTGTAGACGTCAATACGGTTGATTTTTTTGGCCACCGCCAGATAGTCCGGATCTTTGTCCAGTAATCCCCAGCGTTTGTGCTGGGTCAGGAACCACATGCCGTCGGAGAGATACGGGTAGTTGACTGCGCCGTCGTTGAAGAAGCGCATGCTGTGGGTGTCTTTCCACTTTTTGCCCAGTCCGTTTTCGTAATCACCGAGCATCCGCCCCTGAATCGTTGCCACCGGCGTATTGATGTAGGCGCGTGCGGCGACGACCTGCGCGGTTTCAATGCGGTTGGCATCGGAAGTGTCAATCCAGCGTGAGGCATCAAGCACGGCAGCGGTCAGCGCACGGGCGGCATTCGGATTGGCTGCGACCCAGGCTGACGTCGTTCCGAGAATTTTTTCCGGATGATCCGGCCAGATCTCCTGTGACGTGGCGGCGGTGAAACCGATATCGTCCTGTATGGCGCGCTGGTTCCAGGGTTCACCGACGCAGTAACCGCTCATGTTGCCGATCTTCATGTTCACCACCATTTGCGGCGGCGGCACGACCACGTTGCGCACATCGTTAAACGGGTGAATACCGGCGTTCGCCAGCCAGTAATACAGCCACATGGCATGCGTGCCTGTGGGGAATGTCTGCGCAAAGGTGCAGGTGCCTTTGGCGCTGGCATCGACCATTTTTTTCAGCGAAGCCGCATCGGTGACACCGGCCTGTTTCAGCTGATTTGAAAGCGTGATCGCCTGCCCGTTATTGTTGAGCGACATCAACATCGCCATGTCATGCTGCGGGCCGGACACGCCCAGTTGCAGGCCATACACCAGCCCGTAAAGCACATGCGCGGCATCAAGTTCACCGGACACCAGTTTGTCGCGTACCGACGCCCAGCTTGATTCCTTGCTGGGGATAATTTTGATGCCGTACTTCTCATCAAACTTTTTCACTGCCGCCATCACCACGGACGAACAATCGGTCAGCGGAATAAACCCGACGCGGATATCTTTTTTCTCGGGCGCATCTGAACCGGCTGCCCAGACGCTGTTCATAAAGCCCGGCATCATCATGCTGCCGCCCAGCACCGCACTGCCGGCAATAAAGCGGCGGCGGGAGAATTGCCCCGGAGTTTTTTTATCGTCTTGCGTCATTGCGGCTTCCTGTAATGTTGAAAAATGAGCAAAAAAAAAGCGTCCTGTCAGCGCTCAGTTTCCTGAACGCTGACGGACGCCTTTATCCGTAATCCTGACTAAACCGCCATTGGTTTAGTCCTTATGTGGTAAAACAATGCAGCTTGTATGCCAACTTCGCGCATCGCAATAAAATCAGCCGGTTAGCGCATTTCCCGCACTCGCCTGACCGCCTGGTGCACCGCCACAGCACGCAGTGCACATCACAATGGCACACGGACAGTGCAGATACTCCTTAGGGATTAGTCGCCTTTCTTCCCTAATACAGCCGACACCGCAAGCATCGCTTCGGCAATCTCCGACAGCTTCTTGTTCTGGTTCATCGCCATATCACGCAGAGTTTTATGCGCCTGCGGTTCGGTCAGTCCGTGGTGTTGCATGAGCAACCCTTTGGCGCGTTCCACCAGTTTTCGTTCAGCCAGTGTGGCGCGAAGCCCGGCCAGTTCGGCATCAAGCGCCTGTAACTGACGGGATTGCTGCTCGACCAGCTCCAGTACGCAACGGCTGAGCTGCGGCGGCATCAGCGCCGAATAATGCGACTCCTGCTGCGGCATTTCTCCGATATCTTGCTGCTGAAGGGCAAGCGACGCCTGCGCTTCGCGGATCCGCTCACGGCAGCACTCCATCAGAATGTCTTCCAGTAAATCTTCCACCACTTTCATGCCGTCAATACGCACGGTGGTCACCTCAAACCAGCGCAGCGCAGCATCCGGGCCGTCATCTGCCGGGGTGGTTCGGGTGCAGGCAATCCGGCGCAGGCGCTCGAACTCGCTGCTGTCGGCGCTCAGTTGTTGTTGCCACAACGCCAGACAGCGGACATCGGCAAATTCCCTGAAGGTTTGAAAACACCGCTCCTGACCTTCGATCAGATCTAAAAGCAACTGATGCGCCACGTCATCGAAGTGCCGCGCGGCAAACCCTGCAGCGCCCGATGCACGCTCCTGCCCGGCCAGTTCCTTACCCTGCATAAAGCTAAACATCGCCAGTAACGCCCGTGAAATGGACGGATCACCCGAAATATCGGCAGCTTCAAACACCAGCGCCAGGTGCGTGCGGATAACCTCGCTGTACTGACGCATGGCTTCCGGCTGGCTGATATCCAGTGCCCGCACCTGACGGCGCAGCACCGGCAATGTGCTGAGGCTGTGTAAGACGGCAGCGATACGGCTGAACAGACGCGGCGCATTGCCCATGCTCTGTCCGTTAAGATCCCGCGCAAGCAACTGCTGGTCCACCGCCTGTTCCGCCATCTGGACCTGTAACGCCCGCTCACTCAGTTGTTCCGCCCACATTTCGCCGTGCGAACATAAATAGATGTTCGCCGTGCCCCGCTCACGTTGCAGCACATGGATCAGCTGGCTGACCGCGCCGACCAGCTTGCCCATCTCCAGCAGTTGTTGCAGGCAGATGATTTCACTTTTTTTCGAGGCCAGTACGAAACTAAGGGCAGAAAGGGACATGGAGGAACCTGATAGCAGACAGAAGTTGATCAGGTTAAGCAAGAAGTGTGCCGGAGATGAGTATGTCATTTCATACCGGTTGCGGCGAACTTTAACCGCTGATCCGGCAGGAGGGTACGGTGCTCAGCCCCGGCGATGAAATACCGGTGCAGGTAGCCTGTCCCCGCGCGTATTGATGATTACAACGTCTCAAGTACGCGGCAGGCTATCTGGTTGAGTTCTATAAATTCAGGCCAGCTATATTGCTGCTGATAATTCAGTAAAAACTGTTTTTCGACCTGACATATCAGCGGGCGCTGGTCATAAACCTTACATTGTCGGCGGGTATCATCGTAGTGACGGCAGGCACCGTCACCGCGATCGAGATAGCGCGTTTCCTCTGCCCGATGAACATGGCGGCAACAGGCACCGCACTGATTACAGGGAAAAGATGGCGTCAGACTCATAAAGAACTCAGCCAGCTTCGGGTGGATTGTGCATTTCCGGCCTCAAAAGGCAGGCTGATATTGCGTTTCTCCGCCTCTGCTTTCAGCAGCAATCCGCGGCAAATTTCATCATTGATCAACCCTAAATGTCCGGTAAATGCGGCAAGTTCATCCGCATCCATAGCAAACTCAATCCGGGTTAATTCCAGAATATAACGATCAAGCTCCGCATTCACATTTTGGAAATAGTCTACCGCTTTCTGATACTTATCCTTGAATCTGTCGAGGAATGCCCATAGTTTTTGCATCAGAGCACTGCTTTCCAGAAAATAATTCATGGTCAGCGTGAGGATCCCCGTCGCCAGTGCGCTGCAAAATGCAGCAAGTTCAGGGCCGAACGGGAACAGAAATACGCTCGCCAGATATTCATTAATCAGCACACCCGTTACGACGGCAATTCCCGCGGCTATCACGCGACTCGCCGCTTTGGCCTGCTGGCCTGGCGGCAGATTATCCGGATTGAACACCATGATTTTGAATGCCTGAACCAGATTATTCCACATCTCGCGGATCAATCTGACCAGCATCTTTTTCGTAGTGAAAACAATGTTAAACAACGTCGTGGTGATAGCCGACAGCACGCCACCCAATACGCCGTCTTTAAAGGCCGTGAGAAAATCACGAAATTTTGCTTTTACCCGTTCCCATGCGGCGACCAATGTTTCACCGATATCACCCAGGAATTCTCTGGCATCAAAGCGTTTACGCTGGCGGGCATAGAGGGAAGGGATGCGTTCGTGAACTTCAAACCAGACCTCTGCGAGGATAAGCCCCAGCATCTGACGGCTTCCCATCCGCAATCCGGTTGATAACGACGCACTGGCGACATTCAGGGCAAATTTGCTGCTGGTGTAATAGCTGAGGTTGACTTCTGATTCATAACGCCCCCGTGCTTTTTCATCTGCTTTCTGCATCCGTTCAAAATCTGCTTTAGACTTATTTTCCAGACTTTGCAGACGCTTCTGCTGTTTCTCCGTCAGCACCGGCTGACTTTTTAAGGTCGCGATTTCCTGCTGATTAACCTGATATTCCTTTTGCAATTTTTTCACGAAATCCGACATCGGCAGTGCTTTTTTAGAGGTGTTTAGCGTTGCTCCGGTCGGCGTCAGATTGCTGTCATCATTGGCCAGATCGGCTCCGTTCAGTTCTGACAAGATCCGACCCGCATCATGATGAATTTCGTTGGCGGCAATAATATGGTCAAGATGCACTTTGTCATTGTGCTTTAGCGTTTCGCCCGTGTAGCTGTCCGTTAATGTCCCGGCTTTGCGCTGCGCACTGACGCTGGCATTGTTTTTTTTATAGTTTGCATGTTGATGGTAGACATCAGGATCATAGGCTGCACGGTTTTCATACCGCGTGCGTTCTTCTTCAGTAGCGTAAATCCCCTTTCGGACATTTTGAATCGTATTAACATCACCGCCGTCCTGATCTTTAAGCAGCAGAAAATCAAGGCCAAATGATGTTGCGAGACTTTTCACCACAGTCTCATGTAATTCCTTTCCCCAATCTATTTCCTGCGTCGCCATAGGATAATGCCACCTGTTGTATAAATAGCCACTCTGAAAAATACCGGGCACGCAGGCCCGGTCAGTTTTAAGCTTTTAAGGTATATTTCGCGCTATCCACTTCGGATTTAGCCAACGCCTTATCCAGTGCGTGTTTATTCAGCACGTTGATCCCATCCGTATCGGTCTGCAATTGCACGACACCGTTCTCAATAACAGCTTCATTTTTTTCATTGGTCACTGGTTTAAATAACGGCGTGGTAATGACATCGGTCATAATAGCCGCCAGCATGTAACCATTCTCAATCATACGCAGACATTCTTCAGAGTCTTCAATAGCATCCTGAATATTGTTATTACGACGCTCGAGAATTTTCTGATGCATTTCTTTCAGCGGGGTGAAATAGGTCGCAAAAAGGGTGTGAAGCTGAGACAAGGAAGTATAAATAGAATCAACATATTTATTCACCACTTTAAGATGCGACTCGGCCAGATTCATTTTATCTACGGCAGATCTCACCTGACGGGCGACATCCTGTGCATTTTCCAGTGCTTTCTCCGCATGTGCCGCATAAGCCCAGCCGGCGATCATCAGGATGGGTGCAACCACCGCGCCGCCCAATACCATCGCCCCACCGGCCATACCCCAACCGCCTGCCGCCAGCGAGCCTCCGCCAATGGCAGCCATCGTGGCATTATAGGCTGCTGCACCTGAGAGTGCTGCGATAGGTGTGCCGGTGGAGGCCGCCGCAAACGCCACGACACCACTGTAAACAGCGAATCCGGCCGCTGCACCTGATGTTCCGGCCCCCACAACAGTTCCGAGATATTCGGTCGCCGAAATAGCCAGCTTCTCAATCTTGTTTAAACGATGCTGTGGTATTTCCAGACGCAACTGGGTATGGCCGTCTTGCTCCATTTTTGCCAAAAGTTCTTTAGCTATGGTGTCAAACTCGCGGAATTCCTCGCCAATTCTTAATTCTTTTTTACCCAGGCGTTCAAGTTTGCTGGAAGCGTCATCATTGACGATATCGAAGGCTTTCTTGCGACTGTCATAGCGATTTTTAGCCCCCTCAAGGATCTCATTGGCTTCAGATTTGTCCTGATAGCCTTTGTACGCTTTTTTACCGCCGACGGCAGTTGCAATTGCTGCGGCACCTAAAATGATTAGAGGAATTGCCATAATACATCTCCATTGTTATTTAAATTATTTTGCCTCTGCGGGCAGTAAGGATTTTTCAGCTGAAGACAGGTAGCCTTTTAATAAACGGAAAAGCGCATCCCTGAGCCAGAAAGGTTCAAGAATTTCTATCTCCGGCAACCAGAAAAGTATCAGCGGTAATATTTGATTTTCATGCGCAGCCCGGCAACTCACGACAACACCATTTCCGTCATCCTGAAGCATTTTCTGTTCAGGCAGTAAGTCACGTCTTTTGAAATAATGAGCATGGCGTCCTTTCACATGAAGTTTCACGTCAAAGCCTTCCCGGCTAATCCAGGGATCCTGACTGCTTTCCAGTAAAGCCATTACCGTAATATCAGGAATAAAGGTTTCTTTTTTAATATCCAGCCACTCGATCTGACTCAGTGAAAAAGATTTCAGCTTCCCTTTATCTGTCGCCTGTAAATACCAGATATTGTGCTGATTGATAAGCCGGTACGGGTGGAGTTCCCGGTCTTTACCTTTATAGGTCAGTTTACAGAGATTTCGCTGTCTGATGGCTTTCTCGATGGCCGGGAAATGACGACGAAGATCGGCCTTTAACGTATGTTCAGGGCTGGCATTCTGAATGCTGATATGTTTTTCGTTCAATCGGGCATCGAGATACTGCCAAAAATCATTTCCACGTTCGGGGAAGTAACTGTCAGCCTGCAAAAATTTTGCCAGCGAATGATGCAAATTTTCCGTTTGTGTCGATTGCAGGGCGGATGAAAGCCGGTATTCACCTTCGCCACAGTGCTCAATGACCGTCGACAGTGCATTCAAATCACGATAGACCGTCCGTTCAGTGATTGAGAATTTCTCCATAAGCGAATTGCGTTTAACAACGCCATTCAGGTGTAGCTCCGTTAATATATCAACCAGCCGCTCCGCCGAGCGGCACTTTACGCGACGCGCCATCGTTTAATCCTAAAGCTACAGTGAGGTGATGTGGTGATTATCCATAACTCACTGACAGGGTTTGTCAGTCACCCATTCGGTACTTCTCTTTTATCGCCCGTTTTTGACAAAACTTAAATTTTTAGGGGAATTCATCACGAAAAAATATGAACAACTTAATGAAGTAAAAAAAGTCCGTCAGCACGCAGTTTCCCAGATGCCAACGGACGCCTTTTCTTTCAAATTTCGGCCTGTAACGTGGAAACATAATGCTGTTTCAGCAGCATAATAATTCAGCATGTCAAAACCTGAATAATCAACCTGTACTCTTAATGCGCGTTAAACGGCGGACCAGCTCCATTTCGGCGCGCCGGAACGGAATGCCGTATTCGTCGAGCACATCGTGAAACCATAAATGGGCATAATCGTGATTGCCCTTGCGCACAGAGGGCCACGGCAGCGTGGTCTGGGTTTTACCGCGCACTAATCCCCACTGATAACAGCCCGCATTGAACGCGCTGAACAGCGGCAGTTGCTCCTCAAAAACGCTGCCGACATGGCGCGCCAGCCATTCGGTACATAACATCGGGCGGTTGAATTTCTGCCAGAAACGCAGTGTCTGTAAAAGTTTCGGCGTGGCGACATACGCGTGAAAACTGATGACGTCAGAAAGTTCAGCCGCCGCCATATCAATAGGATGGGTGAAAAACTCGCTTTCCGGCTGGTCCGGATCCTGTGAACAATGCCAGGCACCGACGGTCAGCGGCTGGACGGGATCTTCCCCGCGCGCCCAGACAAATGCCTTATGCATCAGTTCCAGCGCAAATCCTTCCAGTTTTTCGTCATACATCGTTTCTTCCAGTCCGGTGGCGAACGTGCCACGGTTACCCGGTTCGTTGTACA
The DNA here is from genome assembly GCF_963881615.1 of Rahnella sp. CJA17(1/100). NCBI lineage: Bacteria > Pseudomonadati > Pseudomonadota > Gammaproteobacteria > Enterobacterales > Yersiniaceae > Rahnella > Rahnella sp. CJA17(1/100). The sequence goes on along the minus strand of NZ_CAWOJA010000033.1, from coordinate 64,795 downwards.
AATCCCAGATGGCAATGCGGTCGTCGGTGCGGAAATGACGGATGATGTCGCGCACATAACGCTCCACTTCCGGCCACATATCGCGGTTACACACCACATCGCGTCCCGGACTGGCTGCCGCCTGGCTGTTATGTTTACCCGGTTCCGGCGCTTTTTGCGGCCCGAGGAACGGCTCATCGCCGGAGAATCCGCAATCGTCCATCAGCGTGAGCATGACCCTGATGTCATGACGACGGGCAATACTGAGAAACTGATCGATGCGCGCCAGCAAACCGTCGCGATCGGCCTGCCAGACGATAAACGGCAGATTGATACGCAACTGGTTATAACCCGCTTCCTGTGCCCAGCCGAGTTCCTGATCAATCACCGGCGCATCAAAAGTTTCACGCTGCCACAGTTCGGTCCAGTTAACCGCCGTGCGCGGCAGATAATTAAATCCGCAAATCCAGCCCTGTTGCTCACTCCACGCAGCCGCCTGTTCCCTGCTCCATTGCTTTTTCATTCATCACTCCTGATGTTAAAATGCATTAACTCATATTATTCGCTGCTTTTTATTACCTGCGAACAATAGCTGCAATTTGCATGCTCAGGTTCTGCAATTAAGATCACACTCTTTTTACCTAATTTGCTGAGCCAACAGGCAAATTTTCCCGCGTGACAGAGGGTGAAATTAAAATAGAATTAATGGAGAAGGAGAAAAAAATAGCAGAGTGGATGCAAGGGGATAATTATATTGCATGTTTGTTACAGGAAATAATAACGTTAAAACTATAATAAATAATGACGAAAATAACTTCAGTAAATGAAATGATTAATTAATACCTTCCGGTAACGGGGAATACCCGGTCTGCGGATATTCCCCGTTGCGGCATCAGTCCAGATCCCCTCCGTTACTGGCAATCACTTTCTTGTACCACCAGAACGATTTCTTTCTCTTTCTTTCCAGCGTGCCACTACCGGCATCGTCGCGGTCAACATAAACGAAGCCATAGCGCTTGCTCATTTCACCGGTCGAGGCGGAGACCAGATCGATACAACCCCATGAGGTGTAGCCGATCAGCGGTACGCCATCGGTGATCGCTTCACCCATCGCGCGGATGTGCTCACGCAGATAGCTGATGCGGTAATCGTCATTGATTTCGCCCTGCGCGTTGATTTCATCTTTCGCGCCGAGGCCGTTTTCGACCAGGAATAACGGCTTCTGATAGCGGTCGTACATCATGTTCATGGTGATGCGCAGACCGAGCGGATCGATGCCCCAGCCCCATTCGCTGGCCTCGATGTACGGATTTTTCAGCGATTTAACAATATTCGCCGCGCTGCTGTTGTTGTCGTTCATGTCTGCTGACGCACAACGCGACGCATAGTAACTGAACGAGACAAAATCGACGGTGTTTTTCAGGATGTCGTCATCGCCCGGCTCAGTCACGACGTTAACGCCCTTTTCGGCAAAGACGCGGCGGGTATATGACGGATATTCGCCACGCGCCTGCACATCGATGAAGAACAGGTTCTCGCGGTCTTTTTGCAGGGCCGCCCAGACATCAGCCGGTTTACAGGTTTGCGGATAGAAATTCCCGCCAGCCAGCATACAGCCGACCTGATTCTCCGGGTTCACTTCATGGGCAATTTTGGTCGCTAAAGCACTGGCCACCAGCTCATGGTGCGCCGCCTGATATTTCACCTGCTCCTGATTTTCGCCCTCTTCAAAGACTAAACCGGCACCGGAGAACGGGCTGTGCAGCAGGATGTTAATTTCGTTGAAGGTCAGCCAGTATTTCACCAGCCCGTCGAACGCTTCAAAACAGGTACGCGCATAGCGGGCGAAAAACTCCACCATTTTGCGGTTACGCCACGAGCCGTATTCGATGACCAGATGCATCGGCACATCAAAATGGCACAGCGTCACCAGCGGTTCGATGCCGTACTTTTTGCATTCCGCAAATACGTCACGGTAAAACGCGATACCTTCTGCGTTCGGCACCAGCTCATCACCGTTCGGATAAAGACGGCTCCAGGCAATTGAGGTACGGAACACGGTAAAGCCCATTTCTGCCATCAGCGCGATGTCTTCTTTGTACCGATGGTAGAAATCAATCGCCTGATGCGCCGGATAAAACTCGTCGTCTTTCAGGGAGAAACGTTTTTCCTGACCGGTTTTTACCGCCAGACGGTGCGCGCCATGCGGGATCATATCTACCGTGGTCAGCCCTTTGCCTCCTTCAAAACTGCCACCTTCGGCCTGGTTTGCGGCAATCGCGCCGCCCCATAAAAAACCTTCAGGAAATGCTGATGCTGACATGTAAAATCCTCTCCTTTAATTTATTTAACTGCGCTTTGCGAAACCGCAAAGGCGGCGGAAGCCGTTGATTCCGGCGCTGTATTTTTTGGCGCCACGGTTTCCACCGGAATATCTTCAAATCCGAGCAGCAAGGTAGTGAAGAAGGAGATCACCACCGCGAGGACCATCACGCCCACCACCCAGACAATGCTCATCGGATTCGACGGGTCGAAGAACTGCACGCTGGTAAACAGCCCAGGCGACGCCATCGAATGGCTGGCGAGTCCGCCTAATCCCGCCACGCCACCGCAAATAAAGCCGCTGATTAAGCAGGCGATCAGCGGACGTTTCAGCCGCAGCGCCACGCCGTACAAGGCGGGTTCGGAAATCCCGGCGACAATCGCTGAAGCCGCTGCGGCCAGCGCAGTCTGACGCAGTTCCGGGTTTTTGGTACGCCACGCGACCGCTAGTGAAGAACCGCCCAGTGACAGGTTCGCGCCAATTTCCGACGGCATCACCATGCCCTCTTTGCCGGTTTCCGCGATGGTCTGAATAATGGTTGGCGTGAACACGCGGTGCATGCCGGTCATCACCAGCAGCGGCCAGGCCGCGCCCATAATGGCGACAGAAAGCCAGCCCAGATAACTGTGAACGGTATACACCACCGCTGAAATCCCGGTACCGATCCAGATGCCCAGCGGACCAATCAGCATGATGGCGATCGGTGCGGCAATCAGCATGATCAGCATCGGTTTGAGGAAGTTTTTGGTGACGACCGGTGTAATGCGATCGACCCATTTTTCAATGTAAGACAGCAGCCAGGTCATGCACAGCGCCGGAATAACGGTGTAGGTGTATTTCACCGCTGTGACGGAAATGCCGATAAATTCGACTTTCTGCCCCTGTGCCGCTTTCGCCATTAAATCGATAAACGCCGGATGGACAAGGATCCCGGCAATCGCAATCGCCAGCGACATATTGGTTTTAAATTTCACCGCTGCCGACGCCGCCACCATCACCGGCAGGAAGAAGAACGCACCGTCGCCGATGGTATTGAGGATCACCAGCGTGGAAGCGCCCTTGTCGAATACGCCGGTCATATCCAGGATCATCGCCAGCAGTTTCACCATTGAACCACCGATAATGGCCGGGATCAGCGGCGACATGGTGCCGATCAGCGCATCCAGAATGCCGGAGCCGATACGTTTCAGGGTGATTTTATTTTTCGACGGTGCAGCGCTGTCGTCACTGGCTGAGAAGCCTTCCGGCAGCAGTTTCAGCACTTCAGCGTACGCCTGAGAAACGTTGTTACCGATGATCACCTGGCACTGTTTTTCGTTGCGCACCACGCCCATCACGCCGGTAATGGCTTTCAGTGTGGCGGCATCAACAACAGATTCGTCATTCAGCACAAAGCGCAGGCGCGTCATGCAGTGTGTCACTGCCGCAACGTTCTGTGCGCCGCCGATGGCATCCACAATCGACTGTGATATTGCTGCAAAATTTTTAGACATGTGTACAACTCTCTCAGATTCATAGGGTTATGAATGTTTTTCAGAAGCCCTGGCTCCTGTGAAACCACTTTTTTATGAACGTTATGCTTTTTTATGAAAGGCTGTGAAACGATAGGTAACCGGTTTCATACGAGAATGTGCAGTTCCCTCTGTAACTTCAATAAAAAAATGCAACGTTGTTTTATTTTTGTGATGACGATCTCTCACTGCCGTTCTGTTATGCCAAAAACATCGTAAAACGGCTGAAATGTGTAGAATGACGCATCATTTTTCACTTTCAGGAAGCCCTGATGTCGACAATGCAGGAAGTGGCTAATAAAGCGGGCGTCTCCAAAGCCACCGTTTCCCGTGTACTTTCCGGTAAAGGTTATGTGAGCCAGGAAACGAAAGATCAGGTATTTAAAGCCATTGAGGAAGCGGGATACCGGCCAAATTTACTGGCGCGCAATCTGGCGACCAGCAAGTCGATGTGCATTGGCCTGGTGGTGACCAACACGCTGTACAACGGCAATTATTTCAGTGAGTTAATTTCTCAGGCGGCAAAAAAGCTCGACGCCAATGGCCGTCAGTTGATCCTGGTCGATGGCAAACACAGCGCCGAAGAAGAACGGGAAGCCATTCAGTTTCTGCATGATTTACGCTGCGACGGCATTATTATTTATCCGCGCTTTTTATCCGTTGATGAAATGGATGAGATCATCGATAAATATAAAAAACCGGTGATGGTGGTTAACCGTAAATTGCGCAAACATCAGAGCCATTGTATTTACTGCGACCACAAAGGTTCCGGTTTTAATGCCACACAGACCCTGATTGAACACGGTCACCATAATATTGCGTTTATCACCGGTTCCCTGGATTCCCCGACGGCGATAGAACGTCTTTCGGGTTATAAAGAGGCGCTCGCCGCAGCCGGATTGCCGGTCAGGGAATCGCTGATTGCGCAGGGAAAATGGTCGCCAGCCAGCGGTGCTGCCGCCGTGGAAACCCTGCTGATGACCGGTCAGACTTTCAGCGCAATTCTGGCCAGTAACGATGAAATGGCGATCGGCGCGATGAAAAAACTGAACGAAGCCGGTATTGCCGTACCTACACAGGTTTCGGTGATCGGGTTTGATAATATCCCGACCGCGCCGTTTCTTATTCCGGCATTATCAAGCGTGAAAGATCCGGTCAGCGATATGGTCAGTGAAGTCATCAGTCAGATTATTTCCATGCTCGATGGCGGTTATTTATCCCAACAGAATAAGTTTGTGTCTGAACTTATTTTGCGGGATTCGGTGATTAACGGGCCCTGCGCCTCCATCAGCTTTCCCTAAACGCGGTTTAAATTATCCGTTAAACACAGCGGATTCAGCTTTATCCTGATTGTTGTTTCAATCCTGAGCGCCTTTAAGCGCCAAAGACTCAGCCGCACATTGTTGCGGCTTTTTTACATGCTGATTAACTGCTTGTAACGCATGAACATTATGTGCCTTTTTATTAAAGCCCCGAACTTCCCTGCCGATAACACTCCCGTTAGTTAAAACCCAAATAACAGATTTCACTTAAGGCCGATCTTTTTGCTAAATACGCTTAAATTTAAGCACGTTAGAAGCAAAATTTGGCGAAGTAAGAATTTTCTTATGCTAACGTTTCACGGGCACATCACAGCAAAAATGCGTCGGGAACAGGCGCACTATTTAGCCGGACTCTGATTTGGACGGACCCCGTGCAGAGACGGCCAGCTATCAGGCAAAAAATATGAGTGAAGATTCTGATGTACTTTATCGATTGCTGGTTCAGCGCGTAGAAGACTATGCGATTTATATGCTGACTCCCGATGGCCATATTGCGAACTGGAATGCCGGTGCGCAGCGGGCGAAAGGTTATACGCCTGAAGAAGTTGTCGGTAAGCATTTTTCCTGTTTTTACACCGAAGAAGACAGACAAAACGGCTGGCCGCAACGCGGGCTGGAAACGGCGCGTTCCACTGGCCGTTACGAATCCGAAGGCTGGCGACAGCGTAAAGATGGCTCGCGCTTCTGGGCGCACATTATTATTGAAGCGTTGCGCGAAGCAGGGGAAATCATCGGATTTGCCAAAATCACCCGTGATGTCACGGAGCGTCGTGAAACGGAAAAGGCCCTGTTGCAGGCCAAAGAACTGGCCGAATCCAACAGCGAGCAGCTCTCGTCCCTGTCACATTTTCTCAATACCGTGATCGCCAATATCCCGTCCTCGGTGATTGTCGAGAATGCCGTCTCGCGCGAAATTCTGCTGGTCAACCGCCAGGCAGAGCGTCTGCTGGGGATTCCCCGCGACAAAATGCTCGGTAAGCGCCCGCAGGATTGTATGGGCATCGGACTGAGCACCTTTATTAATAAGCAATCGGATGAATGTTTGCGCGCAGAAGGCCTGCACCGCAGCGAGCAGCAATTACTGACGGCTATTGGCGACCGGACGTTGCAGACCACCAGTTCGGTGATCCGCGGGCACGATCCTCAGACCAGCTACGTGATGATGATTGCTGATGACGTGACGGACCAACAGGCCGCCCACGCCCGGATTCACCACATGGCGCATCACGACAACCTCACCAGTCTGCCGAACCGCATTCTGTTCAGCCAGCGTCTCAGTGAAGCCTTGCAGCGCGACAGCTATACTCACAGCCACACCGCCACGCTGTGTCTGGATCTCGATAACTTCAAGAACGTCAATGACGCGCTCGGCCATCAGGTTGGTGACGAACTGCTGCGCGCGATAGCCAAACGTCTGCGCATGACGCTGCGCGATGACGACACGCTGGCACGCATCGGCGGTGACGAATTTGCCGTGGTGCTGCCGGGGCTGAAAGACATTTCTGCCGCGCACCAGATTTCCAAACGCCTGATTGAATCAGTACGTCCGCCAGTCATTATCGATGGCCATTCGTTATCCGTCGGCCTGAGCATCGGTATTGCGCTCGCCGGTTCGACGGAAAACACCCCCGATCAATTGCTGCGTTGTGCGGACATGGCGCTGTATGAAGCCAAACGTAACGGCCGCAACCGTTATGAAGATTTCCGCCTTGAGATGGATGCCGCCGCGCGCAAACGCCGGGTGGTCGAAATGGATTTACGCGACGCCATTACCTGTAATCAGTTGCGTCTTTACTACCAGCCGATCACCGATGCCCGTCACGATGCCGTAATGGGTTACGAGGCGCTCATGCGCTGGCATCATCCGGAAAACGGGCTGATCATGCCGGTCGATTTCATTCCGATTGCCGAAGAAACGGGGCTGATCCACAGTCTTGGCTCATTTGCGTTGCACGAAGCCTGCCGTGAAGCCGCAAGCTGGAAAGGCAGTCAGACGGTTGCCGTTAACCTTTCACCGATTCAGTTCAAAAACAGCGGGCTACTGTCGGTGGTGGAATCGGCGCTGGAAGCCTCAGGGCTGGATCCGTCACGTCTGGAAGTGGAAATCACGGAATCGGTATTGCTCGATAACACGCTTGGCAATATCAGCACATTGCGGAAACTGAAATCGCTGGGTGTGCGGATTGCGCTGGACGATTTCGGCACCGGGTATTCGTCGCTGAGTTATCTGCGGTCTTTCCCGTTCGACAAAATCAAAATAGACCGGTCATTCATTAACGACATGCACGACAGCCGCGAAGCGCTGGCAATTATCCGTGCCATCACCGGCATGAGCCGCAGTCTGGACATTCAGACCACGGCAGAAGGTGTGGAAACCGACGAGCAGTTCCGGCGTCTGAAAGAAGAAGGTTGTACGTTGTTCCAGGGGTATTTCTTCGGGCGCCCTCAACCCTCAGAGTCACGACTAACCGGGTTCGCACCTCTCTGATGATAGGTATTAAACACGGGTTTTGTCGGGAGTGATCGGGGGAACAGCGGCATATAAGCCTGTTATTTCTGACGATTGTTTTAGCTCCTCCCCCTGCGAAGGGGGAGGCTGGGAGGGGGTTTTAAGGGTTAACACCCGGTCAAAGTACACTTTAACTATCTGATTTTGCATTAATACCCCCCCCCAACCCTCCCCTTTGCAGGGGAGGGTGCTGAACTGAATTCTCTGGCTCCCCTGCGAAAACTTCACCATTACTCACAAACTTGCAGACGAAACCACTGCCCGTGTCCGCTCCGGCTTGCGAATTATTCCTTAATACCCCGCCCGACCCTTTCCTTCTTTGGTAAAGCAACGAAATAGCGAACCATTAGCCAACTTATTCCACTTATTTGATCGGCTTCTCATCCCGCAAAATCACGCACCATTACGATCCGTTAACATTAATTTAACGCACTACACTTGTGCATATAAGATGAATATCAATATCTTATAAAAAATTAAAACGATCCTCTGACTAAAGTGCGTAATTTTTAGTCTTTTGAAATTAAAAACAAATTCTCCTGTTTGCAAAACTTTTCTATGAACCATTACAAAATTGGTTCAGAAAATGCAAAGGACTGATTAACGATTTAATTCCCAGCGGGAAACTGAAATATGACAGCACATTCCGGGGCGTTGCCCCCTTCAAACGGCACATCGAATTCAGCGCTGGAACAGCTACGCCAGCTGATACAACAGCATCCGGATCAGACGCAGCCACTGCCTGCGGAGCGTGATCTGATGCAAATGTTTTATGTCGGCCGCCGTGAAATCCGCCGGGCGCTGGATGTGCTGGAAGAAGAAGGTCGCGTGTGGCGCAAGCAGGGGAAAGGCACGTTTATCGGGCCGAATGGCCCTGCCCAGCCGCTGAGCCTGCAGGCGTTACCGAAACAATCCAACTTGCAGGAAGTGATGGAAGCCCGTCTGCAAATCGAACCGGGGCTGGCGAAATACGCCGCACTGCGCGCTACGCCGGAACAAATCCAGCTGATGCGCCGTTTACTGGACAAAGTGAAAACGATGTCGCGCGGTGATCCGGATCAGATTGAGCTGTGGGACAGCGCCTTTCACCGTGCTATTGCCGATGCCGCGGGTAACCGGTTGTTGCTAGGTCTGTTTGATGCCGTCGACGCCATCCGCCGTGACCCGAGCTGGCTGGCGGTGCGCAACGCGGCACGCAATCAGGAGCGCCTGAACCGTTACGACGATCACCATGAACGCATCGTAGAACACATCGCCGCACGCCAGCCGAAAGAAGCCGCGAAAGTCATGCGCGAGCACCTTCTGGCGCTGCAACAGGCATTTCTTTCCACCCTGCATGATGATGACGAGGATTTTACTGATGACTGACCCCGCCGGACCCGTCAGGCCGCTGTTACACATTAACGACCTGAGGGTGCAATTTTCCGGTTCTCCCGCGACCGTGCTCGACGGTATTTCCTTACAACTGGAAGCCGGAAAAACGCTGGCGCTGGTGGGCGAATCTGGTTGCGGCAAAAGCGTGACGTCGCTGGCGCTGATGGGGTTATTGCCCGCCAGCGCCAAAGTGTTGCAGGGCGATATCCGGCTCAATGATACCTCGCTGCTCGGGCTGTCTGAGCGTCAGTACGCCGACCTGCGCGGTCAGGAACTGGCGATGATTTTTCAGGAACCAATGACCTCGCTCAATCCGGCACTGACACTGGGCGATCAGCTTGCCGAAGCGGTGATGCGTCATCAGGGTGTCGGCAAAAAACCGGCCCGCGAACAGGCGCTGGAAATCCTGAAAAAGGTGCAAATTCCTGCGCCGGAACTGCGGATGGAGGCTTATCCGCACCAGCTTTCCGGCGGCATGCGCCAGCGGGTGATGATTGCCATGGCGCTGATCAATCGTCCGCAGTTGCTGATTGCCGACGAGCCGACCACCGCGCTGGACGTCACCATTCAGGCGCAAATCCTCGCCCTGCTCAACCGTATTCAGCAGGAAACCGGCAGCGCATTGTTGCTGATCACCCACGACCTGGGTGTGGTGGCGGAAGTCGCCGACAGTGTGGCGGTGATGTACGCCGGGCAGATCGTCGAACAGGGTCTGGTGACCGATATTTTCAATAATCCGCAGCATCCTTACACCATCGGGCTGATGGGGTCGATGCCATCGCTGGCTCCGCGTCAGGGCGCGCTGTCCACCATTCCCGGTGCCGTGCCGTTACCGAAAGACATGCCGCAGGGCTGCCGCTTCTCGACACGCTGCCCGTTCGCCACCGAACGCTGCCACCAGGAGCGTCCGCCATTGCGCGCCCTGAATCAGTCGCCGCACCACGTCGCCTGTTTCTTTGCGCCGCTGGAAAACTATTTCGTGTTGTCCGCCGAAGGAGCCTGCGCATGAGCCTCACTCCCCGCCCCATTCTGGAAGCCGCCGCGCTGAGCAAAGTTTTTAAAGGGCCGTCGTCACTATTCAGCAAACCGAAAATCGTGCAGGCGGTAGATCGTGTGTCTTTGCGCGTCTGGCATGGCGAAACGCTGGCGATTGTCGGCGAATCCGGCTCAGGGAAGTCAACCCTGGGTCGCCTGTTATTGCAGTTGCTCAGCGCCTCCGACGGCGACGTGTTTTATGAAGGCGAAAACCTGAAACAGTTTTCGGCTGAACAGATGAAAAAGCTGCGCCGCGACCTGCAAATCATCTTTCAGGATCCATTTGCCTCACTCAACCCGCGCATGACCGTGGAAGAAATCGTCGGCGAACCGCTGTGGCTGCACAACATTGTCAGTGGTAAAGCCGACAGACAGGCAAAAGTGCGCGAACTGCTGACCACGGTCGGCCTGCCCGCCGCATTCAGCAACCGTTATCCGCATGAGTTTTCCGGCGGTCAGCGCCAGCGCATCGGCATTGCCCGCGCGCTGGCATCTTCGCCGAAACTGCTGCTGGGGGATGAACCAGTGTCGGCACTGGATGTGTCAGTGCAGGCGCAGGTGGTGAATCTGCTGGAAAGCCTTAAACAACAGTTTGGTCTGACGATGATTGTGGTCGCGCACGGTCTGGCAGTGATCCGCCATATGAGCGACCGTGTGGCGGTGATGTACCTCGGGCAAATCGTGGAACTGGCCCGCACCGATGACATTTTTGATCAGCCGCTGCATCCGTATACCCAGGCGCTGATTGCCTCCGCGCCGCTGCTCACACCCGGCGTTAAACGCCCGGTGCCGATGTTACAGGGCGATATGCCCAATCCGGCCAATATGCCCACCGGCTGCCGTTTCCATACCCGCTGCGCGTACGCCACCGACGAATGTCGTCTGGTGGAACCGCCACTTGAAACCGTCAGTGACAACCGCATGGTGGCCTGCCACCGCTGGAGCGAACTGCAACGGGACCGCACCTCGGTGCTGGTTCCGCCGCCGTCCGCCGCTTTCACCTTACGGCGTGCGCTGTTTGAACAAGCGAGTCAGTCCCGGCTTTCACTTTCCACTCCAACCTCAACCCAGGGAACCCGACCATGAGATTTGCACCCCGCTTAACTGCCTGCATTCCCGCCTTAATATTGCTGACGTCTGCGGGCCTCGCCCATGCGGAAAGCACCCTGCGCATCGGCCTTGGCAGCGATCCTGACATGCTGGATCCGGCCACGGCGCGCACCTATTACGGGCGTTTTGTGTTCAGCGCCATGTGTGAACGTCTGGTGGATGTCGATCAGCATCTTAAAATCGTGCCGGGTCTGGCGAAAGACTGGGCCTACAGCGACGAGGGCAAAACGCTGACCCTGCATCTGCGCGAAGGCGTGACCTTCCATGATGGCGAGAAATTTGATGCGCAGTCGGTGAAATACAATATCGAACGTTACCTGACGCTGCCCGGTTCTTTGCGCAAAAGTGAGCTTTCTTCCATTGAATCCGTGGAAGTCACCGCGCCGTACACCGTGGTTTTCCATCTGAAAACCGCAGACGCCGCGTTGCTGATGCAACTGACTGACCGCGCGGGCACCATGATGGCGCCGGAAGCGACGGCCAAAGGCAATGTGGCGGCGCATCCGGTCTGTTCCGGCCCGTACGAGTTTGTCAGCCGCGTGCAGCAGGACCGCATCGTGCTTAAGCGTTTTGAAAATTACTGGAGCAAAGGCGCGTATCACTTCGATAAAGTTGTGTTCCTGCCTATTCCGGACGCCTCGGTTCGCCTTGCCAACCTGCGTGCGGGCGATTTAGACATCACCGAAGGCATTGCCGCCAGCGACACTGCCACGGTGAAAGCCGACAGTAATCTGCAACTGGCCAGTACCACAGGCCTCGGTTACATGGGGCTGACGATCAATATCGCCAACGGCACCGCCAATACCAATACGCCGCTGGCAAAAGATGCCCGCGTGCGTCAGGCGCTGTCGCTGGCGATTGACCGTGACGCCCTGAATCAGGTGGTATTCCAGGGGCAATATACTCCGGCGAATCAGGCGTTCTCTCCTGCCAGCCCGTATCACGCCGACATTCCGGTGCCAAAACGCGATATCGAAAAAGCCAAAGCGCTGCTGGCGGAAGCAGGGGTGAAAACGCCGCTGACCATTGATTTCCTGGTCGCCAACAACCCGACTTCTCAGCAGGTTGCGCAGGTATTGCAGGCGATGGTCAGCGAAGCGGGCATCAACCTGAATCTGCAAATGACCGAATACGCCACGCTGCTCGATCGCCAGCAACGCGGCGAATTCAAAATGAGCATGTCCGGCTGGTCAGGGCGCCCGGATCCGGACGGCAATATCTTCTCGTTCCTCAATACCAAAGGCGGCCTGAACGACGGCAAATACAGCAATCCGCAGGTCGATCAGTGGTTGCAGGAAGCGCGTCTGACCAGCGATGTGGAGAAGCGTAAAGCCCTCTACAAGCAGATTGTGGTGCAGGAAAACCTCGACGATCCGCTGGTGTATCTGTACTTCGAACCGCGCATTTTCGGCATGAGTAAAAAAGTGACCGGTTTCGTACCTTACGCCGACGGGCTGATCCGACTACAGGGTCTGGCGCTGAACAAGTAATTGCCTGAGGAAAGACAATGTTAGAACTGGTGGTGAAACGGCTGATTTCAGCCATACCGACGTTGTTTCTGGTCACGCTGATGGTGTTCTCGTTGCAGAAATTACTGCCGGGCGACCCGATCACCGCGATGGCGGGCGAGGAGCGGGATCCGGCAGTGATTGCGCAGTTACGCGAGCAATATCATCTGAATGACCCGATCCCCAGCCAGTATTTCCACTGGGTCGGCAACGCGCTGCGCGGCGATTTCGGTACGTCGCTGCGCACGCAGGAACCGGTATTACAACTGATCGCCAGCAAACTGCCGGTGACGCTGGAACTGTCGCTGCTGGCGATGATTGTGGCGCTGATTATCGGCATCACCATGGGCGTGCTGGCGGCCGTTAACAAAGGCACCTGGATAGATAACGGCGCCAATTTTCTGGCGCTGTCGGGGATTTCGATCCCCCATTTCTGGCTGGGTGTGCTGCTGATTATGTTGTTCTCAGTGAAACTCCACTGGCTTCCTGCGTCAGGTTACGTGCCGTTCTCAGAAGATCCGCTGCAAAACCTGAAAACCATGCTGCTGCCTGCGGCGGTGCTCGGCACCGGCCTTTCTGCCACGCTGATGCGCCATACCCGTGCGGCGATGATTGCGGTGCTGAAAGCCGATTACATCCGCACCGCCCGCGCCAAAGGGTTGCTGCCGAAAAAGGTGATCATGAAACACGCGCTGCGCAATGCGCTGGTGCCGATCATCACGCTCACCACGTTACTGTTCGGCGAACTGCTGGGCGGCGCGGTGCTCAGCGAACAGGTGTTCACCATTCCGGGCTTCGGCAAAATGATTGTCGACTCGGTGTTTAACCGCGATTACGCCGTAGTTCAGGGCGTGGTGATGGTGGTCGCCGTCGGTTTTCTGCTGATGAATCTGCTGGCCGACGTGCTGTACGTTCTGGTCAACCCACGCATGCGGAGAGCCTGAGATGAGCGTTTCTGTGATTTCCGTGACAACGTCACTCCCTGCCCGCGAGCCAAACCGCGTACTCAGCAAATTTCTGCGCAATAAAAGCGCAGTGACTGGCGCAGTGCTGGTCATCACCTTCGCCTTGCTGGCGTTGCTCGCCCCGTGGATTTCGCCGTTTGATCCGATCAAAGCCGATTTCATGGCGGTACGCAAAGCGCCTTCCGCCCTGCACTGGCTGGGCACCGATGAACTGGGCCGCGATATTTTATCGCGCCTGTTCTGGGGGGCACGTACCTCGCTGATGGCCGGTTGCGTGTCGGTGATTATCGCCATTGTGATCGGCGTTCCGCTGGGGCTTATCGCCGGTTTCTGGCAGGGCTGGCTGGACAGCATTATCTCCCGCGTGGTCGAAGCGTTGCTGTCGTGTCCGTTTCTGGTGCTGGCGATTGCGCTGGGTGCTTTTCTCGGCCCAAGTCTGGGTAATGCGATGATCGCCATCGGGCTTTCCGCCATGCCCATTTTCGCCCGGCTGACGCGCGCGCAGGTGATGAGTATCCGCAACGAGGAATACATTGAAGGGGCGCGGGCGATTGGTCTGCCCGACCGCTGGATCCTCTGGCGTTATGTGCTGCCGAATGTACTGTCGCCCATTCTGGTGCAGGCGACGCTGGCGATTGCCTCGGCGATCATCACCGAAGCCAGCCTGTCGTTTCTCGGTCTCGGCCAGCAACCGCCGGACGCCTCGTGGGGCGCGATGCTTAACACCGCACGCAGCTTCCTTGAGCAGTCGCCGTGGATGTCAATTTTCCCCGGCCTGGCGATTTTCCTCACCGTACAGGGTTTCAATTTGCTGGGTGACGGGCTACGTGATGCGCTCGACCCGCGTTCTGAATAAACCGTTTGCAGCTTTTTTAAGGAAGAATACATGTCTGAGAATTACGATTTTAATGTGGCTTATCCGACCCTGCGTCCGACCATGATGGGTGCCAATGCGGTGTGCGCCTCGCAGCCGCTGGCGGCTCAGGCAGGCATGAAAATGCTGATGTTGGGCGGTAATGCTGCCGATGCCGCCATCGCAACTGCCATCGCACTCACCGTCCTTGAGCCGAGCGGCAACGGTGCAGGCAGTGACGCATTCGCGATCGTCTGGGACGGTAAAAAAGCCCACGGACTCAACGCTTCAGGCCGTTCACCGGCAGCGTGGACGCCAGAGTATTTCGCGGACAAAGGGTTAGATGCCGTACCGACCTACGGCTGGGATGCGGTTACCGTGCCGGGCGCGGTATCAGGCTGGGTGGCGCTGGCAAAACGATTCGGCACCCTGCCGCTGACCACGCTGGCGCAACCGGCGATTGATTATGCCCGCAACGGATTTCCGGTATCGCCGCTGATTGGTCGCCTGTGGGAAGTCGCGGTGAAAAAACTGCATAACCAGCCGGGCTTCATGGAATGTTTTGCACCGGAAGGTCGTGCGCCGAAAATCGGGGAAATCTTCCGTAATCCTGCGCTGGCAGACTCATTAGAACTGATCGCCAGAACCGAAGGCGAAGCATTCTATCGCGGCGAACTGGCGGAAAAAATAGTGGCGCACAGTCAGGCCCACGGCGGCGCAATGACGCTGGACGACCTGGCGAATCACCAGGCTGACTGGGTGGAAACCCTGCAGCAGTCTTTCGCGGGCGGCTCGGTTCATGAACTGCCGCCGAACGGCCAGGGCATCGCCACGCTGATTGCACTGGGCATTCTCGACAAGCTGAATATCGGCAGCCAGCCGGTGGACTCGGTGGAAACCACGCATTTGTGTATTGAAGCAATGAAACTGGCACTGGCGGATCTGGACCAGCACGTCACCGACAGCGACCATATGTTCTTCGATCCGCAACTGTTCCTGAACGATGATTATCTGTCAGAGCGGGCAAAACTCATTGACCGTAGCAAAGCCAGCGACGTGACTTACGGTGCACCGCGTCCGGGTGGCACCGTGTATCTGACGACGGCAGACTCCAGCGGCATGATGGTGTCTTTCATTCAGTCGAATTACATGGGCTTCGGTTCCGGCGTCGTGGTGCCTGGCACCGGTCTGAGTATGCAAAACCGTGGCTGCGGATTTACTCTCGACCCGACACACGCCAACTGCGTCGCGCCAAACAAACGCACGCTGCACACCATTATTCCGGCCTTTGCCCAGGACGCCGCAGGTAAACCGCTGATGTCGTTCGGCCTGATGGGCGGTCCGATGCAGGCACAGGGACATCTGCAACTGGCGCTGCGCGTGATGCTGTATAAACAAAATCCGCAAGCCGCCATCGATGCGCCGCGCTGGCGGATCAACGGCGGGCGTCAGGTGGCGATTGAATCCACTTTCAACCACAACACGCTGGCAGCGCTGCGGGCAATGGGTCATGAACTGATCGTCGAAGACCCGCTCAGCGGCCATTCGTTTGGCGGCGCGCAGGTGATTGTCACCAATCCCGCAGGCGGTTATCTGGCAGGCACTGAATCGCGCAAAGACGGTCAGGCACTGGTGATGTAGGTCGGGTTTCACTCTGCACCGCGAGCGGGTTTTGCCCTGCTCGTCCCCCTGCGAAGGGGGAGGCCGGGAGGGGGTTTTAAGGGCTAACACCCTGTTTAAACAAACCTTAACATCAGTTTTTGACCTTAATACCCCACCCCAACCCTCCCCTTCGCAGGGGCGGGAGTTACCCCGCCTTTGTGACTTCCCTTCCAAATCTTCGCTAAATCCATGTAATTCGATCCCATCGCTATAAAAATTTGAAACAGCGTTCTATAAATGGGGTGTTAAGTACTTTCCACTTTCATATGGAGAACGAATGTATGAGCCGTCCACTGTTTCATGGCGTGATCCCCCCTGTCGCAACGATCCTGAATGAGAATGAGCAGCTTGACCGTCAGGGGATGGCGCGTCTGATTGATTTTACGATTGAAGGCGGCGTGAACGGCCTGTTTTTCCTCGGCAGTGCAGGGGAATTCGCGCATATGTCTCAGGCGCTGCGTCATGAAGTGGCTGAGTTTTGCACCAGGCATGTTGCCGGGCGCGTGCCCGTTTTGATCGGCGCAGCGCATCCGGGTACGGCAGAAACGCTGGCCTTCGCGCGACACGCTAAAAGCGTCGGTGCCGACGGCGTGGTGGTGGTGAATCCTTATTACAATCCGGTGACCGAAGAAGCGCTGTATCTGCATTACCGCACGATTGCTGAAGGCGTGGGTTTGCCGGTGATCATGTACAACTATCCGGGACTGACGGGTCAGCCGTTGCCCGTCAGCCTGATCAAACGTCTGGCGCTGGAATGCCCGAACATTGTCGGCCTGAAAGATACCGTGGACAGCCTCAATCACATTCGCGAAACGATACAGGCCGTGAAACCTGAGCGCCCTGATTTCGCCGTGTTCTCCGGTTATGACGAATATCTGTTCGGCACGCTGATCCTCGGCGGCGACGGCGCGATCCCCGCCAGCGCCAACTTCGCCCCGCAACTCACCTGCGGAATTTACCGCGCCTTTAAAGAGAAAGATTTCGCCACTGCAGTAGAACTGCAACAACGGTTATCCTTCCTGCCTCCGCTGTACACGCTGGATACGCCGATCTACAACGTCATCAAATACGCCATTTCACAAGTCATCAGTGAAATGCCGGTGTATTCACTCAAACCGGCGCTGCCGCTGAGCAATGACAAACAAAAGGTTGTGCGTGAGATTTTGAAACAAGCGGGCGTCAGTGTCGTCGGCTAACGCTTCCTCTGCGCCTCCCCTTCACTGCGGGAGGCAAAAACCCTCAATCTAAATCGAAATCATTACTATTCCGCTTTAATATTCGTTACTCTATTCCCATGATTTACCAAGCCGAATGACTTTCATAACCTGATGATGCAAACACTCCTCGACAGTTTCCGCGAAACGCCGGTCAGCTGGGTTGCAGATACTTTCAAACCGATGACACCGCTGGTGACCAATGCGGTGCCGATGTCACTGCTGACCACTGCCGAAGGTTGCGCCAGCGTGCTCAAACGCTATCTGGATGCCAATGCCGCCGATGCCGCAAAGTGCGACACACGCCGTGCGCGGATCTCGATGTGGTCACAATGGTATTTCGCCACCCTGCTGCCGAGCTGGGTGATCGTCTCTCTGCGTCACGGCTGGCAACTGCCTATCGCCGCTGAAAATGTCTATCTGTGCATGCAGGAAGAAGGCTTACCTGCGCAAATTTATCTCGACGGCGAAGGCGAAGCGCTGACATCCGCTGAACCGATGGCGCGTTTCGATGTGATGATCGAACAGCAATTGCGTCCGGTTTGCGAAGCGCTGGCAGAATTCTCCGGTTTAAAGCCGGGCATTTACTGGAGCAACGCGGCAATCCGCGTCGGCTGGGGCGTCAAACAGGCAGAGCTGGTCAATGCCGATATCTCGGACGGTATGCGGCTGATGGAATCGCGCGAGCTGCGTTATGGCGGCAAAAATCCGTTATTTCAGCCGCTGCGCGCGGAAGATCCCTCAGACCCCGACAGCCCGCAGTACCGCAAACAGTGTTGCCTGCGCTACGATCTGGAAGACCACGCCATGTGCCCTTCCTGCCCGTTATTGCTAGCAGAACGTAAATCCGGCAAAAGACGCAAAACCGTCGCCGGATAAATCAAACACTTACAAAACCTGAATAAACTTAGCGTAAAAAATGATTGGATCTTAGCCGCGGATAATTATAAGAATTGGGTTATATAGACCAACGAGGTATTTATCATGACTATGAAAACACCGAAGAGCTGGCCCTCCGCTCTTAACTCGCTGGCCTCAGAGGTGATTGATTCTCTGGCGCAACCTGTTAACCGCGTATGGAATACGTTAACTGGCAAGCAAGAACCGCTCAGAGCAAGGATTGTTCATCGTTACGCTATTCCGTCTTCCCGGACGATCAGCGTCACGGAAGGATTCTTCGGGTTTATTCCGGTGGAATCTTACGAAAACGAACGTTTTATTCTGGAAGTCGCTTACGCTGACAAACAGTATCAGGTAGAAGTCCCGCGGGCTTACTACCAGAAAAGCAATATCGGCGACGGTATCGACATCCACACGCTGTAACTGCCCCGCTTTTAAACAGGCTGCTCCTTTCGAGGCGCAGCCTTTTTTATGCCAAAAAACCTGCCTGACCCCACACTTCCCGCTTTAATTTTGTTCAATACATGAAAATTATTGACATAATAATCACCAGAATTTAGAAAATTATTTACATCCTATTCTTATAACAATGTTCTTTTCCTGAAGAGGTTAATGATGACCCGCACCGGACAGATTTCCCCTGCTACCGCCAGCCAGTCACGCCGCGCGCTCGTCGCCGGTTCGGTCGGTAATTTTATCGAATGGTATGAATTCGGCGTTTACGGTTATCTGGCGACGCTGATCGCCGGTAACTTTTTCACGCTGGAAGGCCAGACCGGCCTGACCGGGTTACTTCTGACGTATGCGTCGTTCGCGCTGGCGTTTTTCTGTCGTCCCATTGGTGCGATTATTTTTGGCCGCATCGGCGACCGCATTGGCCGCAAGCCGACACTGATTGCCGTCGTTCTGCTGATGACACTCGCCACAGCGATCATTGGTTTACTGCCGACGTATGCGCAGATTGGTGTAGCCGCGCCGCTGTTACTGACACTGATGCGCATGTTCCAGGGCTTGTTTGCGGGTGGTGAATTCGGTGGCGCGGTTTCCCTGATGACCGAATTCGCACCGAAAGGCAAACGCGGTATTTACGGCGCGTGGCAGTCATTTACCGTGTCGCTGGGTTTGCTGACCGGCGTGGCGCTGGTCGCGTTGCTGGTTCAGACCCTTCCCGAAGCACAAATGAAAGACTGGGGATGGCGTATTCCGTTCCTGCTGGCGCTGCCGATGGGGCTGGTGGCGCTGTATCTGCGCCTGAAACTCGATGAAACGCCTAACTTTGTTGCCAGTAAAAAGGCCGAACCGAAAGCGCAAAAAACAGCCGCTGAAAAAGCCTCTGCTGTCGCCACCGCCAAAGCTATTGCGCTGGGGATTGGCCGCATGATGGGCTGGTCGGCGGGCGGTTATACCTTCCTGGTGGTGATGCCGTCTTACCTGCAAACCTCCCTGCACGCCACGTTTTTACAGGCACTGGTGGCCACCGTGCTGGCGAACGTCGGTTTCGCGCTGGCTATTCTGCCTTCCGGCTGGCTGAGCGATAAAATCGGCCGTAAAAAGGTCATGATGATTGCCGTATTTGCCGTCATCGTGCTGAGTTTTCCGTTGCTGCATTTGCTGCAAAACCCTGAAAGCAGTCTGCTGGTGAAAGGCATTGCAGTGCTGATTGCCGGGGCAACAATTGGCATGATTGCCGGTCCCGGCCCGGCGATGCTGGCGGAAATGTTCCCGACCCGCGTGCGTTATACCGGTCTGGGATTATCCTATTCATTGTCGAACGCCGTGTTCTCCGGCTGTGCGGGACTTATCATCACCGGTCTGATTAAAGAGACCGGCAATCTGGATATTCCGGCGTATTACGTGGTCGCCACCTGCGTGGTCAGCCTGTTTGCGCTGATGACGTTACGAAAAGACGATCATTTACGTGAACTGGAGGAATAAGCATGAATGGCAGTGACCTGCAGTCACGTCTGAACGCATTACAGGGCAGTTTTTCTCCGGCGGAAAAACGCATCATCACCATTATCAGGCTCAATCCGCTGGGTGTGGCGAAAATGGGCGTGACGGAACTGGCAAAATACGCTGAAACCAGCACCGCCACGGTGGTACGCACCAGCAAAAGGCTGGGGTTTACCGGCTATCCGGCGCTGCGGCTGGCGTTGGCCGCAGAAACCTCCAGTCCGATGCCCATCGAGATGCCCCTGGCGGCGGATATCGGCGACAATGATTCGCCCAAGCAGATCCTGCAAAAGCTGCTGGAATTCGAGGTCAAAGGCGCGACCGAGACCACGCAACTCCTCAGCGCAGCAACGCTGGAACAGGCGGTCAGCATCCTTTCACAGGCACGCCGGATTGATATTTACGGCACCGGTGCCTCAGCGCTGGTTGCTCAGGATTTCTGCCAGAAACTGCGGCGCATCGGCGTTGTCGCCCAGACTTTTGGCAGCACCGACGAAAGTCTGGTGAGCGCCTGTCAGTTAACGAATGCAGATGCCGCGCTGGCGATTTCCCACTCCGGCCAGACGGCAGATGTCATTGAAGCGCTTACACAGGCTAAAGCCGCGGGGGCAACAACGCTGGCGATCACCGCCAATGGCCGTGCCGCCCTCACCCGCAAGGCCGATATCGTGTTACGAACCAGCAGCCGCGAAATGGGTTTTCGTGCCGCTGCGATGGCCAGCCGGACCAGCCAGTTGCTGATCATCGACTGTCTGTTTATCGGTGTCGCGCAGCGTCTGCCGGGCGCGCGCGACGCCTTGCGCAAAACCCACGACGTCGTGCGTCAGCGCCGCCGCTGATATTCTTACGCTCTGCCGCGCGCCTTCTATACTTCATAAAACACCTGAGTTTATGAGGGCATGCATGTTCACCCATCGTTTGGTATTTCCTGCCAGCGTACTGCGCGGGCGCGGCGCTATTAAGCATCTGGGCGCGATGTGCGGACGCTTAGGCCAGCGGGCAATGTTAGTGGGCGGTAAACGCGCCATTGCCAGCGTCGAGGCGAAAGTCGCGGATCAGCTCGAGCAGCAGATGGTCAGCTATCTTGGCAGTGAAATCTTCAACGGCGTGTGTTGTCAGGAGGAAATCAACCGGCTGGCAGACGTGTTCCGCACGCAAGGGGTGGAAGTGATTATCGCCACCGGTGGCGGAAAAGCGCTGGATACCGCCAAAGCGGCAGGCGTGGCGTGCAATATTCCGGTGGTGACACTGCCGAGCATTGCGGGCACCTGTTCGGCGGTGACCTCGCTGGCGTTCCGTTATCATCAGGACGGTGAATTCCGTGACATGATGCCGTTACCCTGTGGCCCCGCTGCGGTGGTGATCGACGCTGATTTACTGGCCACCGCCCCGCTGCAATGGCTCTCAGCGGGCATCGGCGACACACTGGCAAAATGGTACGAATATCGTGCCATCAGCGACCTGAATCAGCTTACCGGCCTGGCAGGTGTCGCCAGAACCAACAGTGAATTGTGTTACACCCTGATCGAACATTTCGCCGCCGACGCCTGTTTTGCGGTGCATGACGGCAAAGCCAACAACGCCCTCGAACAGGTGCTCGATGCCATTTTCCTTTACGCCGGACTGACCTCAGTCATGAGCAACGGCGCGCACACCGGCGCTGCCCATGCGTTATATGAAGGTTTCACCGCCTGCCCGAAAACCCGCCATATCCCTCATGGTTTACTGGTCGGTTACAGCAACCTGTGCCTGCTGGCACTGGAAAACCGCAGCGACGATGAGTTGCTGACCGCCATCGCCCTGGCCCGCGACAGTGCCATACCAACACAGTTAGCGCATATCGCGACAGGGCTGACGGAGCAGGATCTGGCCGTGATTATTGACCGCAGTCTGAGCACGCCAGATATGGCGAACATGCCCATGGATATTACCTTTGAAGATGTCAGGGGTGCGGTAGAAAGAGTGGAGAGGCTTGGGGCAAAAATTAATTAGTTTTTTGCGCATGCTGTGCAAACTGGCCTTCAGGTCAAGGTCGTGGGCGTCGGCCCACACCGACTTGGGGGACGGCTTATCGCCGCCGCCCCCCAAGCCCCCCCCGGGCTCTTTCACTGCGCGCTCCGCTCGCTGACTATGTTCCATAAGCCGCAGCGATAGCCGCAAAATCCCGCCGCTGCGCGGTGCCCTCCCATCGGGTTACAACCCGCGCAAAAACATGCGCGGTTTTCCACCTCTCGTCCGGCGGTATTTTGGAACCGGCCTCAGGCTCTTAATTCACAACCTGACTGATGTTGAAATCTAAAAACTCCTGCCTTTGAATTTAAGATCGTGCGGGCGATTCAGAAATCTTGCTGAACGGAGCGGCCTGGAGACCCAAGGCTCCAGGACCGAGAGAAGGAACCGCAAAGCGGCAAGATTTCCAGCCTGTCGCGGCGGCAACTGAAACATAGTGTCTAGCGACAGCGCGCAGTGAAAAAGCGCGGGAGTCCAGAGGGCGCGCGCTTACGCGTCCTCTGGGCCAGTGTGGGCGGCGAGCCCACGACCTTGAATTTGAATTTGAATTTGAATTTGAATTTGAATTTGAATTTGAAATTAAAAACTAAACGGGATCGAAAGGCACTCCTTTCAACTCCCCCACTTTCCGCTTAATCAGTTGTCTGAGCCTGAGCGCCGCCTGCGACGCCGGTTGATCCCGGCGGCTCAGCAAAATCACCTCAAACGGCAGGGGTTCCACTACCGCCACGATCTTCAGTTGATCAACATACCGCCGGGCGGTAAACGTATCCACCACGCCGACACCGCCGCCTGCCAGCACCATGTCGGCGATCACCGAGTAGGTTTTGATAAACAGCGCCGAGTGCGGCATCAGACCGTTTTCGCGCAGGACGCGGTTGAGCACCTGCCCCAGCGGATCCTGCTGCTGCAACATCAGCAGATCGTTTTCACACAGCCACGCCAGCGTTACCGGCCCTTCGACCGGGGAATCTTTGGGCAGGAGCGCGACCATATTGGCCTGATAGATCGACTCAGCAACCAGTTCCTGCGTGGCCTGCTCGCCAAATGCCAGCGCGAAATCCATTTTGTATTGCAGCAAGTCCTGACTCAGCGTGTTGAAATGTCCGGTCACCAGTTCGACGCTGCCGCCGGGCGTCTGACGGCGGAAATCCACCAGCACCGGCGCCATCACGCTGTGTCCGAGGGCGTGTGCCGAACCAATGCGCACATGCTGGCCTTCGCCCTGACGTAACTGTTCCGCCAGCTCACCGATGGCCTGAATATGACTGAATAACGCTTCGACTTCCGGCATTAACCGCCGCCCTTCCGGCGTCACAATCAGCCCCTGCGGTGTACGGTCAAACAGCGTGAAACCCAGTTGCTGCTCAGCGTGATTCAGCACGCGGCTGACATTCGGCTGCGACACGTTCAGCAGGCGCGCCGCGCCGCTGACGCTGCCCGCCTGTAACACGGCCTGAAACACTTCGATGTGGCGTAAGCGCATTGCTGCCCTATTTCTGCGTGGTGGCTAAGTACGAGAAAGCACTTAACAGGCTGATAATATTAGCAACGGTCGGGCTGTGATAACCGACGGTGACGGCATCGAGACGCTCAACGCCGGGGATCAGACAGAATAAATCTGCCAGGACCGGTTTCGCAGTCATCAGTTCAAGATGGTATGGCGCACTGAATCTTCCGGCAGTGAGCGGCGCAGGTTTGCTGACGGCAATGGTCGCCTGTTTACGGATTTTGGCACAGGCAATCGACGGGCTGTCGGATTCGGCGGCATTGGCGGAAATCGCCCGTTTGACGCAGACATATTGCGATTCAGGGTAATAGCGGCGGATCCAGGTTTCGAGGTGATCGTCGCCGGTCACCAGCCATAACGGCACGTTGAGTTCCGCACCGGCAGCGGCGTATAAGTCGCTTTCGCCGACCACGTTGCCGTTGAGTTTAACGCGGTAAAAAGCGCGGCCATTGATGGTGTGCGCCAGTACACCATTTTCGCCTGCGGCAGTGTGATAGCCGACAAACATCAGGCCGTCGTATTGCTGTTGTTGCAGCCCTTCGACCATCGATAAACCACGCGGTTTACCCTGTACCAGCCTGGCTCGCGGATCGATTTTATCGGCGCGCAGGTTTTGCATCATCGCGTGGCTGTCGGCCACCGTCACTTCCATCGCGCCACCGGCAAAAGCGCCGTCGATGGCGGCGTTAACTTCGCCTTCCATCAGTGCACGGGCGGCCTCGTAATCTGAATTCCCCGGGCTGCACTGCTCAGGACGCATGACACCCGCAATACCTTCAATGTCCGCAGAGATAAACACTTTCATCAGTCGTTCCCTTTTTGGTTTGGTTACCAGACGGAGGCTAAACCCACACCCCATCCCAGCCTTCCCCTCGTGAGAGGGGAAGGAGCCAGGCTAGTTCGCCAGATTATCTAATACTTCACTCAACCCCGGCCGGTAATGTCCGTCGAATCCGCAAACGGTTTCAGCACTCAGTAAGGCATCAATAATAGCGTGTTCTGTGGCGTCTGCCGCCAGTGCCAGTAAAGGCTCAAGTTCGGCATCCGGTAATGTGACACCGTCACGTTGCGTCGAAAATGCCAGCGCGATATCCCCTGAGCCATGCCCCCAGTAACTGCCCAGACGCCCTAACCCGGCACCGGCGCGTTTGGCGATACGTCCGAGCTGACGGCTGTCGAGATAGCAATCGCAGGCCATCACAATAATCACCGAACCGGCGTCCACCTGCGGCGCCAGTTGCGGCAGGATTTGGGTGATGGCTTCGCCGGCACGCACGCCGTCAAGCGTCAGGTCAGAGAGTTTGCCGAAGTTCGCCAGCACCAGTACGCCTAATGTTGCGTTTAGCGTTTCGCACCAGCGCGAGGCGGTGCCGATGCCGCCTTTTAAGCCAAAGCTGCTCATGCCACGTCCGGCACCCACGCTGCCACGGGCGAAGGTTTTTGTCGCGCCGTCGAGTGCGGTCAGCGCGTCGTCTTCACTCACCGCCATCGCCTGAATATCATTAAGATAGAAATCATTGCACTCGAGGATAACCGGATTAATGGTGGCATCAGGACGGCCAATCTGCGGGAATTGCTGACAACTGCGTTTCACCAGCGCATTAAATAACGTGCCGGTGGCGAAGGTATTGCTGAGCAGAACCGGCGTTTGCAGTTCGCCCAGTTCCATCACCTGAATCAGCCCCATCGGTTTGCCGAAACCGTTTAACACCGCCACGCCACAGGGCAACGGCTTTTCATACAGATTATCGCCGGGCGGCACAATGGCGGTGACACCGGTCTGCACATCTCCGGCGGCCAGCGTGCTGTGTCCGACAGTCACGCCGGTCACATCAGTCAGTGAATTGGTGGCACCGCACGGGAAGCGCGGGCGGAAAATCTGGCGCGACGTCCGCCAGCGTTGCAGCAAGGCAGACAGCGCCTGCTGCTGAAATTCATCTTCATGTTGTTGCGGATGCATCAGTTTTCCGTTTCAGCTGTTCGGTGACTATTACTTTTTCAGTTTAGGATCCAGCGTGTCACGCAGCGCGTCGCCGAGCAGATTAAATGCCAGAACCGTGAGGAATATCGCCAGCCCCGGGAACACGCTGACGTTCCATTTGCCCGCCATCATCATATTACGGCTCATCGCCAGAATATTGCCCCACTCCGGCACATCCGGTTCCGGCCCCAGACCGATAAAACTCAGGCTGGCTGCGGTCAGGATACTGGTGCCAATACGCATGGTGAAATAGACGATGACGTTTGAGAGCGTGCCCGGCAGGATATGACGCAAAATCACCACCCTGTCCGGCGCGCCGACGCAGCGAACGGCTTCGACATAGGCGCTTTGTTTAATCGATAACGTAGCAGCGCGCACGATGCGGGCAAACACCGGCACGCTGAATACCGCGACCGCGATGATCACGTTGTTCAGCCCCGGACCGAGAATAGCCACGACTGCAATGGCCAGCAACATGCCCGGAAAAGCGAACAGCACGTCGGAGCCGCGCATGATCAGCATATCCAGCCAGCGGCCGTAATATCCGGCCAGCAGTCCGAGTAACACACCGGCAATCATGCCGAGCGTGACCGAAAAAATACCGACATAAAGGGAGATACGCGCACCATAGATGATGCGGCTGAGGACATCTCTTCCCAAGTCGTCGGTGCCGAACCAGTGTTCTGGTGTCGGACCGACACCGAGTGCCATCCAGTCTGGTGTCATCGGGTCAAAAGGTGCCAGCCACGGCGCGAACACCGCAACAAGCACCAGCAGCAGAATGAATCCGCCTGAGACCAGTGCCATCGGATGACGGATAAAGGTGTGAAAAAAGTCGTACCACGGCGAGCGGATATCATCGTTTTGCGAGGCTACCGCAGCCGCTTGGATATCTCCCGGAGGAGAGACAGGATCGGTCATGAGCAGCTCCTAACGCAGACGGATAGCAGGATTGACCACCGCGTACAGCAGATCAACCAGCAGGTTTATCAGAATAAATTCAAACACGAACAACATGACCAGTGCCTGAATCACCGGCTGATCCTGCGTTTTGATGGATTCGATCAGTAACCAGCCCAGCCCCGGCCAGCTGAACACGCTTTCGACAATGATCGAGCCACCGAGCAGGAAGCCAAATTGCAGGCCAAGCATGGTGATAATCGGGATCAGCGCATTACGCATGATGTGTTTCCACGTCACCAGACGCGCGCGTAATCCTTTGGCGTTGGCGGTGCGCACATAATCTTCCTGCGCCACGTCGAGAAATGCTGAGCGGGTGAAACGCGCCATGACTGCCGCCACCGAGGAACCCAGGGTGATCGCCGGTAAGATAATGTCAGCGGGCTGATTAAATCCGCTGACGGCAAATATCCCGAACGGCATGGCGACAAACTGGATAAGCAACAATCCGAGCCAGAATGGCGGCATGGAAATGCCGCCGACCGCCATGCTCATCAGCGTCCAGTCCTGCCATTTTCCACGTTTGAGCGCAGACACCACGCCAATCACCAGCCCCAGCACCACTGACCAGGCAAAGCCCGCCAGCGCCAGCAGCAATGTCGGCATAAACCCGCTTTCAATCACACTTAACACCGGCTGACGCGTGCGGTAAGTGGTGCCCAGATCGCCGTGAATCATGCCGTCCAGCCAGTGCCAGTACTGCGCAGGCAGCGGATCATTCAGACCAAGCAGTTGCCGTGCTGACTCAACCGCCTCAATCGGCGCATCCTGACCGGCGTAAATACGCGCAGGGTCACCCGGCAGCAGCTTGATAAAGCCGAAAACCAGTAATGACACCACCAGTAAAACGGGGATCATTTCCAGTATCCGGCGGATAAAATAGGTCAGCATAAAAGTGATTCCCTGAATTCAGTAAACTCCCTCCCCTGCGATGGGGAGGGTTGGGGTGGGGTATTAATGGCAACTCTGAATCTGAAGTTGCCTGCTAAACCCCCTCCCAGCCTCCCCCTTCGCAGGGGGAGGAGCAAAAAATTACTTGAATTGTGCCTGATTAAAAATCAGTGAGCCGTCGGCCAGCATGTAGACGCCGGAAAGGTCTTTGCTCTTACCGACCAGGTTGTCCGGCACGCCGAGATAGGCCACCGGCGCATCTGCCCACAGCAGTTTTTGCGCATCGGCATAGGCGGCTTTACGTTTTTCCACATCAGCCGTTTGCAGACCGGCGGTGATCGCCGCATCAACCTGCTTGTTGCTGTAATAAGAGACGTTATAGGCAGAAGGGATCCAGGATTCGGTGGCAAACAGCGGACGCAACGCCCAGTCTGCATCGCCGGTAGAGGCCGACCATGCGCCGTAGTACATTTCCACTTTGGCATCCGCCGGTTTCGGTGTGCTCCACAGACGCTGGTTAAGCGAACCGGAATCCATCGGCACCAGTTTGACGCGCACGCCGATCAGTGAAAGTTGTTGTTTCAGGAACTGCGCACTGCGGATACGGTCGGTTTTGTTCGAGCTCCACATTTCAACGTCGAAGCCCTTCTCGTAACCGGCTTCTTTCATCAGCGCTTTGGCTTTAGCGATGTTATAGCTGTAATCCGGCGTGGTTTGTTTCTGATAGAACTGAACGTTTTTCGGCAGCGGTGAGGTGGACGGCGAACCCAGACCGGCGAAACCGACTTTCAGCCACAGATTACGGTCAATAGCGTAGTTAATCGCCTGACGGACACGCACGTCAGAGAACTCTTTTTTCTGCGTATTGAAGGCGATGTAATACAGATAGATGCTCGGATCCTGCGCAATATCCAGCTTCGGATCGCTCTTCACGGTATCCACCAGATCGGACGGCAGCGGATACACCGCGTCCACGCCGCCGGACTTCAGTTTCGCCACCTGCGTGGAATCTTCCGGCGTCGGGTAAAGCGTGACGGAATCTACTTTCGGCCAGCCTTTCTGCCAGTAGTTGTCGTATTTCACCAGTTTGACGTCTTTACCCTGCTGCCATTCCACAAACTTAAACGGACCAGTGCCGACCGGATGCACACTCAGATCCTGTTCGTTCGGGTATTGCTTTAACGAAGCCGGGCTGTGCATCACCGCCGACGGGTGCGCCAGGGTGTTGATCATCGCGCCAAACGGTTTGTTGAGGGTGATTTTTACCTGATACGGACTGACCACATCAACGGATTTGATCATGCTGAACAGCGAGTTACGTTTCAGATGATTGGCCGGATTGGCCAGCCGATCCAGGTTGGCTTTTACCGCATCAGCATTGAACGGCGTGCCGTCCTGGAAAGTCACATCGTGGCGAAGATTAACGGTGAATTCGGTCGCATCGCTGTTACTGGTGTAATCCGTCGCCAGCACCGGCACAACGGCCATTTTGCTGTCGAACTGGAACAGGCGTTCAAAAATACCGCTCTGAATGGAATAGCTCAGCGTATCTGTGGTGTCGTGCGGGTCAAAACCGGTCACGTCGGCATACATGGAAATACGCAGATCTTTGGCCTGAGCCGACGCCGCAAAACAAAGCGCCAGTCCGGCGGCAAGCAGGCTTTTACGCACTAAGGTCGAATGCATGGTGTTCTCCTGTGTGTCCCAAAAAAGAATGTTGAGTTATCCCTGTGCAACCCAGTGATGTTCACTGACGCGGGAATATTTGAGTTTTTCTATCTGTACACCCGCCGGATGCACCGGCGATTTCACTTCCACATCATCAAAATTGCGTAAAACACGTTGCGTCGGATCCGCCACCGGTACCGAACTGAGCAGGCGTTGGGTATATGGGTGTTTAGGATTACTAAACACGGCGTCACGCGGGCCAATCTCGACAATCTGTCCGCTGTACATCACCGCCACCCGGTTGGCGATCCGCTCCACCACCGCCATGTCATGCGAAATAAACAGCCAGGCAACGCCGGTATCACGCTGAAGATCCATCATCAGATTAACCACCTGCGCCTGAATCGATACATCCAGCGCCGACACGGCCTCGTCGGCAATAATCACCTGTGGCTGCAATGCCATGGCGCGCGCGATGGCAATACGCTGACGTTGCCCGCCGGAGAATTCGTGCGGATAGCGCCGCGCATGGGAAGGTTCAAGTCCGACGCTTTTCAGCAACTGATTGACCACCGGCGTAGCATCAGCCAGAGACTTTTTCAGGCCATGCAGTAATAAAGGTTCGGCAATGGAAAACCCGACGGTCAGACGCGGATTGAGCGAGGCGTAGGGATCCTGAAACACCATCTGGATCTGACGACGGACAGCCTGAAACGGGGTGTCGCGCATCAGGGTAATTTCTTTACCTTCGAGGTGAATGCTTTCGGATTCGCTGCCCACCAGCCGCAAAATCGCGCGACCGGTAGTGGATTTGCCGCAACCGCTCTCGCCTACCAGTGCCAGCGTTTCGCCCGGCCAGATAGAGAAGTCGATTTGTTCCACGGCGTGGACTTCTTTGGTCACGCGTGACAACACGCCGGAGCGGATCGGGTAACAGACACGCAACCCGCGCACATCGAGCAACGGCGGCGCATCGTAGTTGGCGGTTTTCTGATCGCCATCACCCGCTGAAATGTGAGGATGATCACCTGCAACCGATTGCTTTTCTGGCGAAATATTTTGGCCGGTTTTATCTCTTAACAGCGGGAAGCGGCGCGGCCATTTCAGCCCCTGCATGTCGCCCAGTTTCGGTACGGCGGCCAGCAAGGCGCGGGTATAAGGATGCTGTGCGTTGGCGAAAATTTCCGTCACACTGCCCTGCTCCACCACCTGGCCCTGATACATCACCACCACCCGATCGGCAATTTCCGCCACCACGCCCATGTCATGGGTGATAAACAGAACCGACATATCGGTGCCCTGTTGCAGGTCGCGCAGAATTTGCAGGATACGCGCCTGTACCGTGACATCCAGCGCCGTCGTGGGTTCGTCGGCAATCAGCAGCGCCGGATCGCAGGCCAGCGCCTGCGCAATCATCACGCGCTGACGCATTCCGCCGGAAAGTTCATGCGGATAACATTTCAGGATACGTTCAACGTCAGGAATACGAACCTGTTTCAGCAGCTCGCGGGCTTTGTTCAGCGCCGTGGCTTTATTCGCCATGCCGTGATCCAGCAGCCCTTCGGTAAGCTGATCGCCTACACGCAGCACCGGATTGAGCGAGGTCATCGGCTCCTGAAAAATCATCGACATTTCCTGCCCGCGCAGTTTGCGGCGCGATTCTGCCGACAGCGACGTCAGGGTATGACATTTGCCGTTGCGGCCAAAAAACTCGATACTTCCCGCATCGACGTGCGCCGAATCCGGCAGCAAACCCATGACACTCAGTGAAGTGACGGACTTACCGGATCCGCTTTCGCCCACCACCGCCACCACTTCACCTTTATTAATAGAGAAGGAAACGCCTTTCAGCGCCTGCGTTTTGCCCTGCCGGCCGGAAAATGTCACCGACAAATCGTTAATCTGCAAAATGGGCACTGTCATCAATAAACGCCTCCTTTATAAGTTGAACTGTTAAAGCCAGACTTCACCGTTTTCATAGCGCAATGCCGGTTCAGCGTCCTGCGCCAGCCAGATCGGGCCATCAAGATCGACACGTTCCGCCTGCACCGCTACCGGCAGCGCCGCCTCCATTGCAATGGATGAGCCCAGCATGCAACCGACCATAATGCGCAGATTGAACTGCCGTGCCACATCGGTCATGGCCAGCGCTTCTGTCAGGCCACCACATTTGTCGAGCTTGATATTGACCATCTCGTAACGGTCGCGCAGCCCTGCAATATCCGCACGCTCATGACAGCTTTCGTCGGCGCAGACAGGAACAGGATGCAAACAACGCACCAGATCTTTGTCATTACCGGCAGGAAGGGGTTGTTCGATCATCGCCACGTTGAATTCATGCAGCGCCTGAAACAGGCTGTCGAGATCCAAACCCAGCCAGGATTCGTTAGCGTCCACCACCAGCGTAGCCTGCGGTGCCGTGGCGCGGATGGCGGCCACTTTCTCGATAATCTGCTCGCGGTCGAGTTTGATTTTCAGCAACTTCGCGCCACCGGCAACTGCCACGGCGGCGGCATTGGCCATATTTTCCAGCGAATCCAGACTCAGGGTTTCGGCGGTAATCACCGAAACAGGCTTAGGCATATCAAGCAGTTGCCACAGGTCTTTGCCCTGTTTTGCCGCATCGAGACGCCACATTGCACAATCGAGGGCATTGCGCGCTGAGCCAACCGGCAACGCCTGTTGCAGCGCCTCGCGGCTCAGTCCCTGTTCAACCTGCGGACGGATAAGTTCCAGTTGCTCGCAAACGCTGTGCGGGGATTCCTGATAATGCGCGGTCGGTGTGCATTCCCCGACGGCGGTAAATTCACCGTCCGTCAGGGAAACACGTACCACCGTGACGGCGGTGCGGATACCACGGGAAATCGCAAATGGTTTTGCCAGCGGCAGTTCAACGGACTGGAAAGTCATCTGGATCATCAGGCGTTTTCCTTGATCCATTGCGCGATATTTTTGATACCGAAACGCACCGGATCGGTGGCCGGTACGCCGAATTCTTCGCTGATTTCCGCCAGTGCGATTTTGGCTTCTTCTTCACTGACGGAGGAGGTGTTAAGCGAGAAACCGGCGAGTCTTACGCCAGGACTGGTCAGGCTGGCCGCCGCCAGATTGGTATCGAGACACTGACGCAGCGTGGGCATAAACTGATGTGGCAGATGGCGCATATGCGGACGACCAAGCTCGTGACACATCACTAATAAATGTGCCTGTGCGCCATGAATCAATCCCATGCTGACACCGGCAAAAGACGGGTGATACAGCGAGCCCTGACCTTCAATGATGTCCCAGTGATCGTCATCGTTCGCCGGGGAAAGCGCTTCGACAGCACCGGAAATGAAGTCGGCAATCACCGCATCAATGGCAATACCGGCACCGGCCACCAGCACGCCGGTCTGGCCGGTAGCGCGGAAATCAGCGTTCAAATCCAGCTCACGCATGGCCGCTTCAAGCGCCAGCGAGGTGTACATTTTGCCGACCGAGCAATCTGTGCCGACAGTCAGAATGCGTTTGCCGCTACGTTTCATGCCGGTGCCGGTATCCAGCGCCGGTTGCATGTGGCGCACATCGAACAGTTGCACATTATTTTCAGCGGCCAGCGCAACCAGCTCAGGAATGTCGTTCAGCCCCTGATGCAGACCGTTCGCCACATTCAGACCGGCGCTGATGGCCGCTTTGATCGAATCAATCCAGTGTGCCGGTAATTTACCGCCTGAATTTGCGGTGCCCAGCACCATGGTTTTCGCGCCCTGCGCTTTCGCCGTGGCGATATCCAGATCCGGCAACCCTAAGGACACAGAATCCGTCGCCAGACGAATTTGTCCGACGCAAGCTTCAGGACGCCAGACGTGAATACCGCGCGCTGTTTTTGCCGCCAGCGGATCCATCACATCACCAAGAAATAAAAGATACGGCTTTGGAATTTGCTGCATGTCAGTTTCTCCGGGGTCTATTTTTTTGAATGGGGTTTTAATCAGACTGCAGAGAATATTCCACGGGAGAAAGCGGCTGACGAATACTTGTTTGGGTCTGGGGTATAACCTCAGGCTATAGACTTAGATATATGAATTTATTGTGGTTATTTGAGAAGAGAAACGGGGCGGCATGGGAGGCATTACACGAAATCACAGGTATAAAAAAAGGCAGAGCCAATGAACTCTGCCTTTGCGATTACCTTTTTCAGACACAGAATGGGGTAATAATTTAGTTCACTAACTTAGAAGCGGTAAGTCAGTGCTACAGCAACGATGTCGTCAGAGCTTACGCCCAGTTTGTTGTTGTCATCGATCTGGTTGATCATGTAGTCAACATAGGTGTACATGTTTTTGTTGAAGTAGTAAGTCGCACCGATTTCGAAGTATTTAACCAGGTCCGCATCACCCACACCTTCAACATCTTTCGCTTTAGACTGCACGTAACCGATTGAAGGACGCAGACCGTTTTCGAACTGATACTGCGCAACTAACTCATAACCCTGAGTTTTGTTAGCGTAGCCGCTCGTGGTGCCCACGGTGACTGGCGCCTGGTTACGGGTTTCGTTGTACATCGCTGCCAGATAAATCTGGTGAGCGTCATATTTCAGGCCAGTTGCCCATGCAGAAGCTTTGTCGCCAGCGCCGATTGTGGCGTTGGTTTGTGCGTTAGTACGGTCAGAAGAAGAACCCGCAATAACTGCACCGATGCCGGAACCTGCGATATCTTCATAATCGATGGATGCGCCGTAACCGTCGCCGTTGCCTTTAGACGCTGAACGACCGTCGTTTTCGTTTTTACCCTGGTATTGCAGGGCGATGTTCAGGCCGGTAACCAGACCGAAGAAGTCCTGGTTACGGTAAGTTGCCAGACCACTTGAACGACCCACCATGAAGTTGTCATTGTTAGCAGTATCACCACCAAACTCAGGCAGCATATCGGTGAAGCCCAGTGCGTCGTAAACCACACCGTAGTTACGACCGAAATCGATAGAACCGAAATCTTTCACTTTCAGACCCGCAAAGCCCAGACGGGTTTTATTGCCCAGGTCGCCCTGAGATTCTGCGTGGTTAGCCTGAATGTTATATTCCCACTGGCCATAACCGGTCAGTGTGTCGTTAATTTGAGTTTCGCCTTTAAAGCCCAGACGCGCATAAGTCATGTCGCCGTCAGAACTTTTATCATCGGAGAAATAATGCTTAGCGGTTACACGACCATACAGGTCCAGTTTGTTACCGTCTTTATTATAGATTTCACTCGCGTTTGCGGTAGATCCCACTGCAATTAAAGAGACCGCTAAGGCCAACACACTGCGCTTCATCATTATTTAAGTTTCCTTGATTTTTTATAAAGGAGTTCTCATGCCCGCTTTCTTTTATATATCTGGAATATCGGGCTGTGAGTATTTGTACATGTTTTGAAATACGTCTGTCTGTAAAACGATTCGAACCTTAACACTGAGCACGAAAAGTTAAAATGAAAAAGTTCGCCTCATTAAGTCTTTTTTGCGTAAATAGTTGTAACATAATATTTCTGTTATAAGCCGCTAACCCCCTGATTATATGCGCTTTTAGCATAACGTTTTGCACCACAACGGTGCGGTGCATTTATTTGGTGCAAAACAGGTCTCGCATTGTAAAGTTATTGCAACCGAGATCACCTTTATCAAAAGGTTTTTATCTGTTAACAATCGTTAATGAATTATGGAGGAATTTAGACGCGTTGCATTTAAATGGTGCATAGCAGGGTAATTATCACAAGGGTAAGTTCATTATCACATTAATAGAAAAAGCAGCCATAAGATTTTTGTACTACGCAATTTTTTTAGAATTAGGATTTTCGCTAAAGATATTGAGCAAAATAAAGTCAAATTAAAGGAAATAATAATGACCTGCGTGATTGAATTGAACGAAAGTGAATATTTTTACCTGCCCGAATCGCATCATTTTTATTCAAAACGGGCTTTTACTAAAAAGAAAATATTAAAAGAGAGGGCAGACTTGAGAAGGATAGGGAATTTTTTGGGGAGGCTTTACTTTTGAGTGGCGATTATTTCGCCGTTCCAACCCTCTCCTTTGCAGGAGAGGGTACAAAAATTAACGGAACTGTGCGGCGTGGAGTTGTGCATAACGCCCCTGATGAGCCAGCAGTGATTCATGCGTACCCTGCTCAACAATGCCTTCTTTATCGACCACGATAATACGGTCAGCGTTCTGAATCGTCGCCAGACGATGGGCAATCACCAGCGTGGTCCGTCCCTCAGAAAGCTCCGCCAGCGACTGCTGGATAGCCTGCTCGGTGGCAGTATCCAGTGCAGACGTGGCTTCGTCGAGGATCAGGATTGGCGGGTTTTTCAGGAAAATCCGCGCAATCGACAGGCGTTGCTTCTGCCCGCCGGAAAGCTTCACGCCCCGCTCGCCAATCACCGTGTCCATGCCCAGCGGCAGTGCGTCAATGACGTCATCAAGGCGTGCGCTGCTGGCAGCCAGGCGGATTTCTGCTTCGCTGGCACCGAGCTTACCGTAAGCAATGTTCTCGCGGATCGTCCCGCCAAACAGAAACACATCCTGCTGCACGATGCCGATGTTATGACGCAACGAGGTCTGCGTCATGTCGCGGATATCAATGCCATCGATGGTGATACTGCCGCTGTCCAGCTCATAAAAACGGGGCAGCAGCGAACACAAGGTGGTTTTTCCCGCACCGGAAGGCCCGACGAATGCCAGTGTTTCTCCGGCATTAATAGAAAGCGTGATGCCATTGAGAATTTTGCTGACTGACGTATAGCCGAACACCACGTTGTCATAATGAATATCGCCGCGCAGATGGCTGACCACCTGAGCGCCCGGCCGGTCCGTGATATCCGGCGCGGTATCAATAAGCTGCGTGAAGCGTTTGAAACCAGCAATCCCTTTCGGATAGCTTTCCAGTACCGAACTGATTTTTGCCACCGGACGGAAAAACACTTCCACCAGCAGCAGGAACCCCACGAATCCGCCGTAAGTCAGCTGATCATTAATCACGTACCAGGTTCCGGCGACCATCACGATCAACTGAACCAGACGCGTACTCAGATAGCTCAGTGTCAGGCTGGCAGTCATGATCTGATAGGCTTTCAGTTTCGTCGTGCGGTAATTATCGTTGTCAGAAGCAAACAGTTTTTGCTCATGCGCTTCGTTAGCGAAGGCTTTCACCACACGAATGCCGCCGATGCTTTCTTCTATACGTGCGTTAAAATTACCCACCTGGCCGAACAGGCGCCGCCAGGTTTCAGTCATCTGCGCACCGTAGCGACTGACCATCCAGGTCATCGCAGGCACAATAATGATGGTCATCAGCGCCAGCTGGACATGCACTGTCGCCATCAGAATGAACGCGCCGATAAAGGTCATCACCGCGATAAATACATCCTCCGGCCCGTGGTGTGCCACTTCGCCCACTTCCTCCAGATCCTTGGTGACATGGGTAATGATGTGACCGGTTTTGGTATTGTCGTAATAACGGAATGACAGTTTCTGCAGATGGCTGAACGCTTCGCGACGCATGTCGGTTTCAATCCCGACGCCCAGCGCGTGTCCCCAGTAGTTGACGATCGCCATCAGCGCAGTATTGAACAGATAAATCAGCAACAGACCGACCGTCGCGCCGATAATCAGCACCCAGTCGTGTGCGGGCAGCAACTTATCGATGAAGGTTTTGATCGCCATCGGAAAGCCCAGTTCCAGCAATCCGGCCAGAATGGCGCACCCGAAGTCTAGGAAGAACAGTTTTTTATAGGGCGCGTAATAAGAGAAGAAACGGCGGAGCATCAGACATCCTCATAGAAACGGCCCGGCGGCGGGCAAGTCCGTCAGTCTAAATGAAAATGGTTATCGATAAAGATAATTTTAGACTCGCCCGCCGCAAGATCGTTTTTACAGGACGTTGCGCACGCCGCTCAAAATCACGTCAAAGACCGCATTCAGCGCCTGCCAGGCTATCTCTGCGCTGATCGCTTCATAGGTGGTCAGCACTGCCACGAAAGTGGATTTTTGAGTCGCCAGCAAAGATTCATACTCCCCCGAACGGAAACTGCCTTTGCCCTTTTCAATCTCCCATGTCAGCTGAAGTAAGGCTTCAATCTGCGGGACGGCACTGCTTGCCACCGTATTCCAGTTTGCGCCCAGTGAAGCTTTTGCCGCATTGATTGCGCGGTCTCTTAAATCAAAAATATCACTCATCCTGTTCACCTTTATTATTTTTGCGATGTGCCTGAGCCATTTTTTAATACCCGCTCATACGTCAGCATTGACTGCATAATCACGGAAACCTGTTTACGCTGAATAGCGATATACGCCGGAGAATCCTGTTGCGAACAATGCTGCTTTTTATATTTGATCTGATAGAAGATATTTCTCAGGCCGAATATCTGCTGATCAATCGCAGGATTGTTATTTAAGGCTTTGGTGCGGGATTCAATCAACGCCAGATCGGTTTCCGCGGAATTGAAGAACTGACTGTCGGGTTCAGAAAGGGGAGAAATCAGTGAAAGTGTTTGCCCTGCCGCCACGGGCTCAGCCTGGCAGGCAACCACCGGCACGGCGGGTTGTGTATTGTCAGCCATTGCCTGCGCAGTCCAGGTCACAAATTGCCGGTCAGCTTTAATTTCGAACTCGGTAATTTGATTATCTAACGTCAGGTCGTACTGATGTGTGGAACACGCGGTCATTGTCATCACGACAATAAACATCGCGACGCTGAATTTAATGATTGATTTCAAAATGCCTCTCCTGTGATGAATTCCGAAGGTGGGCATTATTCCATTGCCCCTGCCTTCAAAAAATTAGTCACAAGAGAGAAACGGCGCAATCAACCGGTAAATCATTTTCAATAAATGATGGCGTCATTTTTATCATTAAAATAAATAAGCGATGAGAGATTATTTTCCAGGTTAAAAACGTTCGCGTCTGTACACAGCGACAACCGTAACGCTCCCTCCCATCCTCCCCCTTCGCAGGGGGAGGAGCCGTCTTCCGTTGACGTTAATTACCGGCTCGTCGCTTCCACCGCCATTTGCACATAAATCGCCCGCAATTTTGCGGCGACGGCACCTGGTTTTCCGTCCCCGACCGGCTTACCGTCCAGTGCGATCACCGGCCAGATAAAGGTCGTTGCCGAGCTGATAAAGATCTCCCGCGCATTTTGTGCTTCATCGAGCGTGAACGGGCGTTCCTCGAAGCGAATATCATGATGCTTCGCCAGTTCCAGCAGCGCCTGACGGGTGATGCCATGCAGAATGTGCGTGCTCAGCGGGCGGGTGATCAGCGTGCCATCAGCATCTACGATCCAGGCATTGCTGGAACTGGCTTCGGTGATCAGGCCGTTTTCGATCAGTAAGGCGTCATCGGCATTATGCTGGTGGGCATACTCTTTCGCCAGACACGGAGCCAGCAGACCCACGGTTTTGATGTCACGACGCTGCCAGCGGATATCCTCAACGGAGACCATGCGAATACCGCTTTTCGATTTGGGGTGATCTATCAGCGGCCGCGCCTGGGTAAACATCAGAAAAGTTGGCGTTACGCTTTCGCCGGGGAAATCAAAATCACGGTCACCGCTGTTGCCGCGGCTGATTTGCAGATACACCGCCCCTTCCACCAGATGGTTTTCAGCAATCAGACGCTTTTGCAGGGTCTCAATATCGCTGAGTGCGCAAGGCAGACGCAGATTCAGCGCCTGACAGGAACGCGCAAGCCGCGCCAGATGTGCCGCGTTGTCGAGCAGACGGCCGTTCAGTACGGCGCTGACTTCATAGACGGCATCAGCAAATAAGAAACCGCGATCAAATACCGACACCTTCGCGTCATGCTCGGCAACAAACTCCCCGTTAAGGTATACCGTTCTGGTCATGTTATTTTTCCTGGCCAACGTTGATTAGGATTTTTATTAGCTGTAAGACGACTGAAAGCATAAATTGCGTGAAAACTGAGCAGCAGATGTTGATGCAACGCAGGTTTCCGGCACACCAGACATAAAAAAAGCGCCCTGATGAGCGCTGATGCGGTATGGGGCGAAAGATCAGAGTTCGCCTTTTTTCTTTTTGTTACGGATAACTAACCAGCTGATCAGCGCCATCACGCAGCCGATAAAGATAAACCAGATGCCGAGCATCAGTTGCGGTGCCATTTCTCCTGGCGGAGTTTCAGGGCTGCCGACCACTAAACCGTGGATGGTGGCAACAATGCCGATAACCAGCAAGATCAGGCTGTTGCGAAGTAAACGGCGGGCTACGGTCATAGGTTGTCTTGGGGTGGCCATCAGATGCGTCCTTGAGCAATAAAATAAAGATAAGGGCGCATAATAGCGCCCTTCGTTTTTATGTCAAAATTGCCAGATCACAATCATGCAGGTCAATCAGCGACGATTACGCACCAGCTGATAACGGCGGGTGAGATATTCCACTGGCGCGCTCCAGATATGCACCAGGCGGCAGAACGGGAACAGCAGGAATAGCGTCATCCCCAGCACCAGATGCACGCGGAAGATAAACGCCACGCCATCCAGATGCGCTGCCGCACCGCCACGGAAGGTCACCACGGACTGCGCCCAGCCAACCAGTTTCATCATTTCACTGCCGTCCATATGCTGCGCGGAGAACGGGATGGTACTCAGCCCGAGGGCACATTGAACCACCAGCAGAATGATGATCATGATGTCACCAAAACTGGAGGTCGCCCGCACGCGCTCGTTGCTCAGACGACGCCACACCAGCATGCCGCCGCCGATCAGGGTCATCAGGCCACAGGCACCACCCGCCCACATTGCCATCTGCTGTTTCACCGGCACCGGCAGAAAGGATTCATACATCCAGTGCGGCGTCAGCATACCGAAGGCATGTCCTGCGAAAATACCGAGAATACCGACGTGGAACAAAGGCGAGGCGATACGCAGCGTTTTTTTCTCCAGCAACTGGCTGGAACCGGCGCGCCAGCTGTACTGGCCATAGTCGTAACGCAACCAGCTGCCGACCAGAAATACCGTGCCGCACAGGTAGGGATAGATATTGAAAAAGAAGTTGTTGAGGAAGTCGGTCATTTGCGTGGTTCCCCCGCAGGCATTTCATCAAGGTTCAGATACTGTGGTGCGACCGCACCAGCGAAACGTTTCTGGTGCGCAGTCTCATCGCCCGACGCACAACTTTGCTCGCCGAGGAACTTGATTTGCTCCTCTTCCCATACCGCATCCAGCGCGGCGGGTGTGTCATCACGGGCTTCCTGTCTGATGCCTTCGCGCACCGTTTCGGTCGCGATATCACTGCCGGACAGCGCCAGCAGCAGATCAAACAATTCAGCGTAATGACTGTCCCGCTCCTGCATACGGGCGCTGAGTAACGCCAGAATCGGTGCGATGTCACGCAGCCCTTCCCGCGCCTGATTTTCATCACGCGTGGTCAGGTATTCCAGATACAGTGGCA
Organism: Rahnella sp. CJA17(1/100); assembly: GCF_963881615.1. NCBI lineage: Bacteria > Pseudomonadati > Pseudomonadota > Gammaproteobacteria > Enterobacterales > Yersiniaceae > Rahnella > Rahnella sp. CJA17(1/100). The sequence goes on along the minus strand of NZ_CAWOJA010000033.1, from coordinate 24,135 downwards.
GATAATCCGGCAGCTCACGGCTGTCGATTTCCAGCCCGGCTTCACGGTATTGCCCCATCAGATCGACCATCGCCTGACCACGGTCACGGGATTCGCCGTGCACATGTTCAAACAGCAGCAGCGAGGTGGCGCGACCACGATCGAACAAACCGGTATACGCCGATTGTGCATCCAGCAAATCCTGCTTACAGAACGCCGTGATATACAGCGCCAGATCAAGACGCTGCTCCTGAGTCAGTTCCGGAGACTCTGCCACCGCTTCCAGCAGTTCCGGCTGGTGTTGCCACAACTCTTCGGACGGGTAATCAAGCAGTAAGCCTGTCAGTCGTAAACTGTTCATCAGCGGTTCCTTTCGGTTTTCGCGCCGATGTCGATGGCATCGATGCGTTTACTGTTGAACAGGTTGAATTTGCTGTCGCTGCCGTGGCAGCCGTCGCCGAAGCTGAAACCACAACCTTTGGCTTCCGGGAAGGCTTCACGCGCCTGTTCACGATGGCTGGATGGCACCACGAAACGATCTTCGTAGTTGGCAATCGCCAGATAGCGGTACATTTCTTCGGCCTGTGCCGCAGACAATCCGACCTGTTCCAGCGCGCTGGTGTCCGTTACGCCATCAACGGTTTCCGCACGTTTGAAATGACGCATCGCCAGCATACGTTTCAGGGCGCGCAGCACCGGTGCGGTGTCCCCTGCGGTCAGCAGGTTCGCCAGATATTCCACCGGAATACGCAGGCTTTCGACGTCCGGCAGCACGCCGCTGTGCGGTAACGCACCGGCATCGGCGGCAGACTGAATCGGAGACAGCGGCGGCACGTACCAGACCATCGGCAACGTGCGATATTCAGGATGCAGCGGCAGCGCCAGCTTCCATTCGATCGCCATTTTGTAGACCGGCGACTGACGCGCGGCGTCCATTACCGACAGCGGAATACCGTCTTTTTCGGCCTGCGCCATCACTTCAGGATCGTTCGGATCGAGGAAGATACTCATCTGGCTTTCGTACAGGTCTTTCTCGTTTTCAACCGACGCGGCTTCGCCGATACGGTCGGCGTCATACAACACCACGCCGAGATAGCGGATGCGGCCGACGCAGGTTTCGGAACACACCGTTGGCTGGCCCGCTTCGATGCGCGGATAACAGAAAATACATTTTTCTGACTTGCCGCTTTTCCAGTTGAAGTAGATTTTTTTGTACGGGCAACCGGTCAGGCACATGCGCCAGCCACGGCATTTGTCCTGGTCGATCAGTACGATGCCGTCTTCGCCGCGCTTATAAATCGCACCGCTCGGACAGGTCGCCACACAGGCCGGGTTCAGGCAGTGTTCGCACAGACGTGGCAGGTAGGCCATAAAGGTATTTTCGAACTCGCCGTACATTTCTTTCTGCATGTTGGCGAAGTTCTGATCGGCAGAACGTTTGCTGAACTCAGTGCCCAGATCGTCTTCCCAGTTCGGGCCGCCGGTAATTTTCTTCATGCGTTTGCCGGTCAGCAGCGAGCGCGGACGCGCCACTGGCTGATGTTTACCGTCTTTCGCGGTGTGCAGATGCTGATAATCAAAATCAAACGGTTCGTAATAATCATCGATTTCCGGCATATGCGGGTTGGCGAAGATTTTATGCAGCAGGTTGGCTTTGTTACCCATACGCGGCTGCAGTTTGCCGTTGATTTTGCGGATCCAGCCGCCCTTCCATTTTTCCTGGTTTTCCCAGTCGTGCGGATAACCCAGACCCGGTTTGGTTTCCACGTTATTGAACCACGCGTATTCCATCCCTTCACGGCTGGTCCAGACGTTTTTACAGGTCACGGAACAGGTGTGGCAGCCAATGCATTTGTCGAGATTCAGCACCATGCCGACTTGTGAACGAATTTTCATTTGGCTTTCTCCTGTTGCACGGCGTCCTGCACGTAGTCATTGCCTTCATCGTCTAACCAGTCGATGCGGTTCATTTTGCGCACAATCACGAATTCATCGCGGTTAGAACCGACTGTGCCGTAGTAGTTGAAGCCGTAGGCCAGTTGCGCGTAACCGCCGATCATGTGAGTCGGTTTCGGGCAAACGCGGGTAACGGAGTTGTGAATACCGCCGCGCTGCTGGCTGATTTCGGATCCCGGAATATTCACGATGCGTTCCTGTGCGTGATACATCATGGTCATCCCCGCCGGTACACGCTGGCTGACCACCGCACGGGCGCTCAGTGAGCCGTTGGCGTTAAACGCTTCGATCCAGTCGTTGTCCTCGATACCCAGTTTTGTCGCATCGTCTTCACTCAGCCAGACAATCGGACCGCCGCGACCTAAGGTCAGCATCAGCAGGTTGTCGCTGTAGGTGGAGTGAATACCCCATTTCTGGTGCGGCGTCAGGAAGTTCAGCGCCATTTCCGGATTACCGTTCGGCTTCGCATTCAGCAACGGTTGCGCCGCGCGGGTGTCGATTGGCGGACGGTACACCAGCAGGCTTTCACCGAAGGCGCGCATCCACGCGTGATCCTGATAAATCTGCTGACGGCCGGACAGCGTGCGCCATGGAATCAACTCGTGCACGTTGGTGTAACAGGCGTTGTAAGAAACGTGTTCATCTTCCAGACCAGACCATGTCGGGCTGGAGATGATTTTGCGCGGCTGCGCCTGAATATCGCGGAAGCGGATTTTCTCGTCTTCTTTATTCAGCGCCAGATGCCTGTGGTCGCGGCCGGTATTCTGGCTCAGCGCTGCCCAGGCTTTCACCGCCACCTGACCGTTGGTTTCCGGTGCCAGCGTCAGGATGACTTCGGCTGCATCAATCGCGGTGTTGATCATCGGCTGGCCTTTCGCCACGCCATCCGCTTTGGTGTAGTTCAGTTTTTTTAGCAAATCGACTTCGCTGTCTGTATTCCAGCTAATGCCTTTACCGCCGTTACCGAGTTTTTCCAGCAACGGACCGACGGAAGTGAAACGCTCATAGGTGTTCGGATAATCGCGTTCAACGGCCATCAGATGCGGGGCGGTGCGCCCCGGGATCAGCTCACATTCGCCTTTTTTCCAGTCTTCCACACCAAACGGCTGCGCCAGTTCAGCGGCGGAATCATGCTGGATAGGCAACGTCACCATATCGGTTTCGACACCCAGATGGCCGACGCATACGCGGGAGAATTCTTTGGCGATACCTTTGTAGATTTCCCAGTCACTTTTTGAATCCCAGGCCGGATCAACAGCCGCGGACAGCGGATGAATAAACGGATGCATATCCGAGGTATTCATGTCGTCTTTTTCGTACCAGGTGGCGGTTGGCAGCACGATGTCGGAATACAGACAGGTGCTGGACATACGGAAATCAAGCGTCACCACCAGATCCAGTTTGCCTTCGCCGCCCTGCGCCTGCCATTCGACTTCTTCCGGCATCACGCCGCCCTGAATGCCTAAATCATCACCCTGAATACCGTGTTCGGTGCCCAGCAGATACTTCAGCATGTACTCGTGGCCTTTACCGGAAGAACCCAGCAGATTGGAGCGCCAGACGAACAGGTTGCGCGGGAAGTTTTGCGGATTGTCCGGCTGTTCAGCCGCGAAACGCACGCTGCCGTCTTTCAGGGCTGCCACGGTGAAATCTGCCGGCGATAAACCGGCGGCCTTTGCCTGTTGTGCAATGTGCAGCGGGTTAACGTTGAGCTGCGGCGCAGACGGCAGCCAGCCCATACGCTCGGCGCGCACGTTGTAGTCGATCATGCTGCCGGTGAATTTGGATTTATCCGCCAGCGGCGACAACAACTCCTGCGGCGCGACGGTTTCGTAACGCCACTGGCTGGAATGGTTATAGAAGAACGAGGTGCTGTTCATCTGGCGCGGTGGACGCTGCCAGTCCAGACCAAACGCCAGCGGCTGCCAGCCGGTTTGCGGACGCAGTTTTTCCTGCCCGACATAGTGTGCCCAGCCGCCACCACTCTGACCGACGCAACCGCAGAAGATCAGCATGTTGATCAGGCCGCGGTAGTTCATGTCGAGGTGATACCAGTGGTTCATCCCGGCACCGACGATAATCATCGAACGGCCATGGGTTTTGTTGGCGTTATCGGCAAATTCGTGCGCGATGCGCCCGATGTTTTGCTGAGAAACACCCGTGATTTTTTCTGCCCAGGCTGGCGTGTAGGCTTTGATTTCGTCATAGCCTTGCGCGCAGTTTTCGTCATTCAGACCGCGCTCAATGCCGTAGTTCGCCAGTGTCAGGTCGTAAACACTGGCCACCAGACCGGTACTGCCATCTGCCAGTTGCAGGCGTTTGACCGGCAATTTGTGCATCAGAATTTCATCCAGCGCCACGCTGTTGAAATGCTCACTGACCGCGCCGCCAAAATACGGATAGCCAACATTAACGACCTCATCATGATCATCAAGCAGGCTCAGCTTCAGGTTGACGTCTTTACCGTCTTGCCCCTCGCGGGATTCCAGATTCCACTTGCCTTTTTCACCCCAGCGGTAACCGATCGAACCCAACGGCGAGACCAGTTCGCCGGTGTTTTCGTCGAAGGCGATGGTTTTCCACTGCGGGTTATTTTCCTGACCCAAATTGTCCACCAGATCAGAGGCACGCAACATACGGCCTGCCGCATAAGAACCGTCTTCACGCGGTTCAAGCATCACCAGCATCGGCATATCGGTGTAGCGGCGCACGTAGTCAGTGAAATACTGACTTGGATTGTCGATGTGGAAGGATTTGAGGATCACATGGCCCATTGCCAGCGCCAGCGCGCTGTCGGTACCTTGTTTCGGTGCCAGCCACTGGTCACAAATCTTGGCGATTTCAGCGTAATCCGGCGTAATCGCGACGGTTTTGGTGCCTTTGTAACGCACTTCGGTAAAGAAGTGGGCATCCGGCGTACGGGTCTGCGGAACGTTGGAGCCCCAGGCGATAATATACGAAGAGTTGTACCAGTCAGCCGATTCAGGGACATCCGTCTGCTCGCCCCACGTCTGCGGAGAAGCCGGTGGCAAATCGCAATACCAGTCGTAGAAACTCAGACAAACGCCGCCGATCAAAGAAAGATAACGCGCGCCGGAAGCGTAAGACACCATCGACATCGCCGGAATTGGCGAGAAACCGATAATACGGTCCGGGCCGAAGGTTTTGGCGGTATACACGTTGGAGGCGGCGATCAACTCATTCACTTCCTGCCAGCTTGAACGCACAAAACCACCGCGACCACGTGCTGCTTTGTATTCTTTGGCTTTTTCCGGTTGATTCACAATCGAGCCCCAGGCATCGACCGGATCGCTGTAATTCAGTTTGGCCTCGCGCCATAACTGGATCAGCTTTTTGCGCATCAGCGGATATTTCAGCCGGTTGGCACTGTAGAGATACCAGGAATAGCTGGCACCACGCGGACAGCCGCGCGGCTCGTGGTTTGGCAAGTCCGGACGGGTGCGCGGATAATCAGTTTGCTGAGTTTCCCAGGTCACCAGACCGTTTTTGACGTAAATCTTCCAGCTACATGAACCGGTGCAGTTCACACCATGCGTGGAACGGACCACTTTGTCATGCTGCCAGCGGCTGCGGTAACCATCTTCCCAGTCGCGATTGGTATTCAGCGTCTGGCCGTGGCCGTCAGCAAAAGGTTCAGCTAGCTGTTTGAAATAGCGAAACCGGTCAAGAAACTTGCTCATCCGGAACTCTCCTGTGCAAAGGCTTATTTGCGCTTTGTCATTATGTGAATGGCGGGGAATACAACTACATTGCTCAATATGGGCTCAGGGTATGCACGCGCGGGAGCCGTCTACTTGATTGCGATCAACGCCTTTGCGTCATGTATTTATTTACATAACGCCAGATACTCCCAAAGAGGTACAAATTTAAACGGAGTTAAGCTTATGATTTATTGGCCATAATTTCGTAAATAAAACAAAAAGGAGGGAGTGACGTCATCTGACGGAAAATTGGGGGTAAGGCTGTTTGAATGTGACAGTATTGTGAAATTAGACGGGAGGTTATTGTATTTACGCCGATGTCTGGCGTAATGGTGCCACCTGCTTTGGTCACCAGAAATCCGACATGCCGACAGAAAAACCCGCCGTACTCAATTTCAACGATGAAGTCACCGGAATGATTTACGGCTTCGTTTTTCGTCCAAACCGCCCTGCCGAACGTGTTTCTTCACAACAGGTTCAGGAAGCCTGGCAGCAGATTTGCCACGACAAAGGATTCGTCTGGATCCACGTCAATCTCAATCATGCCATGTCAGAAAAATGGCTGAAAAAGCATTTTGGCGTCGGCGAGGTGTTTTTCGAGGAAATCCGCGAAGGCTCGCGCAGCACGCGCATTGAACGGCTCGATGACACGCTGCTGGCGGTGCTCAACGATGTGATTTTTCGCCCGGATGAAACCAGTGATGAAGCTTCGACGCTGTGGCTCAGTTGCCATCAGCAACTGGTGGTCACGGCACGTCATAAACCGGTCAGGCTGATCGAGCAATTATTCAAACGACTGGAGCACCTGAACATCAGCACGCCCACCGCGCTGCTGGTGCATCTTTTAGAAGAACAGGAAGATTTACTGGAACACATTGTGCGTCGGGCCAATCAGTACGTGGACACCATCGAAGAGCGACTCCTGAGCCATCACGTGAAAAAGAACCGCGCCGATCTGGGGCGTCTGCGCCGGATGCTGCTGCGGTTTCAGCGTTTACTGGCACCGGAACCGACTGCACTTTTCCGCCTGCTGAACCGCCCTCCTACCTGGATAGCTCCCGCTGTGGTCCAGGATTTACGGCAGTTTGCCGAGGAATTTTCTGTGGTGCTCAATGACCTTATCGCGCTGACCGAACGCATCCGGTTATTGCAGGAAGAAATCACTTCACGCCAGATGGAGCAAAGCAACCGCACGCTGTATGTGCTGACCGTGATCACCGTGCTGGCGCTGCCGATCAATATTGTGGCCGGTTTCTTTGGCATGAACGTCGGGGGCATTCCGCTTGCCAGCAATCATCACGGTTTTATTTTGCTGGTGATGATTGTCGGCGTGTTTACCCTGCTGGCGGGCTGGTATGCATTAAGGCATCGCGACGACGGCTGACGGCCGCGAACCGCACAACAACTACAGGAAATCTTTGGCTTTATTCAGCAGCGAGGCTTTGGTGATCACCCCCAGCAGACGGCGGGATTCAGCGTTTTCCAGCACCGGTAAACGTTCAAGCGGCGAATTGCTGAACATCGCCCACGCCTGTTCGTAACTGGCCTGCTGGAAAATCGTCGTGAATTCCTGCTCGATAAACGGGCCAATCGGGCTGCCGGATTTCACGCTGCCATCGATAAGCCCTGCTGCCACCACATTGGTCGGCACTACGCCGAGAAAACGCTCCTCCCTGTCCACCACGTACACATATCGCGTGCGCTGTTTCAGCCCTTCGCTGACCACTTCAGACAGCGAGGCATCAACATACATTTTCGAACATGGCGAAATCAGTGACGCCACCGTACTGTATTCAAAGGCATTTTTCGCCGCGAACCGCGCGTTATGACGTGTCAGCACCGGATACGTGCCACCGACCTTCAGGCGTGAGGCCACGACATAAGAAATCGCCGTCGCCAGCATCAGCGGGAACAGCAGCGAACTGTTGAGGGTCATTTCAAACGCCATCATGATCGACATCAGCGGCGCATGACTGGTCGCCGCCAGCAATGCGCTCATGCCGATCGCGGCATATAAACCGACCGGACCGGGATCGAACCCCAGCCATTGCAGGAAAGTACACACCAGCGCCCCGCCCGCCGCACCAATCAGTAACGACGGCGTAAACAACCCGCCGACCGCACCGGACCCGATGGTGATCGCCGTAGCGACAATTTTCAGGATCAGCAGCACCAGTAACGACGTCTGTAAATCGCCGTTATTGAGGATTAAATCAATCACCTCAAAACCGTTACCCAGCACCAGCGGCGAAATCATTGCCACCAGTCCGACGCCCAGCCCGCCGAGCCCCAGGCGCAGCGCGGGATGCGAGATGGGTTTCATCCACTGACGGACTTTATCGATTGATGAGATGAATAGCGGCCCGAGAATCCCCGTCGCCATGCCGATAATCAGCACGGTGAAAATCGCGCCGAAAGACGGGCTGAAAGAGGCGGAAGAATACAGATACAGTGGCGCGTAATCGGTCAGAGAACGGACAGTAAGCACCGCGACCGACGCCGAGATAAACAACGGGATCAGGCGCTGAACTGCGGTCACACCAAAGGCGATTTCCGCCACAAACAGCGCACCGGCAAACGGGGCGTGATACACCGCCGCCAGTCCGCCCGCGGCGGCCATGGCGATAATATCTGACTGATGTACACCTTTGAAACGCGAAAAACGCCCGAGCAGACTGCCGCTCAGCGCGGATAACTGCACCATTGCCCCTTCGCGACCGATTGAACCACCGCTGGCAATACTGGCAAGCGACGACAGCCCGCGCAGCGCGGTACTGACCACCGGAATGCCCGGCAGACGCTGATCGATAACATCCAGATAATCCGGCATTTTGCCGTGCTTGTTTTCGTAGCGCAGCGCCAGGATCAGGATAAAACCGGCAATGACGCCGCCGGCTGTGGTGATCAGCGGCCAGACAATTTTGGGATATTCATTGAAAGCTTTGGTGATGTCGCTGCCATCGGTGAACATCAGGCCGTTAATGCCCGAAATCGCCCCGCGAAAAGCGATTGTCACCAGCGCGGCAATAATCCCGGCGGGAATGGCGATCAGCAGGTTAATCAGATCACTCTTTTGCAGGACGTCAGGGTTGAAAGCTTTCAGGCTCATAAGATCTCAGTGGTCGAAAACAGTGACAGGCAGAATACCGATGGAAATCATTATCATGCTCATCAGCCCGACGCAACCCGGGGCGTGGCTTAAAATCGAAAATTGTTGTCCCCCGCCTGTGCCGCCGCCACGGTGAAAAAGCGCGGTCACTACGCTGCCAATGCAGCGTAAACATTCTGCGCGCTTTGCCGCACTTATGCCGTCCCCTCTGTCGGACGATGCAAATTCTCTGGAAAACATCCTGCAAAATCCTAAACAACCGCTTTCGCTAAATGCATGAAGCATTAAAGTCACGTTCGTTCCCGGGAGAACAACCCCTATACAACGGCAAAAGACTCTGTTAATTTATGCACCGAAGCACAGTGCAACAAGGCTTCGGTGCCCCACCTTAAAAATCAGGATGGGTTCATCTCATGAACGATATGCTCAGGATAAGCAGTTTCCGCGATCAATGGCTGGAAGACTTTTTCCACTTCGCCACTCCCCATCGCAAAATACCCTGGACGCTGGCAACTGCTCTGGAAAGGAAGCTGGATATGATCAATGCCGCAATGGATTATCGCGATTTACTCTGGCCCCCGGGCAATCGCTATGAAGATCTGGCCCCCCCGTTAAAGGGATTTTCATCGATCAGGGTGAATGAGCAGTACCGTCTGATTTTTTACTGGCGGGAAGGAAAAGCACATGGCCTGTATTTAGATCCCCACGGTTACAGGAGTTACCGGTAATTATGAGCATATTCGCTTTGATGTTAATGAAGACATACCAGAAGGAACATCGTATGGCTGTGACCACACGTAAACCCGCTACCGTTGGTGATATTTTACTTTACGAATTTCTCGAGCCTGCAGGCCTGCGGATCAACGATCTCGCCGACATGCTGAATGTTCACCGCAATACCATCAGCGCGCTGGTGAATAACAACCGCAAACTGACCGTTGATATTGCCTTCCGGCTGGCAAAGACATTTGAGACCTCTGTCGAGTTTTGGTTAAACCTGCAAACCAATGTCGATATTTGGGAAGTGCGCAATAACCCGCGCCTGATGGATGACATTAACAAAGTCGCCCATCTGAAAGATTTTATGAAAAAGTCATGAAAATCCTGCAGCAGACAAGCCTCAATGGCGCGTTCAGGAACCTGCTGACAGGAGCGACCCCGAGACCGGTGGCCCGGGGTCATGACTTGAGAAGAAGGGATGATAAAGCCCCTCTTATTCCTTACTCACCGTATCCAGATACAACTGGCTCCCCGCCACATTCTGGCTCGCACCTTTCACGTTATCGCGGATGGCCACCAGCAACTTGCTTTGCAACGCCACCACAAAGGGTGAGTTTTTCTGCAACTCACGCTGCAAATCTGCATACAGCGCCTTGCGTTTGGTCGGGTCAGATTCCGCCGCCGCTGCGCGGGTTTGTTTGCTGATTTCCGGGATCACCCACTGAATACGCTGCGCCAGTGTTTTCGGGCCGTTCGGCACGTTATAGGCAAAGGTACTGGCGTTGGTGTTCGGGTCGAGGTAATCCGCACCCCAGTAAGTGAAGATCGACTGGAATTTATGCGCGCGCATGCGGGTCAGCACATCGCTTTCCACCAACGGATGCACCACTAAATTGATATCGGCTTTGGCAAAGCTGGCCTGCAACGCCTGCGCGATATCGGAATAAGGTGGCTGGTTAATCACGATTAAATCGATTTTAGTCCCCGGTGCAATGCCGCCTTTGCTGAGAATGGCTTTGGCTTTCGCTACGTCGTATTTGAACGGCTGATCGTCAATGGCACCGGCTAAACCGTCCGGCAGGAAAGTCTGATGAATGCCGTACTGGCCTTTGAGCAGATCGGTTGAAATACCCTGGTAATCTACCAGCCAGCGGGCAGCCTCCCAGAGTGCGGGATTCGCCAGCGCCGGTTGGGTGGTATCGCCGACGTTAAACGCCAGATAGAACACTTTCGCCGCCGGGAACTGGGCGACATGTACACCCTTTTCTTTTTGCAGCGAGCTGAACTGATCCGCACCTAAATCGTATGCCACGTCAGCATCACCATTAAGTACCAGCAGACGGCGGGTAGAAGGATCACCGACATTTTTAAAGAGGACGTTTTCCAGCTTCGCCAGCGGTTTGGCATTCGGGTTACGTTTGAAGATTAGCGCTTCGTGAGGCACATAGTTACGCACTTCAAAGGCACCGCTGCCTGCTGAACGTGAACGCAGCCAGCTGTTGCCGAAATCGTTCTGATCGACATGTTCTTTCAACAGCTTGCTGTCAACAATGCCTGCCACCGGCGCGGATAAAATGCTCAGCACCAGACCACTGCCGATATCCGCAGGCCAGCTCAGTTGCACTTTATCGTCCGACAGTTTTTTCAGATTGCCGTCGACATTTTCTGGTGTCCAGCCCAGTTCGCCGAGAATAAACGACGGGCTTTTATTGAGTTTGACCACGCGACTAAAGGAATAAATCACGTCGTCAGCGGTCAGCGGATTGCCGCTGGCAAACTTCTGCCCCGGCTTAAGGGTGAAAATCAGGCTGTGCGCGTCAGGCCCTGGCTGCCAGCTGGCGGCGGCGTCCGGGTCGAGTTGATCGGGGTGCTGACGGTTTGAAACCACCAGTTGCTGATACAGGTTAACCAGATTGCCGGAACTGACGGTTTCAAAACTCTCCGCCGGATCCAGGCTGATAATACCTTCGAGCGAACCGGCTACCACCAGCGTATCCGCAGGTGTCGCCGCATCCACACGGGTTGCCGCCATCATGAGCAGAAATAACAGGGAAGGAACACGTACTTTCATTGAGGTCGATCTCCACAGGTGAAAAGACAGTTTTTCCGAGTGTAGAGGTGCAGCGGCAAGGCCCGAACAATGAAATAAAGCTTTGTTATTTAATTAATTAGATTAAGCATTTCCCAGCTCCCTCCCCTGCGAAGGGGAAGGACTACGTCAAGACGTAACCCTTCGCCATATGCACCGCACGATCACACATATGGTCAATCACATCCGCATCGTGGCTGACCAGAATCATGGTCAGGTCGCTGCTGGCTTTCAGGTCGTTGAGTAAATTGAGAATTTCCGCCTGTACAGACATATCGAGGGCAGACGTCGGTTCATCAAGCAGCAGCAGTTTCGGTTTGAGCAGGAGTGCGCGGACAATTGCCACGCGCTGACGCTGGCCACCGGAAAGCTGATGCGGATAGCGGTTCATCAGCGCCGGATCCAGCCCGACCTGGCGAAAACCTTCGGCAATTTTCTGTTCGATATCCTGCTCTTTGAGGATTTTCAGCGGCTCTGCCAGCGTGCGCAGCAGCTTGTGTTTCGGGTGCAGCGAGGCATAAGGGTCCTGAAAAACCATCTGCACGTCGCGGCGCAGGCTACCGGTAAAAGGTTTACCGGGTTTCACCTGATGATCAAGCAACGTCAGGCTGCCGTCCCAGTGTCCGTTCAGGCCCGCCAGCACCCACAGCAGCGAGGATTTACCGCAACCGGACGGCCCGACCAGCCCGAAGCATTCGCCTTTGTTGATAGTCAGGTTGACGTTATGTACCACCGTGCGGGTTTCGTAACCCTGACGATGCGACACGCTCAGCTGATGCAGTTCAGCAATAATCTCACTCATGGCGCGGCTCCTGTTTTAAAGAGGCCAGCAGCGCGCGATCCAGCACCGGCAGGCGTTCACCGTGGGTAAATTTGCTCGGACGGCATGACCAGAGTGTATGCGTATAAGGATGTGTAGCGTTCGCCAGCTGATCGGCTGCAAGCTCATCGAGCAGTTCGCCTTTGTACATCACCAGCACACGTTCACAATAGCGGGCGACCTGTTGCAGGTCGTGACTGATGAGGATCAGCCCCATATTTCGCTGTTCGACTAAACGCTCAATCAGCCCCAGAACCTGCTCACGCATGTCGAAATCCAGCGCGGAAGTGGGTTCGTCGGCAATCAGCCATTGTGGATCGTTGATCAGTGCAATCGCCAGCATCACGCGCTGCCCCATCCCGCCGGAAAGTTGATGCGGATACTGCTGTTGCAGGAAAGCCGGATTCGGCAGACCGACCGCATTCAGCATCTCGGTGACCTTTTCCTGACGCTCCTTGCGGCCAAGACGGGTGTGCAAACGCAGCGGTTCTTCCACCTGTTTGCCGATTTTCTGCGTCGGATTCAGCGCATGTTTCGGATCCTGCATGACCATCGATACGCGGTTACCGCGAAGCGTGCTCCACTCACGTTCTTTGAGTGTGGTCAGATCGTTATCACCCAGCGTCAGTTGTGACGCGCGCAGCTTGCACGGATGTGGCAGCAACCCCATCAGCGCGCGGGCGGTCAGGGATTTGCCGGATCCGGACTCGCCGACCAGCGCCACACGTTCCTGTCCGACGCTGAATGACAGGGATTTCACCAGTTCCAGCGGACGTTCACCCGGCAGGTAAATGGTCATATCTTTCGCGACCAGTTGGTCGCTATTTGATTTGTCTTTATATAAAAAGTCAGTTGCCATGTCGTGGATCCATTTTGTCACGCAGGCCATCGCCCAGCAGATTGAAAGCCAGGCTGGCGAAAAGAATCGCCCCGCCCGGTGCAGCGGCGACCCACCACTGATCGAAAATGACTTTGCTGCCTTCGGCAACCATCGAGCCCCATTCAGCCGTCGGTGGCTGAATGCCCATGCCGAGAAAGCCCAGACCGGCAGAGGCCAGAATGATGCCGCCGAGGCTGAGCGCCGCCCGCACCACGGCGCTGGGCAGGCACAGCGGCAAAATGTGGCCGAACATCAGTCGCAACCCGCCGATGCCCTGCATGCGTGCCGCCGCCAGATAATCGCTGCGGCGAAGTGCCAGTGTCTCGGCCCTCGCCTGTCGCGCAAACGGCGGCCAGCTGGTGAAAGCCAGAGCCAGTGCACCGTTCATCAGACCGGGGCCGAGAATAGCCACCAGCGCCAGCGCCATGACCAGACTGGGCAAGGACATCACAATATCGGTCAGTCGCATCACAATGCGTTCATACCAGCCGCCAATGTAACCGGCGCTGATACCGATCAGCAGGCCAACCGGAATGGTCAGTACCAGGATCAGTGACACCAGCAACAGCGTCGGGCGCGCGCCATACACCACACGCGAGAGCAAATCACGGCCAAAACCGTCGGTGCCCAGCCAGTGGGTTTCCGATGGCGGCAGCAGACGCAGCTCGATGTGTTGAATGTTCGGGTCAAACGGCGCCAGCCACGGTGCGAGCAGCGCGGTCAGTACCAGAATAGCGACCAGCACCAGCCCCACGGAAAACGTGGTGATGCGCCGGGCCGGTTTCCAGACGGAGGTTTCGGCTTCCGCCTCAACCTGCGTGGGTTGTTCAGGGATCATTTGAGTCATAGAAACTACCGGGTTCGCGGATCGAGCAGATAAGTAAGGGCGTCAGCCAGCGCATTAAGCAGCACAAAGCAGGTGCCGATCAGCAGCGTAGCGCCAAGAATTGCCGGGGTATCCGCGGCGAACAGCGCGGTGGTCAGATAACGTCCAACGCCCGGCCAGGCAAACACCGTTTCCGTCAGCACCGCCCCTTCCAGCAGGCTGGCGTAGGAAAGCGTCAGCACGGTGATCAGCGTGCCGAGCACATTCGGGAAAACGTGACACAGCAATACACGTACCCTGCCCGCGCCTTTCGAGCGCGCCAGAATCACATATTCTTTGTTCATTTCGCCGAGCATCGACGCACGCAGAAGGCGCGTAATGCCCGCCATCGACAACATCGCCAGCACCGTTACCGGCAACCATAAGTGGCTGATGGCGTTGTAGAACATTTCACGGTCGCCGGAAAGCCAGGTATCAATCAGCACAAAACCGGTGCGCGGCGTCATGGTGTACATATACAGGTCATCAAGCCGTCCCGGCCCGCCCGCCCAATGCAGCACCGCGTAAAACAGCAAAAGGCCGAGCAGGCTCAGCCAGAAAATCGGTACAGAATAACCGAGCAGCGACACCATTCTCGCAACGTTATCCAGCCAGCTTCCCGGTTTCCACACCGCCAGCAGCGCCAGCAGAATGCCGAGTGTGCCGCCAAGCAGGATCGCACAGGTCGCCAGTTCGACCGTTGCCGGGAAGGTGCGCATCAAATCGCTGGCGACCGGCTGCGCGGTGATGCGGGAGATACCCATATCGCCGTGCGCCAGACTTTCCAGATAACGGACAAACTGCACCGGCACCGACTGATCGAGACCTAAATCGCGGCGCACCTGCGCATAGGTGGCTTCGCTGGCGTGATCGCCCGCCACCTGCAATGTCGGGTCAATCGGGGCGAGATGGGAAAGCGTAAAAGTAAACGCCAGCAGGCCGAGCAATGTCAGCGCCAGCGAAATCACGCCAGTCAGCAAACGGCCTGACCAGCGCCAACCCTGCCGGACGAATCCGGCGGGTGTTGAACTGTCTGTCATTACTTGGTGACCTTGCTGTAGAAGACCATGTCAGGGTTGATGCCCTGCACGTAACCTTTGATGTTGTCGCGTACGGCAATCAGGCTTTTCGCTTGCAGGCCAATCACGAACGGTGAGTTTTTCTGTACTTCCAGTTGCAACTGACGGTAATCCGCCACGCGTTTGGCCTGATCCGGTTCCGCAATCGCGGCCAGTGTCAGTTTATTGAGCGCCGGAATGGACCAGTTCGCCCGCCATGCCAGCGTTTTGCTGCCATCTTCCGGGTTGAAAGCAAACGCCGAAGCGTTAGTGTTCGGGTCAAAGTAATCCGGTCCCCACGAAGACATATACGCATCGTAATTGTGTGATTTCACTTTGGTGGAGATCTGCGAGCTTAAACCCGGATCCAGTTTCACCGTTACGCCGCCCTGCGCGAAGCTGGCCTGCAACGCCTGGGCGATGTCCAGGTACGGCGGCTGATTGGCGGTAGACAGCGTGAAGCTGACGTTGGTCAGCCCGGCTTTTGCCAGAATCGCTTTGGCTTTCGCCGGATCATAGGTGTATGGCGTGTCATTCAGCGCGCCCAGATAACCTTCCGGCAGGAAGGCCTGATGCACCTGGAACTGATCTTTCATCAGGTCGTGCGCAATGTGGTTGTAATCGAACAGGTAACGGGCCGCTTCCCAGAACGCAGGATTACCCAACGCCGGAGAAGCTTTGGCGTTGAACTGCATGAAGTACAGCGAGGCATACGGGATCGCCAGAGGCTTAACGCCTTTTTTGCCGGCGAGTGCGGCCATCTGGTCAGAACCGAGATTACGCGCCATATCGGCATCCCCCTGCTCGATCAGCAAGCGGCGTGCGGCAGGATCCGGGACGTTTTTGATCAGAATGGTTTTCAGCTTCGGCGCGCCTTCCGGCGAAGTCGGATTCGCAGACAGAATCACCACTTCATGCGGAATGTAGTTGCGGATCTGATACGGGCCGGAACCGGCAGAATGGTTGCTCAGCCACTGATGACCCAGGTCGTCAGCAGTGGCGTTAGCTTTCACCAGTTTGCTGTCAACGATAGAAGATACCGGCGCCGACAGCAGGCTCAACACGAATGACGGGCTGACATCGGCGGTCCAGCTGACTTTCACATGCTGATCATCGATTTTAGTCAGGAAGGTATCGACATTTTTATCGGTCCAGCCCAGTTGCGTCAGAATGAACGAAGGTTCGAGATTCAGCTTCACCACACGCGATAACGAGAAAATCACATCATCGGCTGTCAGCGGATTGCCGCTGGCAAAGGTGGCTTTCGGTGACAGCGTGAAGGTCAGGCTGCGGTTATCTTTACCTGTTTCCCAGGAGGCCGCCAGCGTCGGTTTTAAATCGATCGGGTTGTTCGGGTCAGACTGCACCAGACGCTGATAAATATTATTGAAAGCCTGAACCGTGGTCAGTTCGAAGCCCTGCGCCGGATCAAAACTGGAGGTGTCATCAATGGATTGCGCGATAACCAAAGTATCCGGCGGCGTGGCAGCCTGCGCAGAGAAAGTAGCCGCAATAGCCGTAAACAGGACGGACGGTAATAAAGCTTTCATCAGGTCAGACTCTCCAAGGTAGCGAAATTGCTAAAGTTTTGTTGAGTGTAAAGTTTCTTCAACCTACCAGAAAGTCTGATAAATACTATCGTTATGCGAATTTTGCATAACGTTATCTGATTGGTTATTAAAGCGTCGGAATGCGGTCTGGCGGGGGATTGTTACTGTACAAATCACAGGGAAATACCCGCTGAAGGGATGTGGGAATGAATAGCACGTAAACCAGGGGGGTGTTAAGGGAAGCGGGCTGCACGGAAGACCCCGCACAGCCCGGAGATGCGGGTCTTAGCTCAGCCCCGGCACATCAAAACCGGGAGAAACGGACAACAGCATTCGTACCTGTTTGACCAGTTCACTCATGCAGTCATCACGCATGCCGTAGTTGTTCAGCTCTTTTTCCAGGGCAAACAGATATTGTGCATTGGTTCCGAGCGGGCCGCTGGCCTGCGCAATCAGTGGCGCGATAACCTGATAATCGGTATCGGCCTCATATTGCGGGTGCGAGGGATCCATAATGAACACCAGCGCCGTCACCTTGCGGCCATCGTCGAGATTCAGTTCGCACCAGGTCGGACGATAACAGCCGGTCAGCATTTCACGCTTCCACAGCAATTCGAGTTCATCGAGAAGTGTGTCTTCCGGCAGACGGAACGCCAGACCGGTGGTTTTTCCGCCATCCCGCAGCGCCAGCATGCGGCCAGGTTGCGCATGGGTGCCACGCCCGGAGGTCAGGCGTAAACAGAAGGCACGATGATAACCGTGCAATGTGGCGGGTCGCGCCTCTTCCGAGTCAAAAACCGGGTTCCACATCAGTGAACCGTAACCAAAAATCCAGACCGGGCTGTTGTCGGGGCGACGCGCCAGCGTGCAGCTCAGAGAGGCTGCGCGCTGTTCAGGGGTCAGTAGCATCGACTCATCAATGCTGCCGAATGCTGTTTTGCAATCTGCGTTACGCAGGAAATCTCGAGTTAACATTCATTCCCCCTTCGGTACGACTTACTTTTGAACATGCCATGCTGTTAACGCTGTGTTCTCCGTTATCGTGAGTTTCATTTAATAACGCTATCGGACAGTTTTCGCCTGAGCTTCAGGCCACGGGGCAAATTTATTAGGAAGTTTCGTATACCCCTGCTGAATGAAACCTTATTCGTTTCTTTCGTTGCAATCAAGGTTGAGAGCGATCACAAAACGAAAATAAAGTGATTATTTTATGAACATTGCATGAATGTTGATATTTAGGGAGGGAATAAAACAAAAACAGCGGGAACCCGGAGGCCGGGCAGACCTTCTGGCAGGCGCGGGATCGCCCTCACCTGCCATTCATATCAGGATTTCTTAGGATGCCACTTATCGTCATCTCCTTTTTTATACCCATGTTTCACAGCGGCCCAGGCAACTTTATGCGCTGTTTCCTCACGCGAGTCATCGCCCTGCCGGTCTTTAGGTTTTTTATACTCATCCCAGGCGCTGTTAAACGCTTCCTTATAGATATCCTGCGCATGGGCAGGAAGCACATTGCGCACGGATTCAGGCAACGCTGAGCGGTTCTGATAAGGCATAGTCGTCTCCTTTTTCATAGCGTTCATCGCATTGATATTTTTTATGTGCGGCGTCTGCGCACAGGATAAAGTCTAGCTGCTACCCTCAAAGGACGCTGCCAGATTATTCTCGTTATCGGGCCGCTGACTGCACATTTCCTCCATTAAATTGTGTGGGTATCCTGATGATTTACATAAACTGAAGCATAATCGCCATATTACTACAATAGCGATATAATGCATTGTTTTTAAATGACTTAATATTTTAACAAAACGAATTATTAGGGTGTTTATTGCTGGTTAATTCAGATTATTCCCTGATAAACAATTGATATGTCATTTTTTATGCATTAACAATGACTTTATCCTGTTAATAGATTAATTTATCTACTATACTTAACAGGTTAGACCTTTATGCTGCCAGGCATTTTTCTGACAACTGACAGACAGGCGGTTGTTATTACGTGAGCGTTTATAAGGAGAATAATCATCATGGTGTCTTCACAGGAACATCCAAAAATCAAAACCCGCCATCAGGAATACTCCCTGGTTTTTCCCATCGCTGCACTTATCGTTCTCATCCTCTGGGGCAACAGCAGTAACTTTGCCTCGGTTGTCGGTATCAATTTAATCGCGCTGGTCGGTATCCTCGCCAGCGCCTTCAGCGTGGTGCGTCATGCCGACGTACTGGCACATCGTCTTGGCGAACCTTACGGGTCGTTGATCCTCAGCCTTTCAGTGGTCATCCTCGAAGTCAGCCTGATTTCGGCCCTGATGGCGACCGGCGACGCCGCCCCCGCGCTGATGCGTGACACGTTGTTCTCGATCATCATGATTGTTACCGCCGGTCTGGTTGGCGTTGCCCTGCTGTTGGGCGGGCGCAAATTTGCGACACAATATGTGAATCTCGGTGGGATCAAACAGTACCTGATGGCGATATTCCCGCTGGCGGTGATTGTGCTGGTGCTGCCTGCCGCATTGCCGGCGGGCAATTTCTCGACGCTACAGGCGTTGTTTGTCGCGATGATTTCAGCCGCCATGTACGGCGTATTTTTGCTTATCCAGACCAAGACCCATCAGAGCCTGTTTATTTACGAGCATGAAGATGAAGGCGAAGAAGACGGACACGGAAAACCGTCTTCGAAAAGTAACCTGACGCATACGCTCTGGCTGATTGTCCATCTGGTGCTGGTTATCGCAGTGACCAAGTTCAACGCCAATCCGCTGGAAAGCCTGCTGACCGAACTGAATGCTCCTGCGCAGTTCACCGGCTTCCTGGTCGCGTTACTGATCCTTTCACCGGAAGGTCTGGGCGCACTGAAAGCGGTACTGAAAAATCAGGTACAGCGCGCCATGAATTTGTTCTTCGGCTCCGTGCTGGCGACGATTTCACTGACCGTACCGGCGGTGACCGTCATCGCCACCCTGACAGGTCAGGATCTGATTTTCGGCCTGGATCCGGCGAATATTGTGGTGATGCTGGCGGTGCTGATCTTGTGCCAGATTTCATTCTCCACCGGCCGTACCAATGTATTAAACGGTACCGCGCATCTGGCCCTCTTCTGCGCCTACATGATGCTAATTATGCTTTAAATATTCATCCTTCGGGTTGCCGCCCTGATACAACCCAAATGATTTTGATTGAATGAAGAATGATAAAAAGAAAGGCCGCTCAACTGAGCGGCCTTTTTCATGGGAGGGATGGGAGAATTAAGAGTAGGCGTGGAGAGTGCGTTTACACAGCTCTGAACGCACGCAGTCCTCTTTGCCAAATTCAATGATGCCAATCATCTCGTCTTCTTCGAAGCGAGACATTGCATCGCTGAGCCCCGATACTACGCCGCGTGGTAAATCGCACTGGGTAATATCACCGTTAACAATCACCGTCACATTTTCACCGAGACGGGTCAGGAACATTTTCATCTGGCTGGCCGTGACATTCTGCGCTTCGTCCAGAATAACCACCGCATTTTCGAAAGTACGCCCGCGCATATAAGCGAATGGCGCAATTTCAACCTTCCCTATTTCCGGTCGCAAACAATATTGCAGGAATGATGAACCCAGACGACGTAACAGAATGTCGTAGACCGGACGGAAATAAGGCGCGAACTTCTCAGAAATATCACCGGGCAGGAAACCGAGATCTTCATCGGCTTGCAATACCGGGCGCGTCACAATAATCCTGTCGATTTCTTTGTGAATTAATGCCTCTGCCGCTTTCGCAGCGCTGATAAATGTTTTGCCGCAACCGGCTTCACCGGTGGCAAAAATTAACTGCTTATTCTCTATGGCTGATAAGTAATGACCTTGAGCTTCAGTACGCGCTTCGATGACGGACGTATCGCGGGAGTCGCGAGCCATGCCGATCGATTCCAAACCGCCCATCTGTACTAATGACGTCACAGATTCTTCCTCGCGCTGGCGGTGACTACGTGAATCACTACGAATAACACGTTTTGCTTCACGACGAGCTTTGATCACTGCTTTCTGTCTTCCCATAGTGGCACCTTACAGTTTGATTCACTTAACGCTAAGGCATAATGCCCGCACGGTTATGTTTCACTAACAAATGAGGTTTTGGTCTCCTTTTAGACCAAGTGGAGCCAATGAATAACGTGAAGAGGAAAAGAAACCAAAGGGATTAACGGAAAGTCTTTTGGTTGTTTTCTGTTCACGAGGAGGCATTGTCAAAAGTGTCAATAATGACAAACCGCTGACCCATACAATGAAAATTCCAGAATAAAAGCCAGTGATATTCACATCATTTTGGTAAACATTTACGGGGTCAGTTAAAGAACAGGGTTGAGGTTGAGTGGATGATATTTTTTGCAGCAAGCGGTAGGAAAAAGCTGAAAGTAAAGGTTGAAATATTAGAGAGTCGGAAGCCTGGCCCTCGTTTGCATTTAAGCGACAACAACGAGTGAATGAGAGAAGTGTGTTATTTTCGATCAACAGCCCAAACATGGACTTTACCATTCGCGCTCCCCGCAGTGTTATTAACGGCACCTGCCGTACACCTCGTGAAAACTACCGCTTATAAATGTCAGTATAATGACAGCTGAAACATTTGCGTTACCAAAATGTAAAAAAGTTTGTGGCTGACGTCAATAGGATCATGAGGATCTTTTTCAGATCCTCTTTAATCGTGCTGAATTTCTCTCAGCCCAGCAGATTATTTTTCTTTTCATTGATGAAGTAACTGTTAATGCCTTCCGCCAGCGCATGCGCCATTTTCTCCTGAAACACCGGCTCACCCAGTAATTTTTCTTCCTGTTTATTGGTGATGAAGGATGTCTCCACCAGCGCGGAAGGAATTCGCGGGGATTTCAGTACCGCAAATCCCGCCTGTTCAGGATGCGGACTGTGCATGTGATGCACTTTACTAATAGTTGCCGCCAGATGATGGCCAAAATTCAGGCTGCGATGAATGGTTTCGTGCTGGTCGAGATCAAACAGCGTTTCTTTAAGGTATTGATCGTCGGTTTTAAAATCGTTGTCATACAACACATCTGCGCTGTTTTCGCTTTGCGACAAATAGCGCGCCATCGCACTGCCCGCGCCGTGTTCAGACAGCGCGAAAACCGACGCACCGGAGACCTGATCGTTGGTAAAACCGTCGGCATGAATTGAGATAAACAGATCTGCCTCATGCTGATGCGCCAGGCTGACGCGGTGATATAGCGGAATAAATACGTCATCCTGGCGCGTCAGCACCGCCTGAATACCGTGCTGTTGATCAAGCAAGGTTTGCAGTCGTTTGGCAATGTGCAACACCACGTGTTTTTCATACGTGCCTTCGTTGCCGATCGCGCCCGGATCCTTTCCGCCATGCCCCGGATCAATCATCACCAGCAGCGGTTTCTTTGCCCGAGGTGCAGCGGTGGTGACGGGCAAAATCGCGGCATCAGGGCTTTCTCCGGATATCGTCACGTTCAGCACACCGTTTTCCGTGCTGCGCGTAATCTGCGGTTTACCGTTTACCTGCAACACAATGCGCGCCACTTGCGGGCTGAAGTGAGCAATCCTCCCCTCTTTTATCCACGAAAATTTCTGCCTGACCACCGTCAGCGCATGCTCCAGTTCCGGTGGAAATGACGCCATCGGCATATCAATCACCACTCTTTCCGGCGCACTGAGCATAAACACCCGGCTGTATTTATCCGCCGCCGGTAACGCCAGGTGAATCTGACTGGCGTCTGATGTCATGGTAATGCGCACGGCTTTTTGGGCGGCATACAGGCGTGGTGCCGTCAGGGAAAGTCCGATGCCAAAGATCAGTAATTTTCTGCGGGCATGGTTGATGGTCATAACAGTCTCGGAGCAGGCATCGTAATAAATCAGTTTGACGATTTATCATCATGACATTGCTGAGATTTTTTGGGATGCAGCGGAGTATGAACAGGCGGTGAATTGCGTAACGAAGCGTAAAAAGGATTTCTGGATTGAGCTTCTCCCCCTTCGCAGGGGGAGGAGCAATGTTACGCTTCGATTAACGATTGACCGAGATAGTGGCTTTCATCTTTATTCCCCGGCAGCGTGAAGAAAAAGCCGCCGCCATTCGGACGGATATACTCTTCAAGCGCTTCGCCATTCAGGCGTTTCTGTACGGTCAGGAAACCTTTTTCCAGGTCATGCTGATAACAGACAAAAATCAGCCCCATTTCCAGTTGCCCGGAATGGGTCACGCCAAGCGAATAGCTGTAGCCACGGCGCAGCATCAGGTTTTCATCGGTGGCTTTGGTACGCGGATTCGCCAGACGGATATGCGAATCAAGGCGGATGGTCTTACCTTCCGGGTCTTTTTCGTAATCCGGCACATCGTGCTCCTTTTCCATCCCCAAAGGTGCGCCGGTGGCTTTGTTACGCCCGAAAATAGACTGTTGCTCCTGCAACGGCGTACGGTCCCAGGATTCCACCTTGAACGGGATCAGACGAGTGGCCTGATAACTGCCGCCAAGCGTCCACGCCGGTTCGCCCTGACCGGCGGTGACCCAGACGGTTTTATCCATCAGTGGTGTGTCTTTCGAGTCAGGATTCGCCGTGCCGTCTTTAAAGCCCAGCAGGTTAATCGGCGTTTCTTTGCCCTGACTGCGCGCTGCGTGGGACGAAATAAAGCCGTCACGACGCCAGCGCACGCTGAGTAAATCCGGTGTGTACTTGATGATGTCACGCAACGCATGCACCACCGTATCGTTGTTGTTGGCACAGATTTGCAGTGACAGGTCACCGTGACAGAGTGTGGCATCCAGTGAATCATTCGGGAAACGCGTCATGCGCTGCAATTTCAGCGGCTTATGCGGCGCTAATCCAAAGCGCTCATCGAACAGGGAATCCCCCACCGACAGCGTCATGGTCAGGTTATCCGGGTAGATTTCTGCACCCATCACGCCGGAATCCATCGGCGGGAATTTCGGATCCATTGAAGGTGCGGTGCCACCCTTGGTCAGGAAGGCAAACCGTGAATCAAGGAGACGGAAAAGACGCTCCAGATCGGCTTTGTTGGTGGCCAGCACGTCAAAGGAAACCAGCATCATCGACGCCTGTTGTGGCGTTAAAATCCCTGCCTGATGCTCGCCGTAATAAGGTTGCCTGCCCCAGCGTTCGTCCGGGGAAACCGTGCCTGGCGTGTACTCTTTTTTTGCGCCGGGTGTTTTCTCAGCCTGCGCCGTGACAGCACCGCCCAGGGCAAATGCCCCGCCTAACAATCCCACACCTTTCAGTAAACTGCGGCGGGAAGAAGAAACGTCGTTCTGATTATCGTTTTTGTGACTCATTGCTATGCCTCGGGAATTTAAAAGCTCCCTCCCCTGCGAAGGGGAGGGTTGGGGTGGGGTATTACGGTCAAAAAC
>NZ_CAWOJA010000032.1:0-5155 GCF_963881615.1 Rahnella sp. CJA17(1/100) | reverse complement strand
TGGTGATACCACGAGCTTTTTCTTCTGGTGCGTTATCGATCTGGTCGAATGCGCGTGCAGAACCGCCGTAGGTTTTAGCCAGAACGGTAGTGATTGCTGCAGTCAGGGTAGTTTTACCGTGGTCAACATGGCCGATAGTACCAACGTTAACGTGCGGTTTGTTACGTTCAAATTTTTCTTTAGACATCGATTGTCCCTCTAAGACACGGTTAAATCGGTGGTATCACCACATCAACCAAGCATTTGCTTGACGAATTAGTTTACAGAAAGAAAATCAGGAGGGAGAATTTGGAAGTGGTGCTGATAGGCAGATTCGAACTGCCGACCTCACCCTTACCAAGGGTGCGCTCTACCAACTGAGCTATATCAGCACATACTTGGAGCGGGCAGTGGGAATCGAACCCACATCATCAGCTTGGAAGGCTGAGGTAATAGCCATTATACGATGCCCGCATCCTGGAACTCGGCTACCTGATTGTTCTGAAGAACTTGAAGACGGGGAAAAGGACGTGAGACACTTAATTCCTCACCTTCACCTGAAGCGACTCTTTCACTTCAAGCTGCCTCATTACTAAGGCTTGTATGGTGGTGGGGGAAGGATTCGAACCTTCGAAGTCGATGACGGCAGATTTACAGTCTGCTCCCTTTGGCCGCTCGGGAACCCCACCTAATTGTTAAGCACTTGAATGGTGCCGGCACCAAGAGTCGAACTCGGGACCTACTGATTACAAGTCAGTTGCTCTACCAACTGAGCTATGCCGGCATCAAGTGCTGCGCATTCTATGGAGACTTTACGGGGTATGCAACAAAAAAATTGCATGTTTTGCACTATCGCTCATGTTTTATTCAAAAAGTAAGCTTTTTCCCTTTTTCCGCTGTTTAAGGGGTGAAAATATATCCAAAAGTGCGACTTCTTCATACCTGTCTGAGCAAGATATGAACCACTTTCCTACACTTCATTAATGAAATAAATCCTTCGCAGAGCTTAACCGTCTCATTTATGCACTGAAAATGTGCTTTTGCCTCACAAATGAACATCAAAAGGCATTTCTTTATCAGTTACACCTGATTTCAAGGCCATTTATATTGGCGCAGTTCTTGCACTCTTCATTGCGTACGCACTGTTTTGTTATTTTAAGGAGTGCAGCTATGAAAATTGTCATGCTCAACGCCGCAACATTGCCTGTTTATAGAGATGAACTGGCACAACTTCTCATCGAAGCCAACAGTACAGGCGCTTGCGTGGGGTTCCCGCACGTCACCGGACAAAGAGAGGCGGAAGACTCTTTTCATGATTTACGCCCTGCACTAACTCAAAATGAGCGACTGCTTTGGATCGCCAGAGATGAACAAGGTGTCATTGGGACCGTTCAGCTCGATCTGGCCCATTCTCCGGATTTACCTCATCAGGCCGAAGTGAGTACTTTGCTGGTCTGTGCCCGTGCGAGACGACGCGGCGTCGGTCGTCTGTTAATGCGTGCACTGGAAAATACCGCACAGAACCTGCGTTGCTCCGTTCTGTCTTCAGATATGCAGTCAGGTTCGGACGCCGAAGCTTTCTATCGGGCTCAGGGTTATCGCTGTGCGACACTCAGGCAAGACTCAGCCCGTTACAGCAGAAAAAATGAAGTGGTCTATTACAAACAACTACCGCCCTTCACCTGCGCCTCTCACCCCCTCTTTTAGTCTGTGAAAGTGCGGTGAGTATTTCATCGCACTTTCACAGACTTTCCTCACTTGCATAAGTTTCTCAAAAATTTTTAAACTCAATCAAAGAAATCGATAAGTTATAAGAAAAAGATCTCCCTCAAAAATTAAGGTGTCTATAATATGCTGCTGGTTTACTGTCTGGAGTTGGCGTGATCGCCTTTCCTGACCTGCGCTAACAGGCAGACTTTAACTTATGAAAAAAAGAGACCCATCTTTGGCAACTCCTTATCTGCAGTTTGATCGTACGCAGTGGGCAGCCTTACGTGATTCAGTACCACTCACGCTCAAAGAGGCTGAAGTGGTGAACCTGAAAGGCATAAACGAGGATTTATCCCTCGAGGAAGTCGCGCAGATCTATCTGCCACTTTCACGCCTTCTCAATTTTTACATCAGTTCCAACCTGCGCCGACAAGCCGTGCTTGAGCAGTTCCTCGGTACAGATGGACAGAAAATTCCTTATATCATTGGAATTGCTGGGAGTGTAGCGGTAGGTAAAAGTACGACAGCCCGCGTCCTCCAGGCATTATTAAGCCGTTGGCCAGAGCATCGCTCAGTAGAGCTGATCACCACAGATGGTTTTCTCTATCCCAATAAGACGCTCCAGGAGCGTGGGATCATGAAGAAAAAAGGGTTCCCTCAATCTTACGATATGCACCAGCTGGTGAATTTCGTTTCAGAGGTTAAGTCAGGCGCACGGCATGTTACCGCGCCAGTTTATTCACATCTGATCTATGATGTGATACCCGATGGCAATAAAGTTATTGAGCAGCCAGATATTTTGATCCTTGAAGGGCTTAATGTCTTACAAAGTGGCATGGATTATCCTCATGATCCACATCGTGTATTTGTTTCCGACTTTGTCGATTTCTCTATATACGTTGACGCACCTGAAAATTTATTGCAGAGCTGGTATATCAATCGTTTCTTGAAATTCCGTCAAGGCGCCTTCTCAGACCCAGATTCTTATTTCCACCATTATGCAAAATTGCCAGAAGAAGAAGCTGTGAATATTGCGACACAGTTATGGAATGAGATTAACGGCTTGAATTTAAAGGAGAATATTCTCCCAACCCGTGAAAGAGCCAGCCTAATCTTGACGAAAAGTGCTAATCACGCTGTTGAAAGTGTTCGGCTGAGAAAATAAATTTACTGTCGTTAACGAATAAAGGAGAGCCTGATACTCTCCTTTATTTTAGTCAGATACCGCGCAGTGAAATCTCACCGCCAATATAGGGTTTAACTACCGCATCCTGTTCAAGCAACAAAGCACCCTGCGGATCAATCCCGCGCTCGATACCATGAATTTCCTGGTCACCGATGAGTAACTTAACCTGACGATCAAGGAAATTATCTAAACCACGCCAGCGGGGAATAAAAGGTGCTAATCCTTCCTGTTCGAAATGTAATAATGCTGACCTTAACTCTTTCAGCAGCATTGCTGTGAGTTCATTGCGGTCAATATTAACACCCGCTTCCTGCAAATTTATCCATCCCTGAGTGATGGCGTCAGAAGCCGGTTCACGCATTTTGAGGTTAATGCCCGCGCCGATAACCAACTGTGCCGCATCGCCGGTTTTACCTGTCAGTTCAACCAGTATCCCAGCCAGCTTACGGTCATTAAGATAAAGATCATTTGGCCATTTCACCCGTACATCTTTAGCTCCAAGGCGCTGAAGCACCTCAGCCATGACAATCCCGATAACCAGGCTTAGCCCCATTGCGGCGGCAGGCCCTTGTTCCAGCTTCCAGTACATAGAAAGATAAAGATTACTGCCAAACGGTGAGAACCATTTTCGCCCGCGACGTCCCCGGCCGGCCTGCTGATATTCCGCAACACATGCGTCGCCAGAGCTTAATTCACCAATTCGGTCTAAAAGATACTGATTGGTTGAATCAATAACGGACAGAACTCTGACCTGACCCGCCGGAAGCAGCTTGAGGATTTTCTCCTCGTCGAGCAGTTGGATAGGATATGGCAGGCTATAACCTTTACCCGGCACTGTAAATATATCAACGCCCCAGTCACGTACCGTCTGGATGTGTTTATTAATTGCTGCACGGCTCATGCCAATGACTGTACCTAACTGCTCACCGGAATGAAATTCACCATCAGCCAAAATGGAGATCAGTTGCAGAGGAACGGTAATATCTTTCATGACAGCGCACCCACGGCGTCCACTTCACCCTTCGCGGCGATAAAACGAACCTCTGGTTCAAGCCAGATACCAAATTTCTCTGCAACAACATCACGTACATATTTAGCCAATGCACGTACATCAGCGCTGCTCGCATGATCTTTATTAATCAGTACTAACGCCTGTTTATCGTGAACTGCTGCGCCGCCAACGGTAAAACCTTTCAAACCAGCCTGTTCAATCAACCATCCGGCAGCAAGTTTAATTTGCCCATTAGCTTGTGGATAAGACGGCATAGAAGGATATTCGTTGCTGATTTTCTCTGCCACAGAAGCGTCAACAGCAGGGTTCTTGTAGAAACTCCCCGCATTGCCGGTAATGGCGGGGTCAGGTAATTTGCTCTGCCGCATCGCGCAAACTAAATCAAAGATCTGACGGGGGCTAACAGTCTCAGGATCTAAGCGAGTCAGCTCCCCATAACTCAATTTCGGCTGCCATTGTTTTGTCAGCTTCAGGCCTACGGCAATAATGGCATACCCTTCTTTATAGGAATGTTTAAATATACTCTCGCGATAACCAAACTGGCATTCGTCGGATTGCACGCGGATGACCTTTTCGCTCTGCAAATCCAAAACATCCACATAACCACAGATACTCTGCAGTTCGACACCATATGCACCTATGTTTTGAATAGGAGCAGAACCTACGCATCCGGGAATTAAAGCAAGATTCTCCAGACCTGGAATATCATGCTCTAATGCATAACAAACCAATTGATGCCAATTCTCACCAGCCCCCACATGCAGCAACCATTCCTCTGCATTTTCATCCAGCTCAATACCTTTGATCCGGTTCAGCACTACTGACCCTGCAAAATTCTCCAGGAAAAGAACATTACTTCCTTCGCCTAAAAGTAAAAAAGGCTGCTCCTTTTCCTTCGCTGATTTCCAGGCTGCTATGAGTTGTTCAGTGTTCTGGACATGCGTGATTTCAGCAGCATAAGCCGCCAGAGAAAAAGTATTCAGGGATTGAAGAGAAGTGTCGCCAATCGACATAGCAATATTACTCATGAGTGACTTATTTGTGCTTAGTTTAACCGATCCGATATCCTGATACGCAGAGTTTTATAAGTTGGGGTGGGCCTCAAGACCAATAAACAAAGTCCATGCAGAGCTAAATTCCGCATAGCAAAAAGCCCCGCACTTTCGTACGGGGCTTTCCACTTATTTGATGCCTGGCAGTTCCCTACTCTCGCATGGGGAGACCCCACACTACCATCGGCGCTACGGCGTTTCACTTCTGAGTTCGGC
>NZ_CAWOJA010000031.1:0-7946 GCF_963881615.1 Rahnella sp. CJA17(1/100) | reverse complement strand
GCAGTAAGATTGATAATACCGAGAGCTTGTGAAAGTTCCATTTAAAAAGGGTCCATGATGAGCATGAACCCTTTTTACACGAGCCACAGGATCGGTCAACTGATCCTTAAACGATCGGCATTAGCCTATGCCCGGCTTTATCACTGCCCACAAGTTATGCTTCTCTATCCACACCATACAGGTCTGGGAGCTCAACCTCTGAATGCAGGCTATAGGATTCGAGAAGGTGAAGAACAATTACAGGTGGCGAGTGTCAATATGCTCCTTGATGAAGACGAGATTGTCGGGCAGTTAATTCACCTTATCGGCATCAACACGCAGATAGGCTCTGGCTTGTAACAATAGATGAAAAACCTGATGACCTGAATTGTTATGTTCGCTTTTTGCACCCAGCAGCCCCTCGAAGCCAGCAGCTTTGAGCGATAAGCGGACATCAGGATCGCGCCAAAAATCAGATGGCTGCCGTGCTGAAACATAAAACGAAATAGATGACGCATACTTTCCCTGTGTACTGGATCTTATCCCGTAAAGCCGGCTGCGCCGCACTTCTTTCAGATGTCATAAGACGGGCCTGAAAGCCAGGCCCGTGCGCTTCAACGCAGCATCAGCAGAGCCTGCCGACTTTCTGACAGCATCTCCGTGGTGTGGCTGCCGATAAAGAAACGGCGCAGCGGTGAATGGCCATAAGCCCCCATCACCGTCAGGTCGATGCCATTCTCATCGGCATACCGGCATAAGGCGCCGGTGACAGATTTATCCTCCAGTAGCTGGGCTTCCGTGACGATACCAGCCTCCTGCAGGATCGCCTGCGCATCATGCAACGCCGACGCTTTGCCGTTAACCATGACCAGATGACAGGTCAGGCCGTTCAGAAGCGGGCTGACGGTGAGGCGCATCAGGTTTTCCCGACTCGCCTCACTGCCGTCATACGCAAACATGACCCGTGACGGCGTCGAAAAGGTTTCCGGCACGACCAGCACCGGCCGCTTCTGCAGCCGGATGACACTTTCCAGGTGGCTGCCAACCGGATTCCAGGAGCCTCTGCTGCCCAGCACCATCAGGCGGATATCGCCAAGCTCTGCCAGGATCTCATCCAGCGCGCCGTGCTTTTGCATCAGCTGGGCCTCCGGCTGCCCGGCCTGCTTCAGCAGCGCCGCACAGTCAGTCAGCACTGCCTTTCCCTGTGCCATCATCAGTCGGCTACGCTCGCCCTCGATGCGGACCAGCTCTTCAGTCAGCTGCTCCCGGCTGTCGATGCCGATGATGCCGGTCAGGTCGGACACGGCGGGAGGGTCATTTTTTTCCAGCACATGCATCAGGGCAAGCGGCACGTCCAGCTTATCGGCCGCCCAGGCCGCATACTCACAAACCGCGCGGGTTGACGGCGAGCCGTCCACGCAGGCAATAACGGTATTATTCATGTTGAATTCTCCTGTGAATCAATGGCCGCCCATAAGCTTTTCAACTTCTTCGGGTTTGTCATGAACGCCAAAGCGGTCAACGATAGTGCGGGTCGCGTCGTTCATGCCCCTGATTTCCACCTCCGTACCTTCACGGCGGAACTTGATCACGATACGGTCCAGCGCGCTGACCGACGTAATGTCCCAGAAGTGGGCGTGCGTCACGTCGATCACTACGCGCTCCAGCGCCTCGCGGAAGTCGAAATGACTGGTAAACCGGTCAGACGAGGCAAAGAAAACCTGGCCGGTCACGGTGTAGGTACGGGTATCTCCCTTCAGCTCAGAGGAGACAGCCATGAAGCGGGCGACCTTGGTGGCGAAGTT
This sequence comes from Rahnella sp. CJA17(1/100), assembly GCF_963881615.1. Classification (NCBI taxonomy): domain Bacteria; kingdom Pseudomonadati; phylum Pseudomonadota; class Gammaproteobacteria; order Enterobacterales; family Yersiniaceae; genus Rahnella; species Rahnella sp. CJA17(1/100). The sequence continues at coordinate 6,162 of NZ_CAWOJA010000031.1, read as the reverse complement.
CAGCGCTGCAATCAGCACGCCGGTCAGCACGCCAAATGCCAGATTATGCGTGGCCACCACCACCACCACGGTTGCGAGCATTACCACGCTGGTTGAGAGCGGATGGGAGCGCAGGTTGCTGATGGAGCGCCAGGAGAAGGTGCCGATGGAGACCATAATCATCACCGCAACCAGGGCCGCCATCGGTATCTGTGATACCCATTGGCGCAGGAATACAACCATTAATAGCAGCACAACGCCCGCCGTGAGCGTGGAAAGACGCCCGCGTCCGCCGGATTTCACGTTAATCACCGACTGACCAATCATCGCGCAGCCCGCCATGCCGCCGATGAACGAGGTGCAGATATTGGCAATACCCTGCGCCTTGCACTCGCGGTTCTTGTCGCTCGGCGTGTCGGTCATGTCGTCCACGATGGTCGCGGTCATCATCGACTCCAGCAGCCCCACCACGGCAAGCCCGGCGGAATACGGCAGAATAATCAGCAGCGTGTCTAGGTTAAGCGGGATGTCCGGAATGAGGAATACCGGCAGGCTGTCCGGCAGCTTGCCCATGTCACCCACGGTGCGCAAGTCGAGGTGCAGCCACATGGAAATCGCGGTCAGCACAATGATGCAGACCAGGGGGGAGGGAATGGTTTTATTCAGATACGGGAAGAGATAAATGATTCCAAGACCGGCAGCCGTGAGCGCATATACGTGCCAGGTGACGTTGGTGAGTTCCGGCAGCTGCGCCATAAATATGAGTATCGCCAGCGCATTCACGAAGCCGGTCACCACCGAACGGGACACGTAGCGCATCAGGCTGCCGAGCTTCAGATAACCGGCCGCGAGCTGGAACAGACCGGTAAGCACGGAGGCGGCGAGCAGATACTGCAGCCCGTGGTCTTTCACAAGCGTGACCATCAGCAGTGCCATCGCACCGGTGGAGGAGGAAATCATCGCCGGGCGGCCACCAAAGAAGGCCATGACGATAGGGATACAGAACGCGGAGTAGAGACCGACCTGCGGATCTACGCCAGCGATGATGGAAAAGGCGATCGCTTCCGGAATAAGCGCGAGCGCGACCACAATACCGGCAAGGACGTCACCACGGACGTTACCCAGCCAATCCTTACGCGTCGAGGACAGCAACATAGTAGTTTCTCAGTTTTTGAATACAGTCAGCCCGTGAGGGCAAAATTTATGTACGAAAAAGCACATCCGCAGACGGGATGCTTATGAGTGCGCGACTGAGGTTACTCAGTGCGACAGAGAGGGGGGGCGACTTATGGTGGCGTAATACGCATGATGGTTTTTTATAACTCCTTTACGGGGGGCTTATGCACCTTAAGGAACCAGGAAGACCGGCTGTAAAGGATTTCAGCACTGATCATGAATGCCTGCCGGGCAGATAAGAATCAGAACTTCCCCCGGCAAAAGGCCTTTTTACTCTACACGAAACTTAAACGGGGTCAATGCGCGGAAGATAGCGGATGCCCGCAGAGTACGCTGTCATCGGTATAAATCAGCTGCATTTGGCTTCCTTTTGCCGGATATTTTCCCTAAGGCTGACAGAATGCATGCGGGCATTGAAGTTTAGCGCTGCTCAGACGTCCGCTTTTGGCACAAAGCTGCCTGTCAGATTAGGTTTGGCCCTATGTCGTAGTTGTGCCAGATCAAGTCTGAGCTAATACAAGTCAGTATCTTTCTGAAGCGCCTGAAGACGCTGTTCCAGACTATCCAGTTTTTCTTCGAGGTCACGGCTCTGCTGCTCAATATCTTCCAGCGTTTCTGACAAAACATCACGTAGCAGCACAAAATTTGCCTGTAGAGCATAGACAAAATCGCTGCCGCGAGTCAGTAATGCTTCGCGCGGTATGTCATGCAAAGCGGAATGTGTCATCCATGTCACCAGCGCTTTTGCGCTCATTTCGGTCAGTACGTCCGAAAGTCGGTCAGTTTCTCTGTTCATTCTGGTGTCCTGTCTGTTCTGATTTTGGGTGAGTATTTCGAGGGGGATTATTTCAGGTCGTTGCGCTGCTGGTTGGGTGGGTTGGAACTGTAAGTGATAGAGAAGAACTATATGCCGTGGTCTACATCGAGCCGTTGCAACTCGTCGAGCGTATAGATGCGGAAGACATTCCGGTGGCGGGTTTCCAGCGGGATGTGTTGATGGTTAACGATGACGTGCCGGATGCTGTCAAACAGCCGTTCAAGACCGCGCTTTTTCTGCGGGTCCGGCACGATATATAAAACGTAGATCCAGTCTTTACGGGTCCGCGCCAGCAAATGGCTGGCGATGATCGACTGGTAACGGGCTCTGGTTTTCAAACGGCGCTCGGTCTCAATGGCAATCACGGTGCCGCCGGGCAGGGTGATCAACCCGTCCGGGCGGTGACTGACCTGATACCGGCTAAGGAAGGTCGAGCGGTCACCGTTTATCCATCCGGATGCGCCTTTTTGCTCAAGGATGATGCGGGCTGCCTGATTATCAAGGTGATGCTCCAGCGTCCAGCCGGTAATTTTTGAAGGCTCAAACCGCGCCGGGAAAAGCGTATCGTCGGGGGTTAATACAACGGCCAGTCCGTCACTGGTAATGCCCCACAATGAAATCTTCATCGTGCGCGATACCAGGACATACTTTTGTATTAACCCCATGCCCTCGACTTTTGAAAGCAGGGAATACAGCGATTTATGATCTCTGAAGCCAAACAGCAGCATCAGCGTTTTAAAATCACTGTACGTTTCTTCTTTCAGGAAATTCAGCAGTCGTTGTATTTTTTCGCGGTGTCGCGTCTGGCGTTCGCGGTATGCGGTGATCAGCATCATTCCCCCCTACTAAAAATCCAGCATTGACGGGTTTTTCTCTTTATCTGCATTCAATATCGTCGTGTCTTTTTCGCCCGCCTCATCAAAAAAAAGATCGGGCCGCGTTGTGGTAATATCCGGCGTTGATACCGGTTCGGGTGATAGTTCCTCCTCGTCAAAACTCAGGGTGATGTTTACCGTTGCGGCGGTAGTGGCAATCGCGGGCGACACGGCACAGATCTCCAGTTCGCGTTTTTTCACCCTGATGGGCGAAATCAGCGAAGCAGCCGGGAGTGCTTTTGTCGTGAAGATGAAGCTGACAAAATCGGGTAGGTTCAGGATCATATTGCTGTCGGTAAAGAAACGCTCGGCCTGCCTGATGGTGCGTTCATCGTCGATAGTCTCTGTCAGCACGGCGTCGGTTTTCGCTTTGCGGACCTCATCATCGACTAATATAGTACCGGACATTCTGGCCACCCATTCAGCGGTGTCCGGATCCATGACACGATAAACCAGTTTGAATTTAGCATTCTCAACGACCGCGCCGACAACGGCGTCACCTTTCAAATCTGCCGGGCAGTCTTTTAAATCAGCAATCGACTGATGATCCATAATAATGTGTACGCCTTTATCCCGCGCCGCGCCTAAGCCTTCCAGCGCGGGCCTGGATAAATGGTATTTCAGTTCGGAAAGATAAATAGCAATGGGGCGGGGCACTTCTTTCACCCGCTCGCGTCTTTCTGCCAACTGGTACAGGCGAACCAACAGCATGCGCTGAGCGGTAATGATTTTGCTGTTGCGCATTGATCCAATCACATAACAGCAACCCCCTTCATCAAATATCCTATTAAGCGAAAATCCTCTCGGGGCATTAATGGCATTGAGCAAGGCCAGCTCTTCAATTTTCCCGAAAAAGGCTTTTATTTTATCTGCAATGCCCTGAACGTAGTCTCCGTTATACACATCCCGAATGGTTGAGGCAGTATTACGGGTGACAAACTGAGCGGCTAGCCGGGCCGCTTTCCGGTCGTCAATGCGGTAAAAGTCTGACTCCTGACCTTTCTCTGCCAGACTGAAACCGGCAACAAACAATTCTTCCAGTTCATCGGGCGTGATATCTTCAATCAGGTTTAACTGGTATTGCTGTTTTCGCAGGTCAATTAAGGCAAAGGGTTTGCCTGCATCCTCGCAGGCCTTGCGGTAAAGGTGCGGTGCCCATTCATCATCCTTGGGGTCCATCACAAATACCCCTTCACCGGCCAGAATACTTTGATAAAGTAATATCCCGGTGGCAACGCCCTTACCAGCTCCTGTGGTGCCGATAATATCCGCGTGTTGTTTTTGCCAGTCTTTTAACGGCAGATACATCGGCTGAACATCGCGGTCCATGCCGATAAATAACCCTTTGTTCAGGTCGATATAATCCAGCGGATTATAATGCAGTGTTTCCGGCAGCAGTGATTTCACCGTACGGACATCGGTGCGTAATTCCCGTTCAAGCGTGGTTTTTCTGACGAGGCGTTTCTTTATTTTGTCTAATTCAGGGGTTAATACCCTGCGCAGCAAAATATGCAAAATAAAACCCGTTACGGTAAAAGTAATCAGCACCGGCCATGCCAGAACGGGAATGCTGGCGACTACCCAGCCTTTATAAAGCCACTGGAAAATCCAGATAAGTACCGGCCCCATCGAACCGCAAAGAAAACACAGCAGGGAAAAAGCGATAATCAGCTTTTGCCACAACGGGGCTTTTTGCCGTTCATCGCTTTTCATCGACGCGAAAAACGGCATCGTCAGCCCCGATAACAGCGCCAGCATCAGCTGATGCTGTTGCATAAAAGCAATGAAGCTCAGCGCGCCATTCACTATCGGCGACAGTGAAACGGCCAGCTTATTCAAAATCACGATGCCTCCTTCGTCAGCAGTTCGCCCCATGACATCGCCCCATCAATTCGCCCCACGGTGTCGGGCGTAAAGGCGGGGCGAGCGTATGGGGTAAAGAAGGTGGCCGCTGTGCGGCCATATGTAGGAAAGCATGCTTCCCTGCACGAAACGGCGTGCGCCAGTTCATGCGGGCTGGACGCCCTTGTTGCCTGTCGCATGGGGGTAATGTCGCGGCTGAACGCCGCGCCAAAACCCCCCAACGTCAACGGCGGCACACCGTCGCCCGCTACGCGCGACCACCCCCTTTAAGACGGTCGCTTTCGCCTTTTTCTTCCCTTTGCTCGTTCCTCGCAGCGGGAATAAAAGGGAAGCTGACCTTTAAAGAGGGTGGTCGCGCCACGCTACCGGCTTTTGGCCGGAGACTTAGCCGCGACGGTGTGCGGGGCTGTGCCCCCCAAATAAACCGCTGTCGTGGGCGACAGCTTTTCGCTCGCTGGGGCGGCGAAATTTATTCGGCTCCCCCCGGCCGGCAAAATCCGCGTGGGCGCGGCTGTTTGCCGGTGAGGCGCGGTGCCTGAAATATTTTCGCTCCTTAACCCGCGAAAATAATTCTGTCCGCTGCCTCATTTTTACGGCCGCATATCTTCACGCCTTAATCCGCGAAAAATGTACTGGGCCGTAAAAACCTGAAAACCGCCACGCCTTAAGCCGGACTCGGCTGAAATATTTTGGCGCTCTAGGGGACCTGCGAATAAAATTAATACAGGGATTAATAGAGGCTCTCGCGGATTTCCCTGATGATGTCGGAATAACACTGACGACTTTCTTTAATGCTGGTTTCATCCAGTGTAAACCCACGCCGGTTAGCTTCCTCTGTCAGCGTTATTCTGTCAGTGGCGTTCAGTGTTTGCAGTAATTGCAATAACCGGCATATAACCCGGTAGTGATAAATTTCATAATAAAGACCGCATCCGTGCATCGCCTCATTTTCAAGGTGCTCAATAACACAGGCTGCGCGCATGGAATCCCCGCGCTGATGTGTCCAGGGATGCTGAATAAAACCCGGTTTCGTCATAAAGATAACCTCCGTTGACTAACCACGCATACGACCAAATTTATTGATAATCTGGCGGATAAGTTCCGGGTCTGCCGAGTCACATTCAAGTAAAAATGATTTTCTGGCATCGGCAGTATGGTCGGGCAGAAAACCGTGCTTGTTCTTTTTCACGATATTAAAGAATGCACGTTCAGCCGAATGGCATTCATTGCCGCCGCCGTTCCCGGTGGCTTTACCGTACATGCATAACACCACTTCACAGGCGTCAGCGGCCATGACGGAAGTTGAACATGACGCCATAGCGCTGAGGTAAGCGTAAACCCAGCACCGTATGTAGCCATTAAGCCAGTACTGATAACTTAGACGCCCACCTGTTACAGACGGACATCTAAGTATGGAATCCCAATCCTGGCGAAAAGAACCCCGTAAAAATT
>NZ_CAWOJA010000030.1:0-8646 GCF_963881615.1 Rahnella sp. CJA17(1/100) | reverse complement strand
GGCAGTAAGATTGATAATACCGAGAGCTTGTGAAAGTTCCATTTAAAAAGGGTCCATGATGAGCATGAACCCTTTTTACACGAGCCACAGGATCGGTCAACTGATCCTTAAACGATCGGCATTACCCTGAAGGCGGTTTTTTTATATCCATGAAACTGCTGGAATCTTAAAAGCTCGGAAGCGATTACAGACTTTCGGTGAAAGTACGGGTAATCACGTCACGCTGCTGCTCAGCAGTCAGTGAGTTAAAGCGCACCGCATAACCAGACACACGAATGGTCAGCTGCGGGTATTTTTCAGGATGCTTAACCGCATCTTCCAGAGTTTCACGGCGCAATACGTTAACGTTCAGGTGCTGACCCCCTTCCACACGTACAGTTGGTTGAATTTCCATTGGTACTTCACGGTATTCAAACTGGCCAAGCTCGCTGACAGCAACGATCTGGTCTTCCGCAAAACCCGCTTTTGCACACACGCAGCGCGCTTCCGCTTTTTCATCATCCAGCAGCCAGAAAGAGTTTTTCAGCGCTTCGTTGTTGCTTTTAGTAATTTGGATCCCGGTGATCATATGTTGCCTCCATTGTTGGCTACGATACTGTTAATTGATTGGTGTAAGGTTTGAACGACAACCTGTTTTCCTGTTGTCAGATATAACAGCAGAACACCCCGCATTCTTTGATAAATATCAATCTTTTCCTTGTGGGTATTTCTTACCCTCAGCATATTTATGTTTTATATCAATTTTTCCAAGGCACTGGATTAAATTATTTTTGTAAATTATCAACAATTTTTGCATAGAACGTTAAGTCGCAGATAAACATCAGCAAAAGCGCGTGCGGGTTTAACTCATCGGAATGAGCAGGTAAGCTACTGCCAGTTTAAAATTATCATCAAAAGGAGAGCGTCAATGTCCACCACTCTCACCTGGCATGACGTCATTGGTCAGGAAAAAGAACAACCTTACTTCGTTGATACGCTGAAGTTTGTCGCGGCTGAACGCGCTGCGGGCAAAACAATTTATCCACCGCAGCAGGATGTGTTTAATGCATTCCGCTCTACCGAACTGGCAGACGTCAAAGTCGTGATTTTGGGGCAGGACCCTTATCATGGCCCCAATCAGGCTCATGGATTATCGTTCTCCGTTCGCCCGGGCATTCCGGCACCACCTTCGTTAGTGAATATGTATAAAGAGCTGGCTACCGATATTCCAGGCTTCGAACGACCTACTCACGGCTATTTGCAGAGCTGGGCAGATCAGGGCGTCTTGTTGCTCAATACCGTGCTGACTGTCGAAGGTGGTCAGGCGCATTCACATGCCAAACTGGGCTGGGAAACGTTCACTGATAAGGTCATCGCAGCGTTGAATGAAAATCGTGATGGGATCGTCTTTTTACTCTGGGGTTCCCATGCGCAGAAAAAAGGCAATATTATCGATCGCAATCGTCATCATGTATTGAAAGCACCGCACCCTTCTCCGCTTTCTGCCCACCGGGGTTTCCTGGGGTGTAAGCACTTCTCGCAGGCGAATGCCTTACTGATGCAGCAAGGTCTGGCACCAATTGACTGGGTGCCCAGATTGCCGGAATAACAAAAAAAGAGGCACCCGCAAAGGTGCCTCTTCCATTATGTCAGTCTGCTTAAAACAGAATCAGGCTTTGGCTTTAGAAACCGCAACCATTGCCGGGCGCAAAAGACGGCCGTTCAGCGTATAACCCTTCTGCATCACCATCATTACGTGATTAGGTTCCAGCTCGTCGGATTCCATCATAGTCATCGCCTGGTGCAGTTCAGGGTTGAATGGCACGTGGATATCAGCCACCACTTCCATACCGAACTTGCGAACAGCATCCAGCAGGGATTTCAGGGTCAGCTCGACGCCTTCAATCAGACCCGCCAGTTCTGAATTCGATTTATCAGCCAGATCCAGCGCACGTTCCAGATTATCGATTACCGGCAACAATTCGCCAGAGAATTTCTCCAGAGCGAATTTATGCGCTTTCTCTATATCCTGCTCGGTACGACGGCGGATATTTTCCACTTCCGCTTTCGCACGCAGCAAGCTGTCACGCTCACGCTGCTGGAGTTCTTTCAGCTGCGCTTCCAGTTCAGCAATACGTTCATCGCGCGGGTCAACGACATCTGCCGCCTGAGTTTCCGCTTCCGTATGCAGCTCTTGTTCCTGATTCAGTTCTTCAGAGACTTGCTCGTCAGGTGTCTTATGTTCTTTACTACTCATGAATCTCTCCGCGTTTTAGCATTAATCTTGCTAGTTGGCTTATTATGGGGATCAAAACCGGGGTTTCAAGGTTTGGTTTTTAATGAAACCGGTCATAATGCAGGAGTCATCACACCCTGCTGAGGATAACCACAGCGATGAATAAAAAATTTGAGTGCATTGGGATTGTCGGACACCCTCGCCATCCTTCCGCACTTGCCACCCATGAAATGCTTTACCACTGGTTAATCTCAAAAGGTTATCAGGTGATCGTCGAACGTCAGGTGGCACAAGATTTAGCCCTGGAAGGCGCACAAACGGGCAGTCTGGCTGAGATCGGCAAGCTGGCGGATTTAGCCGTGGTCGTCGGCGGTGACGGCAATATGCTGGGTGCGGCGCGCGTTCTGGCCCGCTATGACATAAAAGTCATCGGCATCAACCGGGGTAATCTTGGCTTTCTTACCGATCTGGATCCGGATAACGCTTTGCAGCAACTCGATGACGTTCTGCAGGGTGAATACATCAGCGAGCAACGCTTCCTGCTGGAAGCCATGGTGCGCTGCAAGGACCAGCAATGTCGCGTCAGTACCGCCATCAATGAAGTCGTCCTTCATCCGGGAAAAGTCGCGCACATGATTGAATTTGAAGTCTATATTGATGACAAATTCGCTTTTTCCCAGCGCTCCGATGGTCTGATTATTTCGACACCGACCGGTTCTACCGCATATTCACTCTCAGGCGGCGGTCCGATCCTGACGCCGACGTTAGAAGCTATCGCACTGGTGCCGATGTTCCCACATACCCTTTCGGCGCGCCCGCTGGTTATCAACAGTAGCAGCACGATTTGTCTGCGGTTTTCGCATATGAGCAATGACCTTGAAATCAGCTGCGACAGCCAGATCGCCCTGCCGATTCAGCCGGGCGAAGAAGTGGTTATCCGTCGCAGTGAGTTTCATCTGAATCTGATCCATCCGAAAGACTACAGTTATTTCAATACATTAAGCACAAAACTTGGATGGTCAAAAAAACTCTTCTGATCTGATAAAAATAATTCGCCAGCCCCTTTACTGTATATAAAACCAGTTTATACTGTATGTAATTACAGGTCTGTTGTTATGTACAGGAAGGTGATCATGCTGGCGCAATTAACTATCAGTAACTTTGCCATTGTCCGTGAATTAGAAATCGATTTTCATGCAGGTATGACGGCCATCACCGGTGAAACCGGTGCCGGTAAGTCCATCGCGATTGATGCGCTTGGGCTTTGTCTGGGCAATCGTGCCGATGGCAGCATGGTGCGTCTCGGTGCCAGCCGTGCAGATATCTGCGCGCGATTCACCTTAGCGGATACCCCTTCGGCGAAACACTGGCTGGCTGAAAATCAGCTTGATGAAGGGCTGGATTGCCTGTTGCGCCGGACGATCAGCAACGATGGCCGTTCGCGTGGCTTTATAAACGGCACGCCCGTTCCCCTGTCACAGCTCCGTGAACTGGGCCAGCATTTGATCCAAATTCACGGACAACACGCCCATCAGCTTCTGCTCAAACCTGAGCATCAGAAAGCTTTACTCGATGCTTATTCGGATCAGCCCTTACTGCTGTCTGAAATGCGCAAAGCTTACCAAAACTGGCATCAGAGCTGCCGCCAGCTGGCACAATATCAACAGCAGATGAGTGAGCGAGAATCACGCCGCCAGTTGTTACAATACCAGTTGAAAGAGCTGAATGAATTTGCTCCTCAGGCAGGTGAGTACGAGCAAATTGATGAAGAATACAAACGTCTGGCTAACAGCGGACAACTGCTTTCACTGAGCCAAAATGCGCTCTATTTGCTGGCTGATGGTGAAGAGCAGAATATTGTCAGTCTGCTTTATAGCGCCCGCAATCAGCTAACTGAACTCGCAGAACTCGACAGCAAAATGAATGATCTTATCGTCATGCTTGATGACGCGTCCATTCAGGTCAGCGAGGCCAGCGATGAATTACGCCATTACAGCGAACGCCTGGACATGGATCCAAACCGTCTATTCGAGCTGGAGCAGCGTTTGTCACGCCAGATGAACCTGGCCCGTAAACATCATGTCAGCGCTGAAGATCTTCCTGAACTGCATCGTCAGTTGCTTGAGGAACAGCAGGAACTGGATGATCAGGAAACCAATCAGGCAGAGCTGAGTGAAGCAGTGCAACGCCATTACCAACAAGCCGTCGCGGTTGCTGAACAACTGCACGAAAAACGTCAGTATTTTGCTGATGAGCTAACGCATCTGATCACCCAAAGTATGCAGGCACTTTCCATGCCACACGGTAAATTTAAAATTCAGGTTCAGTTCGAACCAGAACATTTAAATATGGAAGGCGCAGACCGTCTCGAATTCCAGGTCACCACCAACCCGGGGCAGCCGCTTCAGGCTCTCGCAAAAGTAGCTTCCGGTGGCGAATTGTCGCGTATTGCGCTGGCTATCCAGGTTATCACGGCACAGAAAATGGAAACTCCGGCGCTGATCTTTGATGAAGTGGATGTCGGTATCAGTGGCCCGACGGCTGCGATCGTTGGCCGCCTGTTGCGTCAGTTAGGCGAATCAACGCAAGTTATGTGCGTCACTCACTTACCTCAGGTTGCAGGTTGTGGTCATCAGCATTATTTTGTCAGCAAAGAAACTGATGGTGAAGTGACTGAAACCCAAATGAATCGCCTTGATAAAAAGGCGCGTTTGCAGGAACTGGCACGTCTGCTGGGCGGAAGTGAAGTGACCCGAAACACGCTGGCCAACGCAAAAGAGTTACTCGCAGCGTAAAAAGCTCAACTTTTTTACAGTTCAGCGGTCATACAGGTGCCCCGCAAAGGTTTCAAACTGATGAAAGGTCTATTATCATCGGCATCTTATGCCCTAAAGGAATGTAATGACTATGCGCTGTAAAACGCTAACTGCCGCCGCTGTAGCTCTTGTAATGCTTACTGCGGGCTGTTCCACTCTGGAAAAGGTGGTTTATCGGCCTGACATCAATCAGGGGAACTACTTGTCTCCTGCTGATGTTCAAAAAATTCATACCGGTATGACTAAACAACAAGTTGCTTATGTTCTCGGCACGCCGATGCTACACGACCCGTTTGGCAGTAATGTTTGGTATTACGTGTTCCGTCAGGAACCAGGCCATGAAGGTATCACTCAGCAGACTTTAACGCTGACCTTCAACGAGTCTGATACGCTGACCAACATCGACAACAAACCTAAGTTGAGCGATCAAAAGTAAATCGCCCGGTGTGATGGTCTCTGGTTACCGCCAAAAATCATCTTTCAGGGTAAAAAAATAAGGCGCCTGAGGCGCCTTATTTTTTAGAACGTTCGGCGCGTATACGCCGTAACTCTTTCGGATCTGCAATCAGGGGCCGATAAATTTCAATGCGATCACCATCACTGACTGTATCCGCAAGCTTTACCGGCCGGCTGTAGATGCCTAACTTATTCTGTTTGAGATCGATATCCTGACGCAGCTCAAGTAAACCGGAAGCCTTCACTGCCTGTTCGACACTGCTCCCCTCTGCCAGTTTTACCGTTCGCAGATACTGACGTTCCGGCAACGCGTAGACCACTTCAACGCGGATCTCAGACACTGTAGACCTCTTTCGCGCGTAGAGTGAATGCCTGAACCATGCTGCCAGCCAGTTCTTTGAAGATTTTACCGAATGCTAATTCAATCAATTTATTTGTAAATTCAAAATCAAGACTGAGCTGAACTTTACAGGCATCCGGGCTAAGTTCGATGAAATCCCATCCTCCGGTCAGCTTACGGAACGGACCATCCACCAGCTGCATATCAATGCGTTTGTTGCTGATTAACGTATTTTTGGTGGTAAAAGTTTTACTTATGCCCGCTTTGGAAACATCAACCGCTGCGGTCATCGACGTATCGCTGTTTTCCAGGATACGGCTGCCGGTACAACCAGGCAGAAATTGCGGGTAGGCGTCGACATCATTCACTAAGGTGTACATCTGCTCCACGCTGAACGGCACAAGCGCAGAACGACTTATCTGTGGCATATCATTTTCCAGGTGTCATAAAACGTACAGATAATACCATTTATCCACGCGGTAATAAAAACAACGAAGCACAGGCTGCCACAAACAGGAAAAACTCCCGACTCTCACTGCGTGGGGATTTCAATCGGCATCGCTTACAGTATAATAAGTATCACTATGACAAAGAAAAAAGCACATAAACCCGGTTCCGCGACTATCGCGATGAACAAACGCGCTCGCCACGAATATATCATCGAAGATGAATTTGAGGCGGGGCTTGCTTTGCAGGGATGGGAAGTCAAATCGATGCGCGCTGGTAAAGCAAACATCACTGACAGCTACGTCACATTCCGCGACGGTGAAGCCTTTTTGTTTGGCGCAACCATTCAACCTCTTAACGTGGCGTCCACTCATATTGTGTGTGACCCGACCCGTACAAGAAAATTACTGCTCAACAAGCGTGAGTTAGAAACGCTGTTCGGTAAAGTCAGTCGCGATGGTTACACCGTCGTCGCGCTTTCCATGTACTGGAAAAATGCCTGGTCAAAAGTGAAGATCGGTCTGGCTAAAGGTAAGAAAGAGCACGACAAGCGCGATGACATTAAAGATCGCGAATGGAAAGTAGACAAGGCACGTATCATGAAGCACGCAAATCGCTAAGCCTCTGGCGTAGCTTGGTGTTTTGCTGGTATACTACGAAATAGTACTTGGGGCTGATTCTGGATTCGACAGGATTTGCGAAGCCCAAGGAGCATGCCGAGGGGCGGTTGGCCTCGTAAAAAGCCGCAAAAAAATAGTCGCAAACGACGAAAACTACGCCCTAGCAGCTTAATACCCTGCTTAGAGCCCTCTCTCCCTAGCCTCCGCTCTTAGGACGGGGATCAAGAGAGGTCAAACCCAAAAGAGATCGCGTGGACACCTTGCCTGGGGTGAAAGCGTTAAACCCAATCAGGATAGTTTGTTAGTGGCGTGTCCATCCGCAGCTAACCGGCGAATGTAAAGATTGGACTAAGCATGTAGTGCCGACGGTGTAGTAATTCTGGACGGGGGTTCAAATCCCCCCAGCTCCACCAAATAATGATCCGGTTATTACCAGATAAGTCCGGAGAAGTCCTGAAAGCCCGCATCCCTCCTAGGTTTGCGGGCTTTTTTGTGTCTGTAGAAGTCCGAGAAGATCCGCCTGAAACCGGCGTCTATTGGTATACGAATTGGTATACGCTAAGATATATACCAATAAACGTATACCAATTAGGGAAGATCCTTGCATGGCGCGGACTACACGCCCCCTCACCCACACCGAAGTACAAAAAGCCAAAGCCACAGATAAAGACCTCACTTTGCATGACGGCGACGGGCTCTTTCTCCTGGTCAAAAGCACCGGCAAGAAAATTTGGCGCTTTCGCTACCAGGTGCCTGGCACATCAAAACGCACCATGATTAGCCTCGGCGCTTATCCTGCTCTTTCACTGGCTGATGCCAGAGAAGTGCGTGCAGAGAAGCTTGCGATGTTAGTCAAAGGAATAGACCCACAAGCAAGAGCTGGCGAAGAAGCTGAGAAGCTCCAGATCGCTCAGGAAAGCATTTTCGTCAATGTTGCACGTAAATGGTTCGAGCTGAAAAAAAGTCACGTCAGCGCTGACCATGCTAAAGATATCTGGCGTTCTATTGAGAAAGACATCCTGCCCAGTATTGAAAATGTTCCTGTTCAGGAGCTGAAAGCTCGTACTTTGATCCAAGTATTGGAACCAATCAAAGCACGCGGAGCATTAGAGACAGTCAGGCGTTTGGTGCAACGCATAAATGAGATAATGATTTATGCCGTCAATGTTGGGTTGATCGAGGCCAATCCTGCTTCAGGAATCGGTAATGCTTTCGAACGCCCGAAGAAGCAGCACATGCCTACAATTCGCCCCGAAGAACTGCCCAAGCTAATGCGCACCATTTCTATGAGCAACCTGTCTATACCAACCCGCTGCCTGCTTGAATGGCAGCTACTGACGCTCATACGCCCTGCCGAAGCTTCTGCGACAGCCTGGTCAGAGATCGATATAGAGAATAAGCAGTGGTGTATTCCGGCAGAACGTATGAAAGCAAAGCGCGACCATATAGTCCCGTTGTCGGAATGAAGTGGAATACTAAATCTGGCCACCTGAATAGAGGTGATATCATCGCCTCATAGTCAAAACAGGTGACATTATGACCGGACGTAACAGACGTAATTTTAGCCCCGAGTTTCGCCTCGAAGCTGCCCAGCTTGTACTCGATCAGCACTACACCGTTGCCGCCGCTGCAACGGCAATGAATGTCGGTAAATCCACGATGGATAAATGGGTTCGCCAGCTTAAAGAAGAACGCGCAGGGAAATCCCCAAAGGCCTCTCCGATGACGCCTGAGCAACTTCGCATTCGTGAA
>NZ_CAWOJA010000029.1:0-8831 GCF_963881615.1 Rahnella sp. CJA17(1/100) | reverse complement strand
GTCTCGCTTCGCTCGGCTCGAACCTTCGTGTCGAAGATTCTTCATCCTTCCCGCTCTGAGTTTTATTTAGTTTGGGATTTTTCGGAAGGTGCGATTGCACATAGAAGATGGTGGTGGGGGAAGGATTCGAACCTTCGAAGTCGATGACGGCAGATTTACAGTCTGCTCCCTTTGGCCGCTCGGGAACCCCACCACAACTTTTGTGGCATTTACTACATACTTCTTGGCCAAAACCATCATGTGCTACATGGATGATTTTTGTCGCTGCAGCGGTTAGCTGCGAACGGGGCGCATAATACCAAATGATTCGAAGGTGTAAAGCGCTGAAAGCGATAATAAAGTTCGTTTGCGGATTTTTTGCGCTTAACGGTGCTTCTCTGAGCGAAAAGCACCGTCAGAAGGCGGATTACAGAATGACAGTGCGGTTGCCGTAAACAAAGACACGCTGCGCCAGCACGCGATATAAGGCACGGCTGAGCACGTTTTTCTCAACGTCGCGACCGGCGCGCATCATATCTTCCGCCGTATAAGTATGATCGACGTTAATCACGTCCTGCATGATGATCGGACCTTCATCCAGGTTGTCATTCACGTAGTGCGCGGTGGCACCAATCAGTTTCACGCCGCGCTCATACGCCTGATGATACGGGCGGGCGCCAATAAATGCCGGCAGGAATGAGTGGTGAATGTTGATCACCTGATGCGGATAATGCTGCACAAAGCCCGGCGTCAGCACGCGCATGTATTTAGCCAGCACCACATAATCAGGCTGATACTGGTCGATTTGCGCAATCATTGCGCTGTCGTGCTGTTCGCGGGTCAGGCCGTCATGACTGACCAGATGGAACGGAATATCAAAACGCTCGACCAGCGTTTGCAGCGTGTCGTGATTACCGATCACCGCAGCGATTTCGACATCTAAACCGCCGTAAGCCGCTTTCATCAGCAGATCGCCCAGACAATGGGCTTCTTTGGTGACCAGGATAACAATGCGGCGGCGTCCGGTGCTGTTGAGTTCGCGCACGGAACCCGCAGGCAGCGCGCTGTCAAGATCGGCCAGCAGCGTGGTGTCGTTGAAAATCCCTTCCAGCTCGGTACGCATAAAGAAGCGTCCGGTGCGGTGATCGACGAATTCGTTGTTTTGCACGATATTAAGTTCGTGCTTGTAGCAAATATTGGTAATTTTGGCGATCAGACCTTTTGCGTCAGGGCAAATGGTGCGTAGTACCTTGGTTTGTACGTTCTGTTGCGGCATGAGGTTGTGGATCCTGTCCAAGACTTAAAATAGTACGGTTGAATTATTTACCGCAGCACTTCTTATATTTTTTACCCGATCCGCACGGGCAGGCGTCATTGCGTCCTGTCTGCGGTTTAATTCCGTCGATATAGTACCAGCGTTCGTTCAAACGAAGAAATCGCGAACGCTCATGGATCAGATGAATATGTTCGTCGCCGGTTTCGGTAAATCGTGCAGCAAACTCAACGAAACCTTCATCAGCATTGCGTCCCTCTGACTGCGCGATCACCTGTAAACCTTGCCAGTGCGTACTGGTAAAGCCTTCCTGTAAACTCTCACGCCAGCGCCCGGGTTGACAATCCGGATGCCAGGTGGCGATCAGATAACTCGCATTTTTCAGGACGTAGGCGGTGTAGCGCGAGCGCATCAGCGCAGACGGTGTCGGCGCCACTTTACACTCAGCGATGTATGGCTGGCAGCACTCTTCGAAAGAAAGGTTGCTGCAGCATGGGCAAAGTTCTGACACGGAAACTCCTGAATTGCAGGGCTTATAAATTTAACAACGCAGGTTGCGCTATTGAATGCACCAAACCGATATGTTACCTAACAAACTCGCCGGGTGACAACGCGCTTGCCCGTTGATTCTAATGCTATGCGCAATATAAGGTCATCAGATGAGCAGAAAAGTCACCATTGGTCTTGCCCTTGGCTCGGGAGCCGCGAAAGGGTGGGCGCACATTGGCGTGATTAATGCCCTGAAGGAAATGGATATCGACGTCGATGTCGTCGCCGGTTGTTCGGTTGGCGCACTGGTCGGCGCGGCCTACGCCAGTAACAGATTGCCTGCAATAGAAAGCTGGGTTCGCTCGTTCAGTTACTGGGATGTGCTGCGACTGATGGACTTTTCGTGGAAGCGCGGAGGATTGCTGCGTGGAGAGCGTGTGTTCAATGCCGTGGGGCAGTTGATCCGCATTGATGAGTTTGAAAAGTGCTCGAAGAAGTTTGGCGCAGTCGCCACCAATCTGAGTACCGGTCGCGAATTGTGGCTGACAAAAGGGGACTTGCATGAGGCTATCCGCGCCTCGTGCAGTATGCCCGGCCTGCTGGCCCCGGTCTGGCACAATGGTTACTGGCTGGTTGATGGGGCGGTGGTGAATCCGGTGCCCATTTCGCTGACTCGCGCACTTGGCGCTGATATCGTTATCGCCGTTGATCTCCAGCACGACGCGCATCTGATGCAGCAGGATTTGCTGACGGTACAACCGACCGGCGAAGCACTGGATACTGAGAAAGAAGTGAGCTGGCGTGACAGAATACGTCAGCGTTTAACCCGTCCAAATGCCAGAAAACCCAACGTCAGCCCCTCTGCGATGGAAATTATGTCAACGTCCATTCAGGTGCTGGAAAACCGCCTCAAACGTAATCGCATGGCAGGCGACCCGCCGGATGTGTTGATCCAGCCTTATTGCCCGCAAATTTCGACGCTGGACTTCCATCGGGCAGAAGAAGCGATCGAGGCAGGCCGTCTTGCCGTTGAAAAACAGAGAGAGCAATTGCTACCCCTGATTAAAAATAGACAGTTCTGAATGGCTTAAAATGTGTTTGGCTTAATCTGACAATTCTACCAAGCAAAAACAGGCTTTATGAGCCACTATTAGAATAAGAAATTCTGGGGGACCCTGATGGACAAGCCACTTACAAGCAAGCATATTCTCATCGTTGAAGACGAAGCCGTCTTCCGATCCATACTTGCTGGCTATGTAAGTTCCCTCGGTGCGACATTTACGGAAGCCGAAAATGGCCTTGAGGCTTTGTCGCTGGTCGAAGATTACCCGCCTGACCTGATTCTCTGCGATTTGGCGATGCCTGAGATGGGCGGGATGGAGTTCGTCGAAAACCTGCGATTACAGGGAAATAAAATCCCTGTTCTGGTGATTTCCGCCACGGATAAAATGACCGACGTTGCATCAATGCTGCGACTCGGCGTGGAAGATGTTCTTCTCAAACCGATCAGCGATCTCAACCGGTTACGTGAGGCGCTGCTTTCGTCTTTATACCCGAAGCTTTTTTCATCACAGGCGATGGAGGAAAGTTCGCTGGTTCAGGACTGGGAGGCGCTGTGCCGTAATCCTAATGAAGCACAGCGTTTGTTGCAGGAATTACAGCCACCGGTTCAGCAGAGGCTGGCGCATTGCCGCATCAACTACCGGCAACTGACATCAGCGGAAAGTCCGGGACTGGTGCTGGATATCGCCGCGCTTTCCTCCAAAGATCTCGGTTTCTATTGTCTGGATGTGACCCGTGCCAACGAAAATGGCGTACTGGCGGCGTTATTGTTGCGTGCTATTTTTAACAGCTTATTACGTGAGCACTTAAGTAATCAGCATCAGCGGTTGCCACAAATGTCGACGCTGCTTAAACAGGTCAACCATTTATTCAAGCAGGCAAATCTCGAAGGACAATTCCCGTTGCTGCTTGGTTATTATCATGCCGAGTATAAGAATCTCATTCTGGTTTCTGCGGGATTACATGCCAACGTGAATACCGGCACCAATATGATTCAGCTCAGCAATGGTGTGCCGCTCGGCACCACTGGGGCAACATACTCCAATCAAATCAGTCAGAAATGTGATGCCTGGCAATGTCAGGTCTGGGGTTCGGGTGGTCGTCTGAGATTAATGCTGTCTGTTGATTGAGCAAATTTATTACTATTGATAATAATTTATTAATAATCCTGAGCATTTTTCCCACACGTTTTTTTGTCTTCCCACTTTATTTCAATCTTCTAAGATGTATCTCAATGCAAAATATGCCTTTGCAGGCGCACTTGCGGCTGAAACTGGTATAATCCGTTCCGGTAAATTTGGCTGTCTATTTTACATTGTTTAAAATAACAAATAGGAATTCGCTGATGAAAGTAACAGTTTTTGGTATCGGTTACGTCGGACTTGTTCAGGCGGCGGTTCTTGCTGAAGTTGGGCATGAAGTTTTGTGTATCGATGTAGATGCAAAGAAAGTAGAAAACCTGAAAAACGGGCAGATCCCAATTTTTGAACCGGGCCTGACACCGCTGGTTCAGAGCAACTATGAAGCAGGGCGCTTGCTTTTCAGCACCAATGCGGCTGACGGTGTAGCGCATGCAACGGTACAATTTATCGCGGTGGGTACGCCACCGGATGAAGACGGTTCCGCTGATCTGAAATATGTGACTGCCGTGGCGCGTACGATTGCTGAGTACATGACCGAACCTAAAGTGGTCATTGATAAATCCACCGTTCCGGTCGGTACTGCGGACAAGGTCCGTGCAGTAATGACCGAGAAACTCAAAGAACGTGGTGCAGATATCAACTTTGATGTGGTATCAAACCCTGAATTCCTCAAAGAAGGTGCAGCAGTCGCAGACTGTATGCGACCTGAACGTATCGTCATCGGTACTGATAACCCGGATGCTATTGATCCGATCCGTGAACTTTACGAACCTTTCAATCGTAATCACGATCGTATGATCCTGATGGATATCCGCAGTGCAGAGCTGACCAAATATGCCGCTAACTGTATGCTGGCGACCAAAATCAGTTTCATGAATGAAATGTCTAATCTGGCAGAAATGCTCGGTGCGGATATCGAGAAAGTCCGCCAGGGTATCGGTTCTGATTCACGCATTGGCTACCACTTTATCTACCCTGGCTGCGGCTACGGCGGTTCGTGTTTCCCTAAAGACGTCCAGGCGTTGATCCGCACTGCTGAGCATATTGGCTATCAGCCTAAATTGTTGCAGGCGGTAGAACAGGTCAATTACCAGCAAAAATATAAATTGCCTGCTTTCATTCAGCGCCATTTTGGCGATGACCTGAAAGGGAAAACCTTTGCACTGTGGGGGCTGTCATTTAAGCCTAATACCGATGATATGCGTGAAGCATCGAGTCGCGTATTAATGGAACAACTCTGGGCTGCAGGCGCGAAAATCAAAGCCTATGATCCTGAAGCGATGAATGAAACGCAGCGGATCTACGGTCACCGTGATGATCTGGAATTGATGGGCACCAAGGAAGCGGCATTGCACAATGCTGATGCGTTGATTATTTGTACGGAGTGGCAGAATTTCCGTGCCCCTGATTTTGATGTGATCAAAAAAGCATTAAAAGAGCCGGTTATCTTTGATGGTCGTAATTTATTCGATCCTGAACGTTTGGAGAAACGCGGATTTACTTACTACGGCATAGGTCGTGGCGCATCAATCAATCCGGTTCTGTAAGGAGTTTTCATGAAATATCTGGTCACTGGCGCAGCGGGCTTTATTGGGTTCTATGTGTCACAACGTTTGTTGGCTGCGGGTCATTCCGTTATCGGCATTGATAATCTGAATGACTACTATGACGTCAATCTGAAACTTGCCCGCCTTGCTCAGCTGGAAAATAAAGTCGGCTTTGAATTTATTAAGCTGGATTTAGCTGATCGTGAGGGTATGGCCGCATTGTTTGCGGAACAGCGTTTTGAACGGGTTATCCATTTAGCCGCGCAGGCGGGTGTCCGATATTCAATCGAAAATCCTCTGGCTTATGCGGATGCCAACCTCATAGGATTTGTTAATGTTCTGGAAGGTTGTCGTCATAATAAAGTCGGACATTTGCTTTATGCCTCTTCCAGTTCAGTTTATGGCCTGAACAAAAAACAGCCTTTTTCAACGGATGATTCTGTGGATCATCCTGTTTCGCTGTATGCCGCAACGAAAAAGGCTAATGAATTAATGGCTCACACTTATTCACATCTTTATAAGATCCCCACGACCGGATTACGTTTCTTCACCGTATATGGCCCGTGGGGACGCCCGGACATGGCATTGTTTAAGTTCACCAAAGCAATACTTGCCGGGCAGAATATCGATGTTTATAACCATGGCGAAATGCGTCGTGATTTTACTTATATCGATGATATCGCCGAAGCCATTGTTCGGTTACAGGATGTTATTCCACAATCTGATCCGGACTGGACTGTAGAAGATGGCTCTCCTGCCAGCAGTTCTGCACCTTATAGTGTTTATAATATTGGCAACAGCAACCCCGTGAAACTGATGACGTATATCAGTGCGCTGGAGAAGGCGTTGGGAATGGTTGCGGGTAAGAATATGTTGCCAATGCAGCCAGGCGATGTACACGAGACCAGCGCAGACACATCACCGCTGGCTAAGGCGATTGACTTCAAGCCTGAGACACCTGTAGAGCAAGGCGTACAGCGCTTTGTGGACTGGTATCGCGACTTTTATCAGGTCTGATTTTGTATTTCTTACTAAAGGCTGCTGACGCAGCCTTTTTTATGGAATCAGTTAAATCTTATAGATGTTTATTGAACAGGTTGTATCAATCTGTTTTATCAGTTTTGTATTTTCGGTACGCCTGTTACAGCGTAATAAAAACAAAAAGCCCATCAGAGTGATGGGCTTTTTAGCATTAACAGTAACGTTAATGAGGGCAATTACAGCAGGAAATCGTCCAGTGATTTACCTTGCTCTTCGATTGCTTTCTTGATTACAGCTGGAGTACGACCCTGGCCAGTCCAGGTTTTGTTTTCGCCGTTTTCATCAACGTATTTGTATTTAGCCGGGCGTGCTGCACGTTTTGCTTTACCGGTCGCTTTAGTCGCAGCCATTGTCTGCAGCAATTCATTAGGATCAATACCGTCCGCAATCAGCATTTCGCGGTATTGTTGCAGTTTACGGGTGCGCTCTTCAATCTCAGCAGCTGCCTGAGAATCTTCTTCGCGACGCTCGTTCACAACAACTTCTAATTTTTCCAGCATCTCTTCCAGAGTTTCCAGAGTGCATTCTCTTGCTTGCGCACGCAGAGTACGGATGTTGTTCAGAATCTTTAATGCTTCGCTCATTATACTAGTCTCAAATTATATTGGTGGGGGGCGTTTGGCTAATAATAGAATGCTCTTCTGTATTCTGCAATAGCGAATTTGTTTGCTTGACCTTAATTTACGCATTTAAAGCAAATAATGTTTATCCGCAGAGAAATATAGCCAGGCCGCTTAGCGCTATTAATCTGGGGATGATAACCCTATTTTCAATCCTCTGTTGAGGATTGTTGATGCTTTGTGTAAGTGTTTTTTTAAGTCAGCGAGAGTTCACAAAATTAAAGGATCCGTGAAGTCATGTAATGTAAGGATATGGAAAGGCTTGAGAGATGAAGCACAAGATCAGAAAAATGATTCTTTGCCGGTAGCATTTCAATTGTCTTTTTTAATGTATAGACAAACTCTTACTCTGCAATGCAGACATATAAACTGCGCTTTCATTGCGGGTATTCTGCCGTGTCAGCAGGCCATAATTATCTCATGTCGTATAATTTTTATTGTAAGCCTCTGTGATTTCTTTACCGGGAATGAATGCCCGCCCGTGCCAGATATCAGTGCCACTCTCCGGTTGTTATAGTCTGCCAGGCATGTGATACAATACATGCCGAAAATTTATGCCATCCATTACTTTATGGGATCACTTCTTTATGGCTCAGCTTTATTTCTATTACTCGGCGATGAATGCCGGTAAGTCCACCTCGTTGCTGCAATCTTCATATAATTATCAAGAACGTGGTATGCGCACGCTGGTGTTAACAGCAGAACTTGATAACCGGTATGGTCAGGGTAAAGTCAGTTCGCGAATCGGCTTGTCGTCTCCTGCAGAGCTTTACAACACAGAGACAGAACTCTTCAATCTGGTGGCTCAGGAGAACCGCACACAGCGTTTGAGTTGCGTTCTGATTGATGAGTGCCAGTTTCTCACCAAAGCTCAGGTATCGCAGCTGACGGACGTTGTGGACGATCTGGATGTGCCTGTACTTTGCTATGGTCTGAGAACGGATTTTCGTGGAGAACTTTTTGAGGGCAGTGAATATCTGCTGGCCTGGGCAGATAAACTGGTTGAGCTTAAAACCATCTGCCATTGTGGTCGCAAAGCCAACCGCAACCTGAGACTGGATGAGAACGGTAACGCCTTACATGATGGCGCACAGGTCGTTATTGGCGGTGATGAAAGTTATGTTTCGGTCTGCCGTAAGCATTACAAAGAAGCGATGGCTGCGTTTGATGGCAGGGATGAAAGTAAGACTCTCTAAGTCATGAGCGCTGACTAAGTTCGATGAGCCAGAGTTGAATGATAAATCGCGAATTCGGACCATAAAAAAACCCGCCTTTCAGCGTAATGCCGATCGTTTAAGGATCAGTTGACCGATCCGGTGGCTCGTGTAAAAAGGGTTCATGCTCATCATGGACCCTTTTTAAATGGAACTTTCACAAGCTCTCGGTATTATCAATCTCACTGCCCCCGATGAAGTTCAAAGCCTCGCTGACCTCCTGTCTCCGGACCTCATTCAGCAAGCTTTTTCTCTCACTGACACCGTCACCCTACGCAAGCGTAAACTCCCCCTCGAGTCCATGGTCTGGCTGGTTATCGGCATGGCCATATTCAATAATAAGCCTATGAGTCATATCGTTAATCTGATGGATATTGTTGACCGAACCGGACGCTCATTCACCGCACCCAGCTCCGTTATTGCCCGCAGAAAAACGTTAGGTGAAGATGCCATCCGGGTTCTGT
>NZ_CAWOJA010000028.1:0-13855 GCF_963881615.1 Rahnella sp. CJA17(1/100) | reverse complement strand
GGGGGCAGTAAGATTGATAATACCGAGAGCTTGTGAAAGTTCCATTTAAAAAGGGTCCATGATGAGCATGAACCCTTTTTACACGAGCCACAGGATCGGTCAACTGATCCTTAAACGATCGGCATTAACCCGCAGGTGACTTAATTTACATACTAATGGTGCGAAGGCCGGACTCGCCAATCACTTTCAACCATCTGAATTATAAGTAAATAGATCAAGACACAACCACTATGTATACTCACTTATATACTCAATTGATTTTTACATAAAATAACATTAAATCAATAAGTTAGTGAATTTGTGGTTTTGAGATTTTACGTGATTTTTCTGAAGAAAAACAGATTTTAGAAATGCCTAGATTAGATGCTTTGCGCTAACATTCCGGGGTAGTGTTTAACAATGATGTCATTCATCTTGTCGATTAGCTCTGGCCGCTTAAACGTCAAGTGCCCAGTACCCTTCTGGAAATATCTAATATTGAAGTAATCATCTTCGTACGACTGTTGGTTCGGGTTATCACGCACATGTTCCATGAGTCTGGTAGTAATATCGCCCCGGTTATCAGGAATCGTTTTCCCGTCCAGCAAAAATAACATGCGCTCCAAATCGGCCAACTGATCTCGTCGCCAGCCCCAGTTCAGACTGTAGCCCCAGCGATTGTGAGTTACCAGATTATTGATGATGATCTTCTTTCCAAAACTGCACGGGCTGTTAGTTTTGTAATCCCATGACAGCCCCTTAAAGACGTTGATAATCCCCCGCTCAAATACCTCCAGTTTACTGTGATGTAGCTGCTCGAATGTGCTGATAATGTTCTCTTCACTAATCGCAGGAAAATCACCCTCTTCCAGATTTTTTCGCCATTGGTCGCGAGCCTGTGCATCCATTAATGCCAACATCCCAGACTTCAACATCAGATCACGCCAGACACTACAATCAATGCTTCGAGTAATGGCGGGCATCGCTTCACTCACTGGCTTGGTCAGCCTGCAATCATGACGATGCCCTTGTTGCATTGCCCAGTCTTCGGCTATCCCACCGCCAATCCTGCTGGTCAGTTCAGAAATATCATTGAGGTTTTCAATCAACGCGCCAATCTGCTTGAGTGCGGCATCGCGGCCCGTGACGATCCGCTCTATATTGGTCGAGCAGATGAGTTCAGTATGGTCAGTTAATACTTCAGGTTCTGTCTGCATAATTAGTTTTCCATGCACAAAAGCAAACACGCCTGCCGGGAATGGCTGGCGCATTATGCTGGGAGAGTCGGGACAAGAAAAATCAGACGTTCAAATCAGGAATGCGGCTCGCAAGATTTAAATACTTAGCGATCCAGTCAGCTGTTTGTTGCCAGTCAGAGAGGGGAATATCAGTATTTATCTGCCAGGTGGCAGGGCAATAGTAGTTAGCTAATAGAATAACCACCCTGACCAAAAAACCATAAGGCAGGTTATTAGTATTGCAGCTGTAGTCGGCTGTTTGATGCATACCGCGAGTCAGTATAAATGCATCCCCAGCCTGCTGGCGGGCTCCGCTTCCGTTAAATGAAATGACGCCTAGCCCAATTAAACTATCGTCAAACCGCAGCGACGTATTACCTGAATGCTCGCAGATGGTCAGGCTGGGATGGCCTGTGGTTTGCGATTGCGTTCTTATGTAGCGATAAGCGAAAGTCACGGCCCTGCATAGATCCAGCCACGCGTCTGGTTCAGCCTCCTGAACCTGTTTGATACGATATATTCCAGTATTGGAAGAATTGTTATCGTTCATGGCCTCTCCCCTTTTGTTTGAGAAAATATTCCAGTAGCCCGCCGCGCACGCAGAACATCGACGACGTTGAGATAAGGCTCTTCCCAGGAAAACCCATCGCGGTCTGTCCGTATTAATGCATAACGCTCAACCTGGAAATTCACCGCATCTGCCAGCGAGATCCCCGCATCGATATGTTCCTGTATGACCTGGCTTTCACTAAACGGCGTATCGTTTAGCGTCAGGCCATAATGTTGCTGGAACAGATATGCCAACAGAGTTTGCCAGGCTTCAGTCGGTGTCACTGCTTTAGAAATGGAAGTCATCAGAATGTATCCTCACAGCCAGCCGCGTTCGGCAAAAGATATCGATTCGCCGTGTCCGATGGCGACATGATCCAACACCTTGATACCCATCAGAGTTGATGCTTCGTTCAAGCGCTCTGTCACGGAACGGTCTGCACTGCTAGGCTCTGCAGATCCCGATGGGTGATTGTGTGCAAAGACCACTGCCGCCGCGTTGTGGCCTAAAGCACTTTTGATGATTTCCCGCGGATAAACAGAGGTGGCGTTGATGGTGCCCAATGACGTCGTTTCACTGGCAATGAGGCGGTGCTGAGTATCCAGATACAGCACCATAAACACCTCACGTTCGAGCTGCTCCAGTTGTAAACGCAGGTACTGCAGGGTCTCGGCGCTGGAATTAAAACTAACGGATTTCTGTTTCATCTTTTTTTCGAGCAAGGTCAGCGCCATCTGGATAACGCGCTGGTGGGTTTGATATTGCATGTGGAGAACTCCAATAAAAGAAAAGCCGCTATCTATTGAGACAGCGGCCTGTTGAGATAAAAGGTTTTTTAAACACGGCATAAGGCTGACGCCCCTGTATTTAGGGGCGTCAGCCGTGTTGTTATGCGGTATTTATTCACTTCGATGAGAGTAATACTATGGTAAACAATCCATAAGGAGGGAAACCTTTAGGAAGGGAGGTTTTATGATCACTATT
This sequence comes from Rahnella sp. CJA17(1/100), assembly GCF_963881615.1. Taxonomy (NCBI): domain Bacteria; kingdom Pseudomonadati; phylum Pseudomonadota; class Gammaproteobacteria; order Enterobacterales; family Yersiniaceae; genus Rahnella; species Rahnella sp. CJA17(1/100). The sequence continues at coordinate 11,104 of NZ_CAWOJA010000028.1, read as the reverse complement.
AATACGCAGTATTAATACAACCTTTAGTCTTTATATTAGATAGGGCAATACAGAGATGAGAATACCGATTCTCATCTATTGGTAGTGCATCGTCCAGTTACCCTGGTCAGTGACAACGTCGATCTGAAGCACAGAACAGGACGATAAAACAAACAACGTTATGGACTCACCATAGTGGAGTGTTTTGGGCAGCATGCTTCGCCCTGTAATAGCATATTTTTTATCCACACGACGGTTACCCCGATTGACAATAACATCTTTAATTTCGGCTTTATCAGCTATTGCAGTTATCTTCACTTTTAATTCTGGGAAATTATAGTTCGGATTAACTCCTTTATATAAAGAAATACTTACGGGAGCAGAAGCAAATGAAGATGCAGAAAATAGAAATAAGACGAGTGTAATAATGAATTTCTTATGCATGGGAATATCCTTTATGGAATATAAGTGAGTGAGGGTCTGGTAACTTGAAAACAGGAGTTAATGAGGCCGATTTGGTGGGGAACTAATGCGCCAGACCAAAAATGTCCTTTCGATGAAACGATGAAATTTCAGGAAGCGAGTTGCAACATTTGCTCAGCCATCACCCATAGCGCACGGTTAAGCTTAATGTCCCCATCAATGCCTTTAACAGCACGCGTGTGAGCCCGCTTGCCATTAGCGGAAACCCCCGTTAATCCACCTTTAATCAGGTTTTCCTGAACCCGTTGGTAGGTCGTCCATAGGTCATCCGCCTTGTCTTCCCAGCGACGGGCGGTCAGTAGTTGAGACTCGGTGATAGGATGATGCTCTTCTCCATAGCGATAGTTCAGCGCAGCATGAGCAAAAGCCTGTCGGGCAGGGGCTGGCAGACTCAGGCACTGCATGGCTTCGCGCTGCTCTTCAACGCGTTCAAACACGTCCAAAACTTCATATGCTCCTTCTATCACCCGCCCTACCACATCACCTTTATGCGGGACTCGAACTTCACCAAAGGTATCACCGCAAATCAGCCCATTGGCACACACGGCTCTGAACATTCCTGGCAGCATCTGATAACTGCTCGAACCGTCATGGCTGTTCAGCAAAATGATTTCCGGCACTTGTTGACCAGTGATCTGACCTTCCCGACGGAGCCTGAGTAAATGCTTGGTATGCTCGCGCTTATTTGGGTCGCGAACACGGGTCTGGCAGGCATAGAACGGCTGAAAACCTTCACGCTGCAGATTTTCCAGCAGGGATATAGTCGGAATGCAGGTATACCTTTCGCTGCGTGACTCATGTTTGCTGTCACTGAATACACTGGGCACGTAGAGAGCCAACTCATCATGCGTAAGAGGTCGGTCGCGACGAATAGAATTCACCCGCCCAAAGCGGGATGCGAGACGTGTCATGGTTTTTCCTTAATTATGATGTGGGGTAATATCAGGGAGAAATATTTCACCGGCTAATGCACCTGATGAACGAACTAACAGCCAGTCTAGGGTGCCGCTGATAATGCCCCCCATAAGTGGGATCAAGCGGGAGGCTGAGCCAGTAGCAACACCAACGGCTGAATGCATCATCAATGTGGTGATTGTTTTCTCGCTCGCAGCTTCCAGGGCTTTGAAAGATAGCTGACTAATAAAATGCATACTGGTGTTATGGAGCAGTTCTTTAGCTACGCTGCCACCGAGACAAATGTAGGCAAGATGTCGGGTTCGAAGATCATCAGGCGAATAGCCACCCAAAATCGCGACAGCAGCAATCATTCGGAACTGAATAAATAGCAAGCCGGTCAATCCGGCAGGAAGTGCCACAGGCAATGTTATAATGCCGGCCAGCCCAGTAATAAACCCGCTGGTTGCTGCTTTACTTGATTCCCAGGTAACTAAATTGTCTGCAGCCTGATGAATATCAGAAAATGTGCTTAGATAGTGATGGGCCAATTTTTCTGCAGAATCGGTGCCCAGCCCTCCTTTAATAGCCTGGGCGTACAAACGGTCGAGCCAACTGAAAAGAGTATTAAATGGGATGTCATCATCATGCATAAATCACCTTGTGACGAAAAAAAAGCCACGGTGATTTACCGTGGCAGGGTTCGAGTTGGTGATATAGGTTTATGTTTTTTTTATTTCCTTTTTTTCTTTTTATTTTTTTATCTGTGAGATGGCATAACTACGTACTTTTTTTGCTTTTATAGGATCATAAGGTGGGTAGAAACGAATCAGTGGCATATCTTTATTACGGATCTCATTTTTTGATATGGCATTGAGTGTATGAACAGGATAACTTTCCTTAGCGAGGAGTATTAGGTAAGCTTCAAAACTTTTAATATCACTAGCCAAAGCGTCGTATTTTAATTGGGAGTTTCCTTTTTGATTAAAATCATCTAAAAAAATATCTTCAGCTTTACTTTTGTCGTCTACCAACTTTCGTGAAAACATCGTTCTGACTTTGTCATTGTATACTTCACTATTACCATACCTACGTGAAACATCAAAAAATAAAGCACAACCATCATTACTTGTGACCTTTGCCCACAAGTTAATAATCTCAGTAGCAAGATTGGCGTTAAATCTATCATCATTTATGTAAAAATTAATATGGATATATGGCATGCCGTTAGGCTCTTTCATCACAACCCAAAAATGACCAACTATTTTTTGAAGAAGTACCCTTTGCCTCGCATTATTTAAAAAATTACGCATTGCAGAAACTAACACCCAGCAACTATTTTTGACCTCAAGTGGATTATCGAATCCTTTATTTATTATCGCATCTCTTTTGAGAGAAAATGAAAAACGTAATGAGTATAAAGAAGGATGTTTCCTGTTCAATCTATGATAATGAAGCAACAGAGTATTAAGAAGTTCTGATTTCTTTTTTAAAAGAGGTTGAGTGATTTCCTTTATATTATTTTTAGCCTCAGTTAACTTATCAAAGTCGTTAATAGAAAATGATCCCTCAACCAAGTTAGAAACTCTTCTAAAATATTTTATTATTTTATTATCATTTTGATCATAATAGTCAAGGCAAAAATTTGCTTCCACGACCCTCAATCTTTTCATCACATAACTTAACTTTGTCAGCCTTATTTCATCTTTTTTATTATGAAAAATAAAATCAAAATGATCAGTAAAGGAATTCATATCTACCTCATTCAAATCATACATTTTAGATATTTAACTTCATACATTTTACATGTAAGTTGTACTTACACTTACAATAATACTCCGATTAAACACAGTTTTCTACCTTGAAGAGGCTGTTAGCAAAGCATGTACATGTCAGCAGTTAAATTGTGCTTTTAGGTTGGGAATGACCCTTACCGCTTCAAAGACAAATACACCATTCCTTCATAACTGAAGAACTTACAGAAGCAAATATTCGAATGAAAAAAAGTAATAATTTACATAACAGCCTTATGAGAGGAACCGCAGTAACTCTGTTAACCGCAATCATCTGTGCTTGTATTCTTCACTCTGCATCCTGATAAGGTTCACGGTCATGAACAACTACTTTGATTAATCAACATGTCAATTCTGCCATCATAACCTCTTCTAGACCCCTGAGTTTCTATGACTAAAAATTACATTTGGGTTAATTAATATAATTAATAGGCACCCCAATAAATACACACCGTAACTCTCTGTAATTAACGCACGCTCAACCACACATGTCAGCATCAATACGACACATAGCTTTGATTCACCTTAGCCATTTCAACCTGCTGATAATTAGGCAACCCCCTATTGATATCTCATCCTGTTATCAGCCCAGAGGCATTGGCTCCTCAGGGCCTGAGGAGGCTGTTCTAATAAAGCATCTAATCTTGCGAGTTCTACTATGAGAGAAAACGAATTATACAATCAGGGCTATTCAATGAACTGGTTTCTTCATGCACTCATCAATAATCAAATCGATGCAATGGTACAACGCTATGCAAGGCTTTATGCCTTGAGGGTCGATTTTTTCTACAAAAAAGGCTCTGACCGTTTTAAAAACAGTTCTCCGCGCTCAATGGAGGATGAGTTACGCCTGTTAATGACGGAGATGATGAAATTGCCTGCAGTAGTAGGGTATTTCTGGGTAATGGAATGGACGCCAGAACATGGTCTTCATGCGCATGCTGTTATCTGGCTAAATGGTCATAAAACACAGCGAACCTATCCCTTTGCAGAGAAGGCAGGTTCATTTTGGCAGGAGCTTACTAAACAGGAAGGTTTTCATTACCGCTGTGAATATCATGAAAATTACAGCGCAAATATTAACATGCCAATCAACTACAATGACCCAGCCAGTATCGCCAATATTCGCTACATATTGAGCTATCTGGCGAAAGAAGAGCAAAAAGAAGGATTATGTTGCTATGCCAGCAGTGAGGTGCCGCTTCCCTCAGGTGCTGGACGTCCCAGATCACCCGTCCATTCTACGGATTGGTCTTCTTGATGATCAAAAAACAGGGCTTTAAGCCCTGTTCTGATTACTTAGAAGTTACTGCGATTAAAACCAGAAGCTTCAGTGCAACGAATAAACGTTTGTAAGCCTTCTTTCATCACCAGGCGCTTCATATAGAGCATATTGGCATAATTGGCCTGAGAAACGTGTGATTCAAGATGGCGGTGCACAGTAATGTGATCGACCTGAAGTCGGTCATAACCGATATGTGTATTTCCGACGTTATAAGCTGAGAAAATCGCCATCTGATCCGAAGCATCTAATGTATTCAGAAACTCCTGCGCTTTTTCTTCACTCGTAATGTACGGCAATACCTCAACCGTCTGTTCAATTAATTTATCAATATGCATTAGCTGTTTCCATGTTGTTTTCGCATTCACAGAACATGGTGGCATTACGTCGAGGTTCAACCTGATTACTATGTAAATGGGGAGCCAGATCTCAATTATTGAACTTAAAAATGCTTGCTGACGGTTACCTTCGTCAAACACCGCATCCGTGAACTCTTCGCCATCCCTTTTATTCAAAGCTCAGAAGTAAATTTTTACTCGGAGGGACATGATATGTAGAGATGCCAGTAACCACACATAACCTTACCGCATGCTCTTCATCCCCCCACCGAAGAAGAGAAAACATCATGACAACGACACCAGAATTACTAAACGATCCGATGATTGACATGGCTTTCATCACAGCCTACACCGGGATGACGGACAAATGGCTTTATAAACTAATTCAGCAAGAAGAGTTCCCTAAGCCCATCAAACTTGGACGTAGTTCACGTTGGTTTACAAGCGAAGTAGAACAATGGGTAAAGCAGCGTATTGCCCAATCCCGTCCGTAAGCGTATCCCCACCAACTAAATTCAATTAAACCCAACATATCCCTGCAGTAGCAACTCCTGCCCAATTCGGGACGGATTACGCACGTCTACAAGTTGGCGCACCGGAGTAGAAACATGCACGCAAAATCATTCATCAGCTACAACAGCAACGGGCACCTCATGGCTGCAACAAAGGCGCAATTAGCCCCTAACGACCAATACCGTTGCCATCTGTGTAGGGCCCTCCTGAAACTCCACACGCCAGAGAACGGAAAGAACCCCTGGTTTAAACACATCCAACAAACGACACGGACGACATTAGTTCACAAACTTCATGACTGCCCCTACCTCACTCCCGATGCAGAAGAGATGGCCCGAGTCAGCGCTTTACGCCGCTTCGTTCCAGAAGCACAGCCGGTGATCCGTAAAAGCGACTGGTACTGTTCTAAATGCAGAAGTGACTACCATGCAGAGAAATATTGCACGCATTGTCAGACGGGCATCTACAGCATTGAGAAACCCTGGTTCAGGCCTGAGCAGACTACTACCGTGCACTTGACACAGCCTTTCGGCAAAATAATAAAGGGTCATTACGATGCCTAATCTTCAAGCAGTAATCTCTTTGACGATGTTTTATCAGGCTGCGCTAGATACCTACGCCGTGGTTGATGCCACAACTGGGCAGTCTGTACGGGCACTGAAACCCTACCTGAGGCTTGGGATATATCCCGGTGGTGCGCCCCTCTCGCAGGCTCCCAATACCGATGAGATGATTGCGCCGACTTTCATTGCCCAGCAACTTCTTCACAAAAAGGAGAAACGCGCTGTCAGCCCTAGTCCGCACGGCGAAGTCGTCCATCCTCCGTTGCCTGTTCACTTCATTGAGCATGCCAGACAAGGCCAGTGCGTTTACTTCTCACTACTTATATCGGAATGCCGACGGCTGAGATGGATGGGCATTGCCGACGACCTGCAGGGTCTTGCAACGCTTTTTTACCATGAACCTTGGCATTTGGAGACGTTCGCTCTCATCTACTTTTACGCATTGCTCGCTAATGATTCTGGTGGGGTAGATCTGCTGGCGTCGCCGCTTCACCTGTCCGGGCAGAAACAGCATCGACTGTTGCTATTCAACGCTTACCTGGCGAAAACACCGAAGCTGGGCAACCTGATTGACGACTATGTGTTTTTTGCATTTTACAACCGGTGGTATCACGCCCCGCCTAATACACCAGGCGCGCCGTAATCATGTCTATTAGTCAGGGCGAGGCGCTGTTTCTCCCTCTCGCGCATTCGTCCTCCCTCTGGTTTCTCAAACAAGTCACACAACGGCATCGGGCTGGTGTAGATAGGTGTAAATATGCAATTTAAAAAAATTAAGCATGGCATGACCGAAAACGGCAATCTCTTAAGAGCGGACCTGTATCCGCTTCAAGCGCGGCAGCCCTGTTACTGCCAGCACTGCTTGAATCCCCTACGATTTCGTATCACGCACACCGAGGGACGTTTTTTCGAACACGACCTCGAGCTCAGTGATGTCAATCAATTGGAAAGCTGTGCCTACCGCCTCTCGCCCCTGCCGCCTCCCCCGATAAATGCAACAACCCCACTCGCATGGACAGTGATCAATGCAATGCAGCATGACGGTTCTGTCCTGGGGAACCCCCGACCACAACGCTTTCTCTGTGTGATGTGCAACTACGAATACGTCGGGCTAAAGACCTGTCCCCGCTGCCATAACAACCTGTACTCCACTGAGGTAAGAAACAGGAATACGCTGACCCTGCCGCTCAAATTTGCACGATAGCTCAGGGATAACGCTCTCAGAGGAAAACCAAGCAATTTTGTTCCTCATTTCGCGATGCTTATCCGTTGCCATCAATCGGCGTTAAGCTCACTCATCTTCCTGCCGAATTACATTTCTATGCTTTAAGAACCTTTGTTCAACAGTGAAGACATGCACAGGTTCCTCCGACGACTTGGCTTAGGTTATTAATCAGTAAGTAATTATCGGATAATTACCTTGGCTAGTCGTAATTACATAAGATTCTAACCCGTTATTTTCTGGAGTTATGCATATATAACTTCCATCGTCAAAGCATAAATTCAATCTTTTATTACCCACGAGTGAGCAATTCTTAACCTCATGATTAAGAAGAGGAAAAAGTAAATTACTTGTTTCTATATTTTCTCCATGACCTAAATGTGACCGTTCATTTCGACCGCATAGGAATGGGCATTGGATCAATACTCGGGTACTAGACGAAAATAATAAAATCATAGACCCAATTCCAACTGTTATTCCGGTAAATATAGAGTGCTCAAATTCATGAAGTTCATCTTTACTAATCATTGCTACCTCATCTTTTTGATGGCATCGTCTCTGTTGGTAATGGAATGTACGTTTCCCCACGAGTGCCGGTACCGCCTGCGGCAGGATTCGTCGGCTGACCATTTTTGACCGATATCCAATAACCATTTTCTAACCCAGTTACCGGAGTTGAGCCAGGCGGCATAACCCTAATATACGAGCTCCCAGGGTTACTCGGGTCAGTACCAGGAGGAGGATAAATTATGCTTCCGGTTACTCTACCTGGTTTGCTCACCCAGTCCGAGGGGATTACAGGACCTTGTGCCGGGTTTGTGAAAGGTTAATAGAAAAGGGTGTTGCGTTGACATGTTGAATTTACAGCGGCGTACTCTGCAAAACCGTCCGACTTGCCACTCTATTAAAGGTGATAGCTCAGGCTATCACCGAACTCGATAAGAAAACGACTCACCACCGGTCAGCCAGTGAGCATTACAGCTGTGGATGAATTTTAGGTGATTAGATATGGAGCTGGCGACTAAGGTTACAAAATAAAATCTCGGCTCAGGGGGCGGAATATTTTGTTTAATCGAACTCTTTTTCTAGCCGCTCCACAACACTTTTATAAATCTCAACCACTTCAGGCACACCATCGGTAAGATCATCTTGAAAGTATTCTTGGTAAAACTCTTCAGGCCAGAGTGATATCTCATATTCACTCAGCTGTTTGATCTTCCAGTATAAAGATGGGCGTTCATCGACAATTTTAAAAAGGCATACTGGCGCAGGTACAGCGTATTTCATTGGAATCTTTAGTATTGTACCTGCATAGCGCCCTATTTGTGTATGAACACCAATAACCGTATAAATTTCTCCAATAACAAAGGGATATTGAGGATCCTCGCACTCATTGAGACCCATATTCTGTTTTTGCTCTGTGGTTAAGCTCGTTGCAATACATTTGACTTTCATTTGGTGTCTTATCTTTGTGTTGGAATGGTTTTAGGCTCGACTAATTGCCCTGTGATAGAATTCTGATAAGCATGCATTTCAAACTGAGTACCATCGCTCTTACTGGATACTTTGATGCCTTATCACCATATTCTGCTACTAACCAAGGTGCATCACGTAAAGGATTTTTAGCGCCATTTCCAGCCACCGAAGCACCTCCACTTTTAGTAAGATTAGCCAACTGAGCTTCACTCTCCAGAGACTTATTCAGATTCATGCCACTGCTCGCACCGAGTCCACCCAGTAATGCCCCGGGCGGAGTAACATATTGAAAAATTCCAAGATTTTCTTAGCATCAACCGAGTTTTAAATATTTATAGCTACAAATTTTCGATAATTTTTGGCTTTTCATGTCAGCACCATATTATTTTTCGATAAATCCCAGATAGCATTTTTTGATCCCTGAAAAATTAAAACACGTCGGCGTGACACCAATCTGGGCCAGCGGAAAAACAAACAACCTCATCTCGTAATTTTTCGAATATCTTTATCTTAAAATTCTGATCAGAAGCCATTAGTGATAGTGTTTTTTTGTTCCTTGCACGCACATTGAAGAACCCTAGTTATTCGAGTAGTTCAATCACACTACCATCTATGAATTTTACTACTATTTACGGCAATTCTCATTAATAAACAGATGCTTTAGTAATTTAACTCATTTCATTATCGCCGTAATAATGAGCAGCCATACCCACCTTTCGATCATCAGATCAACTTCAAGATTTTCAGGTCATGCAGAAATAACTCTGCCTCTTCCGCTGGCACTCCGATTAACAGGTCATCAATCCCATTTTTGTTGATCTTATCTGCTATCAATTGACGTGCTTGAGTATACCAACTTTGATCCCACCCACCAGAAAGGATCAAGAGGATGACTCGCCACATGAAATCCTCCACCGGCCGCTCAAATACATTTTCAAATTGGTAATCTACATATCCCATGATTTGTTCATGGGGCCATCCCTTCATTACCGCATGATCTCTACACCCTTCGTAATAACATTCCAAAGCCCATGACTTAAGGATTGTATACGTCACACGTTCTTCATGAAGCATCTTAGAGCCCTTTTTTAGTAGGACGGATTACACCGCCATTATCGAACACATTAACAGTGATATTTGGATATTTGGCTTTGAACAGTTCGATAGTATTTGAGCAACTTAGGCAAGGAGCGCGTTCAGTCAGCAAGTTAATAGTCCCACTCACAGATGTATTGTCCCCCAACTTCGCAGCGATATTGTTCAAAATCTTCGCCTCCGAATCTACTACCCTGTTAAGCATTTGAGGTGGATTACTAGCCGTCGGTACAATAGAGCTTGGAAACGTCTCTGGAACCTCGCCGACAAAACCTAACGCCTGCTGTTCAGCACTGACTACACTAATACGGCTAGATGCCGCCATTGATGTCTGAATGCCTGGAATATCGATCTGTGCTACCCCGACATTACCACTTGTCTTAGCACTGCCTGTCAACGCAGCACGCAAATCTGCAACCTGCTGTGTCAATGCTGCCGTTATGGCAAGCGATTCATTTCCTTTTGCACCAACTCCAACTCCAATCCCAGGCCCTAATCCTGGACTTACTACGTTATGTGTCAGCTCAGGATTTTCAGTGTCAGGAAGCCCACCAAATATCTCATTCTCCTTTTTCCTTAACTCTTCTGCATCCTTTTCGAATTTGCTAAGGTCACTCTCCGCATTATTCTCCACCGCCGTTTTCCCGGCAACCGCACCCGTCCCCGCAGCCACAGACGAATTACCGGCCACGCCACCCGCCAGACCGGCCGCCAGCGTGCTCAGTGCGCTGACATTCGCTTTTTGATCATTCGTCAGGTTTTCCGGTTTTACTCCCGGATACAACTCTTTCGCAATCAACTGCGCAGCCAATTCACCGGTCGCGGCCCCGGCTGCACCGCCCGACACAGAACCGCCCTGCAGATAGGCGACCACTGCGCCGGCAAGCGCATGCCCGGTGATATTTTCGACTTCGTTAACGTTGCCTTTGGCGTCTGTGGTCGCCGCCTTCACCGCCAGAGACAGATAAGGGGCCAGCCCGCCCGCCAGCGCCTGGCTCATGTCGCCACCGGTTAAGCCTGCCAGCGCGCCTGATATCGCCGTGCCCGCCGTCCAGAACGGGCTGCCAATGCCGTATTTCTGCTCAGCAGCAACGTTTTCCGGCGAGTTCTCCAGCATCTTCTGCTGGTCGGCAGGCGAGGCATTGTTGTACTCCGCCGTGCCTGACAATCTTGCGAGCGCGTCACTTCGTGCATTCACCTGCGCCTGCATGACCACATTCTGCATCGTCTGGACGCCCACCTGGCTGATAGCCTGCGCCACGGCCTGATTTTCTTCTATTTTCTGCTTGTCGAAAATTTTATCGATATGCCCGTTGGCGTTCTCCGTATCACGGCTCAACGTACTCACATCCTGCGTTTGCTGGCCGGTATCACGCACCGTAATGCTGCCATCAGCAACCGCTGAACGGGTGGTGCCCGATGCGCTGCCGCTGGCATTGGTCATCACCGGCAGCACACCCCCTGCA
>NZ_CAWOJA010000027.1:0-15664 GCF_963881615.1 Rahnella sp. CJA17(1/100) | reverse complement strand
AGTAAGATTGATAATACCGAGAGCTTGTGAAAGTTCCATTTAAAAAGGGTCCATGATGAGCATGAACCCTTTTTACACGAGCCACAGGATCGGTCAACTGATCCTTAAACGATCGGCATTAGCCTTCATGGCGACCTTTTTTTGCGTGGAAATCACTGGTGATGACCTGTCCTGGCTTATTCGACAGCAGAACCGCCTTTAATCCTGAACACCAGGTTCACCACGAGATTGCTGGCAGCCTTCGGTTCATAGCGCCATTTGCTCATCGCCTGTTTCACTTCCCGCTCAAACATATTGCGCGGCTCAGCTGACAGAACACGTACGTTTTGCACACGACCATCGCTGTCCACATCAAACTGTACACGAACCCGCCCTTCGATACGTAAGGCCAGTGCTCGCGCCGGATAAGCAGGTTCGCCACGCTGCAGCGGCCGCGGACCAGTATTGCTCTGCGCATTGGTAGACGCCAGAGGCTGACTCACAGGTTTAGTGACCGGCTGGTTGCTGGTTACGGGGGCAGTTTGTACCGTTTGCGTCGGTTTTTCGACGGGACGTTCAACGGGTTTCACCTTCGGTTTAACGACCGGCTTTTTCACCGGTTTTGGCTTAGGTTTTGGGGGCTCCGGAATCAAAACGGCTTCAGGCGGCGGCGGTGGCTCCGGCACGACTTCCGGTTCCGGCTCAGGTGCTGGCGGTGTCGGTTCAGGTTGTGGCGGCGGCGGAGGGGGTGCAAAGTCGGCCGGATTGACCATCGTTACACTCATCACCTTCTGATCCTGACTTGGCAATTTGATTGACTCGCCCACCGTCATATACAACACGCCCGCAATGACTGCGACATGTAAACTAACAGCAAGCAAAACCGGCACCGTCACCTTGCGGATAAATCTAAACTTTTTTAGCGGCATAATGATTCATTTTCCCCGTGAAGCCGCAAGTTTAAATGTAAATAGCAATCATATTCAACACCGAGATGACAACTATTCTCAAATAACCCTTGTTTTGATCCTACGCAAAGCGCTTTCCCCGGACTTCAGGTTTAGCTATGTTAATTCTGTAAAATAGTCAGGCAGCCTCTGGCTGCCAAAAAACGCTCACTAAAACCCCATTAAAGGTGACTCATGCTTTACGTTATTTATTCTGAAGATGTTTCCGACTCGCTGGAGAAACGCGCTGCTGCCCGCCCTGCTCACATCGAACGCCTGAAAAAATTGCATGAACAAGGCCGCGTACTGATTGCAGGTCCGACCCCGTCCATTGACAGCGAAGATCCGGGCGCCGCTGGCATGACAGGATCCGTGCTGATTGTCGAATTCGAAACACTGGAAGATGCCAGAGTGTGGGCAGATGCCGATCCGTACGTTAAAGCTGGCGTGTATAAAGCCGTGACTGTCAAACCGTTCAAACGCGTATTCTGATGTTTTATGGGCAGTTTTTCGGGCTGCCCGCTGTTCCCTGTGCCTTCCCGCCTTCTCTTTAATCAACTTTACTTTTGCTTACGTCAGTTGATTGTCTAAATATTCGGTTACTCAAACAGTTACCTGCGCCTTTTTTCTTTAACAGTCGAGCGGAGAACCTGATATGCAATGTCCGGTATGCAAAGAAAGTCAGTTAGTGATGTCCGAACGTCAGGGCATTGAAATCGATTATTGTCCTGACTGTCGCGGAGTATGGCTGGATCGCGGTGAGCTGGATAAAATCATCGAGAAATCTGCCACATTACAGGCCGCAGAACGCCCTGCAACTGCACGCTATGAGGAACGTGACCGTCGAGACGATCACCGGCCGCAAGGCAATTATGACAACCGCGGCCATTACTCGTCCCAAAAGCCCTATAAAAAGAAGAGCTTCCTTTCAGAGCTTTTCGACTGATTTCACCCCTCACGCGCCATGACATCACACCTCATGGCGTGATTCCCCGAATGCCGTCACATTGCATTCATCGCTTCTGTGTTAGAATGCTTACCCCTACCCATGAGGTAAGCATTATGTCATTCTTCGACGGACTGAAGTTTCTAACCAGCACGACCACGAAGGTCACCTGCCCGGAATGCGGTTATGTTTCAGAACAGATGAGCTCGAAAGTGCGCAAAAACGCCACGCTGGTCTGCAAAAAATGTGGCGCGCTTTTTCAGCCTAAATCCCGTTAATCAGGAATTCCATTCGTAGTTCACGGCATACAATGAAAGGCGCTGGTGCTGCTGATGATGGATTTGACGAATACGGTAAATATGGCGGTAGCGTCTTGACTGCCCTTCCAGCCAGCGGCTTCTCCGGCGCTGGGTCTGGCGTAACATCCGCCACCGGCCGACTTCATTTCTACTGTGTTTCATTCACTTGTGTCCCGTAATGCCCGTGGCTGGTTCTTTAACGAAAGCGCTTCTTTTACAGAAAGTGTCTTGAGCGGAAAAACTGCGGGACATTATAGGCCGATGACGTTGTGATCCAAGTCTTGTTTTCCCCCTTCCTCCACGTTATCAGCTAACCTTGATGTCAGGGCGATGACTCTTTTATTAATCTGATACAGATTACAGAGGTAGCTGATTGATTAGCAGGATAAAGTTAGTTAAAAGGTTTCCCCTTTCACGTACACTCATGCCGATGGCTTGCGAACAGGACTTTTCGCCTTTATGACAACATTTTATACGGTAATCAGCGGTCTTCTGGTTTTCGGTTACTGGTTACTGATTGCCGGTGTCACCCTGCGCATTCTGATGAAGCGCCGGGCAGTTCCGTCCGCAATGGCATGGCTGCTGATCATCTACATCATTCCGCTGGTCGGTATTATTGCCTATCTGTCGTTTGGGGAACTGCACTTAGGCAAACGCCGTGCGGAACGGGCAAAAGCCATGTGGCCCTCCACCGCCCGCTGGCTCAATGATCTCAAAGACTGTAAGCGTATTTTTGCCACTGAGAACAGTGAAATTGCCGCCTCACTTTTCCAGCTTTGCGAGCGCCGTCAGGGCATTGCCGGTGTAAAAGGCAATCAGCTGCAACTGCTGACCACCAGCGATGACGTGCTGCACGCGATGATGCGTGATATCGGACTGGCACGCAGTAACATCGAAATGGTGTTTTATATCTGGCAACCGGGCGGTCTGGTTGACCAGGTCGCAGAATCCCTGATGGCGGCCTCTCGCCGTGGCATTCATTGCCGTCTGATGCTGGATTCCGCTGGCAGCGTAGCCTTTTTCCGCAGCCCTTACCCGGCCATGATGCGCAACGCGGGTATCGAAGTCGTTGAAGCGTTGCAGGTGAATCTGTTCCGTGTGTTCCTGCGCCGGATGGATCTGCGTCAGCACCGTAAAGTCGTACTGATCGACAACTATGTTGCCTATACCGGCAGCATGAATATGGTCGATCCGCGTTTCTTCAAACAGGATGCCGGCGTCGGTCAGTGGGTGGACTTGATGGCGCGCATGGAAGGCCCTGTCGCCACCACAATGGGTATTGTGTATTCCTGCGACTGGGAGATTGAAACTGGCAAACGGATTTTACCGCCGGAACCGGATCTCAACCAGATGCCGTTCGAGCAGGAAAGCGGCCATACCATTCAGGTGATCGCTTCCGGCCCTGGCTTCCCTGAAGATATGATTCATCAGGCTCTGCTGACTGCGACCTATTCTGCACGCGAACAACTGGTGATGACGACACCGTATCTCGTGCCAAGCGACGATCTGCTGCATGCCATTTGTACAGCGGCGCAGCGCGGAGTGGATGTCAGTATCATTCTGCCGATGAAGAACGATTCGATGATGGTGAACTGGGCAAGTAAGGCGTTCTTTGGCGAATTGCTGGAAGCCGGTGTCAAAATTTACCAGTTCGAAGACGGCCTGCTGCATACCAAAAGTATTCTGGTCGACGGCCAGCTCAGTCTGGTCGGCACGGTGAATCTGGATATGCGCAGTCTGTGGCTCAATTTTGAGATAACACTGGTCATTGATGACGCCGGATTTGGCGATGATTTGGGCCGCGTGCAGGAAGATTATATTGCCCGCTCGCATTTGCTGGATGTGGAAGCCTGGCTTAAACGTCCTTTCTGGCACCGCATCGTCGAACGATTGTTCTACTTTTTCAGTCCGCTGCTGTAAAAGCCACGTCGGGCATGATGTAATACACAGTACCGGCCTGAACCAGCCTGAATACACTCATCTGTAAACGAGAATGATATGGACCTGAATAATCGCCTGACCGAAGACGAAACGCTTGAACAAGCCTACGACATCTTTCTGGAACTGGCCGGAGATAACCTTGATCCGGCAGACATCCTGATCTTCAATCTGCAATTTGAAGAACGTGGCGGCGCTGAATTATATGACCCGGCTGAAGACTGGGTTGAGCACGTGGATTTCGACTTAAATCCGGACTTCTTTGCTGAAGTGGTGATTGGCCTGGCTGACGCTGAAGACCAGCCTATCAATGATATTTTCGCCCGTGTTCTGCTGTGTCGCGAGAAAGATCACAAGCTCTGCCATATCCTCTGGAAAGAATAATCTTCTCCGTCGTCCTTCAGACTGGCTCTGTGTTGGCTGCTTTCATTCAATTGCCGCCTTGATCCAATCTGAATGACTTAGCAGAACGATACGTAAAGAAAACGAAGACGAAAAAAACCTGCCATTGGCAGGTTTTTTTATGCTTTCCGTCTGAGAGTATTTATCAGAGCGGATCGACTTTCAGACAAGATACCGCGTGGCGGAAGCTGCCTTCCAGCAACGGACGGGTTATCGCACATTCTGGTCCGGCGATCGGGCAGCGGGTACGGAACACGCAACCTGACGGCGGATTAATTGGCGAAGGTAACTCCCCTTCCAGCAACTGAATGACTTTGTTGCGCTCTTTGTCCGGATCAGGAACCGGCACCGCAGACATCAGGGCACGGGTATACGGATGCTGAGGATTGTTGTACACCTCATCATAAGTCCCCAGCTCGACGGCATGACCAAGATACATCACCAGAACACGGTCAGAGATGTGCTTTACCACCGCCAGATCGTGCGCGATGAAAATCAGCGACAAGCCCATTTCACGCTGCAACTGCTGAAGCAGGTTAACCACCTGCGCCTGGATGGACACATCCAGTGCAGAGACTGGCTCATCACAGATAATCAGTTTCGGTTCCAGGATGAGTGCGCGCGCGATGCCAATACGCTGACACTGACCACCGGAGAATTCGTGCGGGTAACGGTTAATCAGGTTAGGCAGCAGCCCGACCTTTAACATCATTGCCTTCACTTTTTCCTTCACCTCAAGACGAGGCATCTTCGGATTATAGGTTTTCAGCGGCTCGGCAATGATTTCACCGATGGTCATACGCGGGTTCAGGGACGCCAGCGGATCCTGGAAAATCATCTGGATATCACTGCGCGTGTGGCGCCACTCGCTGTCCGACATATTCAGCAGATCTTTGCCCAGCCATGCGACACGACCGTCAGTGGCTTTCACCAACCCGATCAGCGCACGGGCAAAGGTCGATTTACCACAACCGGATTCCCCCACTACGCCCAGCGTTTCCCCTTCATAAAGACGCAGGGTCACGCCGTCGACGGCTTTCAGGGTTTTCGAGGGCTGCCAGAACCATTGTTTACCGTCTTTGATGTCGAAATGGACTTTAAGATCAGCCACTTCGAGCAGAACTTTTTTCTCTGGCGCGTGGGTGTTCATTGCCGCACTGTTCATGATTGTGTTGTCTGTCATACCAGCTCCTCCAGCGGCTTATAGCATGCACGCAAACGGCCATCCCCGAAACGCTCCAGCGGCGGTGCCGAGGAGCAGATATCCATCGCATGCGGACAGCGCGGCTGGAACGGACAACCTTTTGGCAGGCGCAGCAAGTTTGGCGGGTTGCCCGGAATAGTCATCATCGCGCCACCTTCGGCATCAAGACGAGGAACCGCATTGAGCAGGCCGATGGAATAAGGATGACAAGGTTCATAAAACACATCGCGTGCACGGCCATATTCCATGGTTCGCCCGGCGTACATCACCAGCACTTTGTCGCAGATACCGGCCACCACGCCAAGGTCATGCGTAATCATAATGATTGCTGTGTTGAACTCTGATTTCAGTTCATTCAGTAATGTCATGATTTGCGCCTGAACGGTCACGTCCAGCGCCGTGGTCGGCTCATCGGCAATCAGCAATTTAGGGCGGCACAACAACGCCATTGCAATCATCACACGCTGGCGCATACCACCGGAGAATTCATGTGGGAACATTTTCATACGCTTGCGGGCTTCCGGCATTTTCACCGCGTCCAGCATGCGTACGGATTCTTCAAACGCTTCGCGCTTACTCATTTTTTTATGCAGGATCAGGACTTCCATCAACTGTTCACCAACGCGCATGTACGGGTTGAGAGAGGTCATCGGATCCTGGAAGATCATCGAAATCTGTTCTGCGCGCAGCTTATTGAGCTGTTGTTGTGGCAGATTGAGGATTTCGCGGCCATTAAATTTCGCCGAACCGCCGATGCGGCCATTACTGGCCAGTAACCCCATCAGGGCAAAGGCGGTCTGTGATTTACCAGAACCGGATTCGCCCACAATGCCCAGCGTTTCGCCAGCACGCAGATCGAAATTCAGATCGTTCACTGCGGTAACGTCACCGTCCGGAGTCTCGAACGTGACGCGCAGATCCTGAACATCAAGTAAGATTGGCGGGACTTTGCCGTCAACCGCGGCGGGGGCTGCAAATGTGGAATGTTCAATGGTGCTCATGATTGCACTCCTTAACGATCTTTCGGGTCGAGGGCATCACGCAAGCCATCGCCGATAAAATTGAAACAAAACAGAGTTACAACCAGGAAGCCTGCCGGGAACAGCAGTAACCAAGGTGAAACTTCCATCGAGTTGGCGCCATCGCTTAACAACGCGCCCCAACTGCTCAGTGGTTCCTGTGTACCCAATCCCAGGAAGCTCAGGAAGGATTCAAACAAAATCATGCTCGGCACCAGCAGCGATGCGTAGACCACGACAACGCCCAGCACATTGGGAACAATGTGACGCAGGACAATATTGCGCGTGCTCACACCACTCACCAGCGCCGCTTCGATGAATTCTTTACGCTTGAGGCTGAGAGTCTGTCCACGCACGATACGCGCCATGTCCAGCCAGGACACCATCCCGATCGCCACGAATATCAGCAGGATGTTTTGCCCGAAGAAGGTCACCAGCAGAATAACGAAGAACATGAACGGGAAGGAGTTGAGAATTTCCAGCAGACGCATCATTGCGGAGTCAATTTTACCGCCCAGATAACCGGACAACGACCCGTAAAGCGTACCGAGAATAACGGCCACTAACGCTGCCGCTACACCGACCATCAGGGAAATACGTCCGCCGATCGCCACACGTACCAGCAAATCACGGCCTGAAGAGTCAGTGCCGAAATAGTGGTGAGAAGCAAAATCAGGTGCCGCTGACATCATATTCCAGTCGGTATCATCGTAGGAAAACTGGGATAACATCGGCGCAAACGCCACGAATAGCGCGATAAATGCCAGCACGATCAGGCTGGTGACCGCCGCACGGTTGTGCATAAAACGACGTCGTGCATCCTGCCACAGACTGCGGCCTTCAACTTCGAGTTTTTCGCTGAAGTTTTCCACGACGTCGCTATTTTTCTTACTTAACATCATTGACGTACTCCGGCATTAATAACGGATTTTCGGGTCGATGACGGCATAAAGCACGTCGACGATCGCATTGAATAATATGGTCAATGCGCCCACTAAAATGGTCAGGCTCAAGACCAGTGAGTAGTCACGGTTTAATGCACCGTTAACAAACAGCTGGCCAATGCCCGGCAATCCGAAAATGCTCTCGATGACCATCGAACCGGTGATGATCCCAACGAAGGCCGGTCCCATGTATGACAATACCGGCAGCAGTGCAGGTTTAAGCGCGTGGCGCAAAATGATGCGACGCAGCGGCAACCCTTTGGCGCGAGCTGTACGGATGAAGTTGGAATGCAGAATTTCGATCATTGAACCGCGGGTGATACGCGCAATACTGGCGATATAAGCCAGTGACAGTGCCACCATCGGCAGGATCATATATTTGGCACCACCGCCATTCCAGCCGCCGCCAGGCAACCATTTAAGCGTGATGGCAAATATCAGCACCAGTAACGGCGCAACCACGAAACTGGGTATGACCACCCCCGTCATCGCAACGCCCATCACCGTGTAATCCCATTTCGTGTTCTGGTTGAGTGCTGCGATAACGCCCGCACTGACTCCAAACACAATCGCCATGATAAATGCCGCCAGACCCAGTTTCGCTGAAACCGGGAAAGAAGCCGCAACCAGATCATTAACGGTGTAGTCCTTATATTTGAACGACGGGCCAAAATCGCCTTTCGCCAGTTGTTCTAAATAATGGAAATATTGCTTATACATTGGGTCATTGAGGTGATATTTCGCCTCAATGTTCGCCATCACTTCTGGCGGAAGATTACGCTCACCCGTAAAAGGGCTGCCAGGTGCAAGACGCATCATAAAAAACGAAATGGTGATCAGAATGAATAGCGTCGGAATCGCTTCCAGACAGCGGCGTAAAATAAACTTTAACATTGCCCGTACCTGTTTCTAAGCCTGTCACTACAGCTTGATAGTTTTGGCTTGGTCACGACGACTATCGGGTGATGGCCGCCGTGGTGGCTCTTTGCTTCAGCACCGAAAACCGGCACTAAAAACATTACCTTCATCAATAAAGAAGGAGCAAGGCAGCTCGGGGATGCCTTGCTCTGACACTGATTAATTAGTGTTTGATGATGTATAAGTCTTTAACGTAGACGTTGTCCTGTGGATCTTTACCGGTGTAACCACCAACGTATGGTTTCACCAGACGCGCGTTCACGTAGTAATAGACAGGCACAATCGCAGAATCTTTATCGAGCTGGGTTTCAGCTTTCTGATACAGCGCTGCGCGTTCTTCGTCAGTTTTCGCGGTCAGCGTGTCCGCGATGTCTTTATCAAACGCAGGGCTCTTATAGTGAGCCGTGTTGTTGCTGCTGTCAGACAGCATGGTGTTCAGGAAGGAAGAAGGTTCGTTGTAATCGGAGCACCAGCCAGCACGGGCGATATCGAAGTTGCCCTGATGACGGCTGTCCAGGAAGGTTTTCCACTCCTGGTTAACGAGTTTCACGTCAACACCCAGATTTTTCTTCCAGATAGCGGCAGCGGCGATAGCCAGTTTTTTGTGCAGATCAGACGTGTTGTACAGCAGGTCGAAAGTCAGTGGTTTAGCTGGGGTATAACCCGCTTCCGCCAGCAGTTTTTTAGCCTGCTCGTTACGCTGTTCCTGAGTCTCTTTGAACCAGGCCGGAGGCGTCAGTTTTGCACCATCAGTGTAAGGAGGGGTATAGCCATAAGCTGGCAAATCGCCCTGCGCTTTTACTTTGTTCACGATGATGTCGCGATCCAGGCCCAGTTTCAGCGCTTCACGAACGCGTGAATCAGTGAATGGTGCTTTCTGGTTATTGATTTCGTAGTAATAAGTGCACAGGTACGGGTCAACGTGGACTTCGGTCGGGATTTCTTTTTTCAGTTTCTGGAACAGTTCGATCGGCATGTTGTTATAAGTCATGTCGATTTCGCCGCTACGGTAGCGGTTAACGTCAGTCACTTCAGAGGAGATTGGCAGGTAAGTGACCTGATTAATAACGGTTTTTGCGTTATCCCAGTAAGTCGGGCTACGCTCCAGAACAATGCGTTCGTTAACGGTCCAGGTTTTCAGTTTGTATGCACCGTTGCTCACGTAGTTTTCTGGCTGAGTCCATTTGTCGCCAAATTTCTCAACAACACTTTTGTTTACCGGCTTCATCGCGGTGTGAGACAGCATTTTGACGAAATAGGGAACAGGTTCGGTCAGAGTGACTTGCAGGGTATGGTCGTCAAGCGCTTTCACACCCAGAGTATCAGGGCTTTTCTTACCGCTGATGATGTCGTCAATGTTTTCGATATGACCGTATTGCAGATAGCTTTCATACGGAGACGCAGTTTTCGGATCCGCCAGACGCTGCCAGCTATAGACAAAATCTTCGGCTGTTACAGGGTCGCCGTTAGACCATTTAGCCTCCGGGCGCAGGTGGAAGGTCCAGACTTTAAAATCTTTGTTTTCCCAACTGGTGGCTACACCAGGAATGACGCTGCCGTCTTTGCTATCGGTATTTACCAGGCCTTCCAGCAAATCACGGATAACGTTAGATTCCGGCACGCCTTCGACTTTATGCGGGTCGAGAGACTGAACTTCAGAACCGTTGTTGCGCACCAGCTCTTGTTTGGCGGCCAGAGTCACGCCTGCTGGCACGTTGGCTGCGAATGCATTATTGATTGAAACAGATCCTACTGCAGCCAGAATGCAGGCAGCGAGCAGATTTTTTTTTGTGATGTTGGTCATTTTTATTCAACTCCAGTTTTTATTATGAACTTGCACGCCCGGGTGCAAGATAAACCCTTGCTGGGTCAATGGGTTTCAAAAGCAGGAACGAATTGCTCAAGAAAGGCCCCCATGTAGTTACCACCCGCAGATGGCTGTCCCCTATTACTGCATGTATTACTCAATAACGTTGGAAACGTCAGGCTGTTGTTCGCCATGTTGTTTCCGGGATCGTTAAGGATGATCCCACCCCATTTGATTTACCCCGTGCACAACAAAACAAGGTTCTGCGTCACACCAGGTAATCACATACTGTTATTCCTGACCTTAACAATATTATTTTCTTATTCGCCTCACGGCGATAGAAAGCCCTTCGCAGTTAAGCGCCTGAATTCAATTAATGAGAAGAAGAGATGAAGGTTTGTTTTGCAGAACCGGCAGACTCAACAAAAGACTGTGTAATGTCGCCAGCACAATGCCCGGCTTTCTTTTCGCAGAAAGCGGCTGAGGATAATTTTGTGGTACGCATTGCGACACGATACTCTCCAAAAACAAATAAAATGGCTTCAATCTTTCTGTCTCTAGCAAGATTCGTTCTCACTCAGAGCATCCCGCTTAACAAAATTCCATTTTTGAAGGCGATTTGAAAATTATCAGAAGCCTGATACAGGCGCCAATAAATTTTGCAAATTTGTTACGCAATTCTCTTTTACTGGTTACAAGCCCGATGAGTCATCCACAAGGAAACATTTGGAAACCTTGGTTAACTCATTGTTTATTGGCATTTTTACGATAATTTTTAGCGCAAAATTAACGTCACTGATTGCATAAGAACTCGCCTGACACAATCCGTTAACATTAAGATGTTTTCAAGGATAAACACCTGTTAACTGCGGTGTTAACACTAATAACATCTCGATACAGCATGCACAAGCCTTACAGAATGATGTGGATAAATTAGCGTCAAAACGGGCAGTAAAGATGCGTATTTAGCTAAAAATTCGCTAAGTTTATTAGAAGAAATGAAGACTTGGTTCGAAAAGAAGAATGAGACGTGGCTTTACGCCACATTTAGGTGCAAACGCGCTTAATTAAGTCATTAGCTGCACTATATTAATGCATCGCATTATAAGGAAAGGTAATAATTATCACGAAAACCCACCCGTGTTTCCGTGATAATTCAGTGACCAGCAGGTTAGAGCAGGCCAGGGAAAATAGCTTTAATCCCTGTCACAATAAATTCGATACCCAGAGACATCAGCAAAAGCCCCATGATACGCGTAATCACGTTAATCCCGGTTTGCCCCAGTAATCGCACCAGCAATGGTGCCGCTCTGAACAGTAACCAGCAACAAAATGCAAAGAAGATAATCGCAAGTGTCAGTCCCAGCAGATTCGGCCAGCTGTGATAGCGTGAACTCCATACAATCGTTGAACTGATTGCGCCCGGTCCGGCCATCAGAGGTAGCGCAAGCGGAACCACCCCGACATTTTCACGTATCGCTGTTTCTGATTTTTCCTGCTTGTTCTGTTTGTCCTCGCCCAGTTTCCCGCTGATCATCGACATCGCAATGGTGACCACCAGGATCCCACCCGCAATTCGGAATGAATCAATCGATATACCAAACAGATGCAAAATGGCATCGCCCAGGAAAAGTGCAGTCGACAATATAATGGCAACCGACAGGTTTGCCGTCATATTGGTTTTATTACGCCCCGCTGCCGCCTGATAGCTTGTCATGCTGATGAAGACTGGCAAGATCCCCACAGGGTTGACCAGCGCAAACAGACCGACGAAAAACTTGATATACCCTGAAAAATCTAATAAAGATTGGCTCACGCAGAACTCCGCATAACTATGCCAGTAGATGAAGGTTTTGATGGGCGCTAATGTACTGGAATCCCCGTAAAGGCGCCACGTCGTTTCATAGTTTTTATCACCAGATTTCTGAACAAAGGCAGTGAATACAACTTTTGTTAAAAAACAGATTTTTTATTGATAACTTTAGATACAAAACTGTATTATCCAAGGGAGAATTTGATAACCATTCTCAATATCAAGTTGCTGAAAGGTGTCAGCATCAGTATTTAGTGATCCAGATCAAATTGACGCTGCCTACAAATAGGTAATCTCAGTACATAGTCACTCAGCGTTACATGAAAGATAAAACGTCCAGTGATGAAGGTGATTTATTTAACGTCATCTGCTTTACCCGGTGCTTCACAACTGAAAGCTCTTTGAGCAAATAAAGAGACAAAGACAACACATTGAGAATCTTAGATTTAATTAGTTTCTCACGGTGACTGATAGCAGGTCTATACTAGTCTTTGGCGGATTATTTACTAAAAGAGTTTAACTTTATCAGGAGAGCATTATGGCTGTAACAAATGTCGCTGAACTAAACGCACTCGTTGCTCGGGTCAAGAAGGCACAGCGCGAATATGCCAACTTCAGTCAAGAACAAGTGGATAAGATTTTCGCTGCCGCCGCCCTGGCTGCTGCCGATTCTCGAATTTTGCTGGCAAAATTGGCTGTTGAAGAATCCGGAATGGGTATTGTTGAAGACAAAGTGATCAAAAACCACTTCGCTTCAGAATACATTTACAATGCTTACAAAGATGAAAAAACCTGTGGCATCCTGGGCCAGGATGACACCTTCGGTACCATCACTATCGCCGAGCCAATTGGTCTGATTTGCGGTATCGTTCCGACTACCAACCCAACTTCTACTGCAATTTTCAAGGCGCTTATCAGCCTGAAAACCCGTAACGGCATCATCTTCTCCCCACACCCACGTGCTAAAAATGCAACGAACAAAGCTGCGGATATCGTCCTGCAAGCCGCCATCGCTGCGGGTGCGCCAAAAGATATCATTGGCTGGATTGATGAACCAAGCGTAGAGCTTTCCAACCAACTGATGCACCACCCGGATCTGAACCTGATTCTGGCAACAGGTGGTCCGGGCATGGTTAAAGCAGCTTATAGCTCCGGTAAACCAGCAATCGGCGTGGGTGCAGGTAATACACCAGTCGTTGTTGATGAAACCGCAGATATCAAACGTGTTGTTGCTTCCGTCCTGATGTCTAAAACCTTCGATAACGGTGTCATCTGTGCCTCTGAGCAGTCCATCATCGTGGTTGATTCAGCTTATAATGCAGTCCGTGAACGTTTCGCTTCTCACGGCGGCTACATGCTGCAGGGTAAAGAACTCAAAGCCGTTTCAGATATCATTCTGAAAAATGGCGGCCTCAACGCCGCTATCGTAGGTCAACCAGCAGTGAAAATTGCTGAAATGGCTGGCATTAAAGTGCCTGCGAATACTAAAGTGCTCATCGGTGAAGTCACCATTGTTGACGAATCTGAACCATTTGCGCATGAAAAACTGTCCCCTACCCTCGCTATGTACCGCGCTAAGAATTTCGAAGACGCCGTCGCTAAAGCAGAGAAACTGGTAGAAATGGGCGGTATCGGCCATACCTCTTGCCTGTATACAGACCAGGACAACCAACCAGAACGTGTGAATTATTTTGGCAACAAAATGAAAACCGCACGCATTCTGATCAACACCCCGGCTTCACAGGGTGGTATCGGTGACCTGTACAACTTCAAACTTGCTCCGTCTCTGACGCTGGGTTGCGGTTCCTGGGGTGGTAACTCCATCTCTGAAAACGTCGGTCCTAAACACTTGATCAACAAGAAAACTGTAGCGAAGCGAGCAGAAAACATGTTGTGGCATAAACTTCCTAAATCTATCTACTTCCGTCGTGGCTCACTGCCAATCGCACTGGAAGAAGTGGCGACTGATGGAGCAAAACGCGCCTTCATCGTAACTGACCGCTTCCTGTTCAATAACGGCTATGCCGATCAGATCACCAGCGTTCTGAAAGGTCATGGTATTGAAACTGAAGTATTCTTCGAAGTTGAAGCTGACCCGACGCTGAGCATTGTTCGTAAAGGTGCTGAGCAGATGAACTCCTTCAAACCAGACGTTATCATCGCGCTGGGTGGTGGTTCACCAATGGATGCTGCGAAGATTATGTGGGTTCTGTATGAACACCCGAATACTCAGTTCGAAGATTTGGCGCTGCGTTTTATGGATATCCGTAAACGTATCTACAAATTCCCGAAAATGGGCGTAAAAGCGAAAATGATCGCCGTCACGACCACTTCCGGTACTGGTTCAGAAGTTACACCATTTGCCGTTGTTACTGACGATGCGACTGGCCAGAAATACCCACTGGCTGACTATGCTCTGACACCTGACATGGCTATCGTTGACGCCAATCTTGTCATGAACATGCCGAAATCACTGTGTGCCTTCGGTGGTCTGGATGCCGTCACTCACGCACTGGAAGCTTATGTTTCTGTACTGGCGAACGAATACTCCGACGGTCAGGCTCTGCAGGCACTGAAACTGCTGAAAGAAAACCTGCCAGCCAGCTACAAAGATGGCGCTAAAAACCCGGTTGCCCGTGAACGTGTTCACAATGCGGCGACTATCGCGGGTATCGCGTTTGCTAACGCCTTCCTTGGGGTTTGTCACTCAATGGCCCACAAACTGGGTTCAGAGTTCCACATTCCGCACGGTCTGGCTAACGCCATGCTGATTTCAAACGTTATCCGTTATAACGCCAACGACAACCCAACGAAACAGACGGCTTTCAGTCAGTATGACCGTCCGCAAGCGCGTCGTCGTTACGCAGAAATTGCAGACCATTTAGGTCTGGGCGCTCCTGGTGACCGTACTGCACAGAAAATCCAGAAACTGCTGACCTGGTTAGATGAAATCAAAGCGGAACTGGGTATCCCAACCTCTATTCGTGAAGCTGGTGTTCAGGAAGCTGACTTCCTGGCTAAAGTAGACAAACTGTCTGAAGATGCGTTTGATGACCAGTGTACCGGTGCTAACCCACGTTACCCGCTGATCGCCGAATTGAAACAGATTCTGATGGATACTTACTACGGCCGTGAATACAGTGAAGACGTAGCAGAAGAAGTTGCTGCTCCTGCGCCAAAAGCTGAAAAGAAAACCAGCAAAAAATAATCTGCTGAGATACTGATAGTAAAAAACCCGCTGAAAGGCTAATGCCGGTCACTTAAGGTGACCGGCATTGTTTTTTAAGGGATATTTCGACCTTTTTTCTCTCACTTCCCTGGCATATTCACGCTCACGTCTCGAGGGCAGTTTTAGCATCGCTGCGTTGCTGTAAAAATGCTTCAGATGACCCGGGATGGCTCCCGCTGATGCCCACGGCAACCCGATTAACAACCGTAATATCTCCGA